>JBDKIN010000072.1:0-17614 GCA_039797095.1 Verrucomicrobiota bacterium
GTCCACGCCGTGGGCGTCGGCACGCCTTCGGGCGGACCGATCCGCGTCATCGGCGAGACGGGCTCGATCGAGACGCTCAAGGACGCCTCCGGCGAAGAGGTGCTCAGCCGCCTCGACGAGAAGACCCTCGGCGAGGTCGCCGAAGCCACCGGCGGCCGCTTCGTCCGGCTCGGCCAAGCCGGCGAAGGCATGGAAGCCCTCCGCCTCGCCATCCAGGCGGGCACCGACGAACGCGGGGCCGGGCGCCAAGGCGTCCCCCGTGAAGAATGGTTCCTGGGCCTCGCCCTCCTCCTGTTGGTCGCCGAATCCCTCCTTTCCACCCGCCGCCGCCTGACCACGCCATGAGAAACCTCCTCGCTCTCCTGTTGCTCGCGGCCGCCGCGGCCGCCGCCGAAAAAGTCGCCGACCCGCTCGCCGGGCTCGACGCGCGCGAGCTCCACAACCGCGGCACGCAGCGCCTCGCCGAGGGCGACCTGGCCGGCGCCGAGGAAGCCCTTCGCGCCTCGCTCGCCCGCGACGTCGACGCGCTCCGCCCGCCGGCCCTGCACAACCTCGGCCACGTCCGTTTCGGCAAAGGCAAGGAAGGCCTCGGCGGCCGCACGGCCGGCGACGTCACCGAACTTTCCATCGCGCGCTCCTACCTCGAGGCGGCCGACGCCGACATCTCGGACATGAAGGATCAGATCGAGCTGCTCGACAAGGCGAAGGCCGAAGGCCGCGAGCCGGACTACGTGCCCGCGACGGCCGCGCTCGGCGGCGGCATCAACACCTACCGCACCATCAAGAAGCTCATCCCGAAGGAAGAGGCGATGGTCACCAAACGCTCCGGCGTGATCGCCCTCTGGACGCGTTCGGTGGGCGACTTCCGCGGCGCGCACGAACTCGACGCCGCCGACGCCCAAGGCAAGGCCAACGCCGAGGCCGTCGAAGAACTCCTGCGCGCCCTGCGCCGCGAGACCGCCGCGCTCGACGAGACCATCGAGGCCCAGCGCAAGAAGCTCGCAGAGCTGCGCGACGTCATCCGCGAGCTGGTGAAGCGCATCCCCGACGACAAGCTGCCGCCCGAAGCGGAAAGCGGCGACGAGGATGAGGAAGAGGATTTCCTCCCGCCCGAACGCCGCAAGCCGAAGCCCCGCTCCGGCAGCGACAAGAAGGGCGAAGAAGGCAAGGAAGAGAAGATGACCGAACAGGAGGCCCGCGGCTCGCTCGAAGGCCTGAAGAACGAATTCGGCCGCAAGATGCCCGCCGGCCAGCAGGACGGCCAGGGCGGCAGCGGCGGCAGGCCGAAGGACAAGAAAGGCAAGGACTACTGAGATGCGCCGCTTCCTCTCCGTCTGCGTCGTGCTTTGCCTCGGGCTCCTCGCCCGCGCGGAGGACCGCGTCCACTGGGAGATCACCCCGCGCGTGACCGCGCCGGGCCAGCCGTTCCGCCTCCAGATCATGGTCGAGTCCGACGTCGTGCTCGGCGGCGCCCAGTTCATCAGCCGCGAGATCAAGCCGCCGCGCGGCATGGCCCTGCGCCTGTCCGGCCAGATCATCCGGCCCGACTCCAACGAGGCCACCTTCAACTTCTCGGGCGTCGCCCCCGAACCGCTCGGCGAACACGTCATCCCTTCGTTCAACCTGCGCTTCGCCCGCAAGGTCGTGGTCGTGCCGGCGATCCGCCTGCTGGTCAGCGACCAGGTCGCCTTCCGCCGCGAAGCCCAGGCCCGGGCCGAACTCGTCCTGCCCGACCGCACCTTCTACGTGGGCGAACTCGTCCGCGGCGCCATCCGCATGCGCGGCGGCGAGGACGAGGCGGTCGTCGCGAGCTACGGGCTCGAGTCGCTCGCCGAAGGTTTCTCGATGGTCGTCACCGCCGAACGCCAGCCGCTGCCTGACGGGCTCGGCCAGGGCCTGCAGACGACGTTCGACCTGACGCCGATCCGCGAAGGCGCGGGCGAATTCTCCCTCAACGGCATCATGCTGGTGCAGAACGGCGAAGCCGGCGTGTTCAACCAAGGCGGCCGCGACCGCCCCTTCGCCTTCCGTCGTCGCCTCACGGTCGCGCACGTGCCGGAACGCGGCCGCCCGCCGGAGTGGAGCGGCGCCATCGGCCGCTTCGTCGCCGAAGGCCTGCAGGTCTCGAAGGATACGCCCGAGGTCGGCGAACCCATCCGCCTGCGCGCCATCCTGACCGGCGACGGCAACCTCGACCGCATCCTGCCGCCGGAACTCAAAGGCGACGAGACCTGGGACGTCCTCCCGGCCACCGAGCGCCGCCGCCACGCCGAAGACCAACGCATGTTCGTCTACACGCTCGTGCCGCGCCTGCCCGGCAAGCTGCGCACGCCGGCCGTCCGCCTCGCCGCCTTCGACCCCGCGACCAAGACCTTCAGCCGCCTGGAGTTCACCCCGCTCGAGATCACCGTGACCGGCAACGCGCCGGCGCAGGTCGACCTCGTGACGGCCGATCCGGCCGCGCCCGTCGCCGCCCAGCCGAAGCCGGCGACCGGCCTCGCGACGCCCGAGCCGAACCGCTCCTCGCCCTTCTTCCGCGGCTCGCCCGCCGGTTCGCTCGCCGACGCGGACGGTTTCTGGTCCGCGAACGCGACCGCCCTCGGTCTGGTCGTGGCCGCGACGACCGTGACCGGAATCCTCGGCTACCTCGCCGCGCATCCGGAGATCCGCCGGCGCCGGCGCGCCCGCGCCCTCATGCGCGCCGCGATCACGGAAGCCGAAGCCTGCCGCCGCCGAGGTGACGCGCGGGGCTTAGCCGTCGCCGTCGTGCGCGGCCTGCAGGCCGGCGTAGCCGCCCGGCTCGATGCCGAAGAACAGGCGATGACCCAGAGCGACGTCGAACGCGTCCTGCCCGGCGCCGACCGCGCCCGCCTCGACGGACTTTTCCTCCGCGCCCACGCCGACCGTTTCGCGCCGGCCGCGGCCCTCGCTGACGCGGGGGACGCGGAAGCCGACCTCGCGCTCCTGCGCCGCCTGCTCGCCACGCGATGAAGACCTTCGCCCTGCTCCTCCTCTGCTGGCTCGCGCCGCTCGCCGCGGCCGAGCCGCCCAGCGCCGCCGAGCAGGCTTACGCCCGGGGCGATTATGCGGGCGCGGTCGAACTCTGGAGCGCGGAAGTCCGCGCCGAAGGCGTGTCCGCCGCCCGGCTGGCGTCGCTCGGTAACGCCGAATGGCGGCTCGGCCGGAAAGGCCGCGCGATGATCTGCTGGGAGCGCGCGCTCCTCATCGACCCCCGCGACCCCGTCGCGCTCGCCGGCCTCAGACACGGACTGGACGCCGGCGGCGTCGAACGCCCGAAACCGACGGCCGTCGAAGAATACGCCGCGTTCCTGACCGCCGATCTCTGGCTGCTGCTGGCCGTCGTGTCTTTCTGGACCACGGTCCTCTGCGTCGCCGTACCGCGCCTGCGCGGACGCCCCGCGAGCGAGGCCAACCAGTGGACCCGCGTGGGCGCGCTCACCGTCCTCGCCCTCTGCGTGCCCGGACTCTGGGGCGGCCACTCGCTTGGCTCCCGCGCCGTGGTCCGTCGCCCCGAAGTCTCCCTCCGCCTGACGCCGACGCAGTTCGGCGAACCGCTCCGCGGCGTGGCCGAAGGCGATGTCGTACGGACCGAACGACCGCTCAACGGGCACATGCGTGTCCGCACCGCCGACGGCAAGACCGGCTGGGTGCGCGCCGGCGAGATCGAAGCCGTCCGCGGTCCGGGGCTGCCCGCCGACCTGGACCAGAAGGCGGCCCCCTGAGCCTTTCGCCTTGGAGAGAAGGGCGGGGTCGGCTTGGATGCTGACGTGCGCCTCCTCGACCGCCACGTCCTGACCGAAACCGCCGTCGCCGGCGGAGGCGCCACGGCCGCGTTCGTGTTCGTGCTGGTCGCCGGCAACATCCTGAACCAGGTCTCCGGCGCCGTCGCCTCGGGCCGCGTGAGCGGCTGGGAGGGCCTCGAGCTCATCGCCCTCCTCATCCCGGGCGTGCTGCCTTACGCGCTGCCGCTCGGCCTGCTGACCGGCGTCCTGCTGGCCTTCGGCCGCATGGGCTCGCAACAGGAGATCACCGCGATGAAAGCCGGCGGACTCAGCCTCAGCCGAATCGCGAGGCCGGCCCTGCTCCTCGCCGGCGCCTGCGCCTTGCTCTCCGCCTGGCTGAACCTCGAAGTAGCGCCCGCCGCCAACACCGAATACCGCCGCCTGCTCGTGGGTTCCGCCAAGGATAACCCCGCCTCGGTCATCGTGCCCGGCCAGCTGAACCGCCAGTTCCCCGGCATGGTCATCCGCGCCAGCGCGCGCGACGGCGAAGTCCTCCGCGACTTCTGGCTCTGGCGGGTCGACGACCGCGGCCGGCTCGTCCAATCGGTCCATGCCCGCGAAGCGCGGCTGGCGCGCGCGGTTTCCAAGGCCGGCGAAGGCGTCCTGCGGATCACGCTCACCGACGCGCGCCTCGATTCCCGCCCCGCCGGCGATCAGGCCTTCCTGCAGCCTTCTTCGTTCGCCACCGCGACCACTTCGACCCTCGAGTTCCCCGCCGCCGGCGTCTTCAAGGACGGCGACAACTTCCAGCGTAAGCTGCGCTGGCTGACGACGCAGGAACTCCTGGACGCGATCGACAAAGGCTGGGAAGTGCCGGCCGGCGCCGACGCCGCGACCCTCGAGCGCGGACGCATGGTCGTGAAGACCCAGCTGATGGCGCACCTCGCGAGCGCCTTCTCCGTCTTCACGCTCGCGTTCCTCGCCGTACCCCTCGCCGTGCGCGTCGGCCGGTCCGAGACCTTCGTCAACGCCGCCCTCGCCCTCGCCCTCGCGCTGAGCTATTATCTGCTGAGTTCCATGGCGAGCTACGTGAAGGATCCCGCGCTCCGGCCCGACCTGCTCGTCTGGCTGCCGAACCTGACGGTCCTCGCGCTGGGCTGGTTCCTGCTGCGGCGCGCCTCGCGCCACTGAGACCGGTCACTTCTCGCGCTGATACCAGGCGAAGAAGGCGTAGCCCATGCAGAGCAGGGCGAAGATCTCGTTGAAGCCCTTCATCACGACCGCGCCGAGGATCATGTCGGCGGCGGCGGAGAGTTCGCTCACGCGCGGCGCCAGCCGGTAAGTCTCGTAGATCGGGTGGTCACCGAAGATGAGCACCGCCCAGAGCGGCAGGTCGGCGATCATCAGCCCGAACGAATAGAAGATCGCCATCCCGTAGCCGATGCGGGGCAGCCGCTGCGAGAGCGAGAAGAGCGGCCACACCATCAGGATGGCCGGCAGGAACATCGACCAATGCTCGAGCACGTGGAGCGGCCGGCTGCGCAGGGCGGCCTCGTAGAGCTCCGGGAAGTGCCACATCGAGAAGCACAGCGTGAAGATCAGCCCGCCGGCGACCGGGTGGGTCAGGAAGGCCAGCACGCGCGTGAGCCGGGGCCGGTCTTTCAGGAAACCGTCGACGAGCTCGGGCGGCAGGCCCGTGACGATGAGCGGCGCGGAGACGTAGATGAGCAGCATATGCTGCAGCATGTGGGCCCAGAACAGGAAGCCTTCGCCGAGCTGGTCCAGCGGCGACCCCACCGCGACATAGCCGACGAGCACGCCGAGATGGAACCGCACCGCATGCCCGACGGGATACTCCGCCCGGCCCGGCATCCAGCGCGCGCGGTACGGCCCGCAGGCCAGGGCGTGCGCCCAGGACGCGCCGACGACCAGGAGCAGCAGGAGCGGCTCCGTGTGCCAGTGCAGGGGGATGTTCATCTCCGTTGATATGAAGCACAGGCGGGCGGACCCGCAAGCGTGGGGCACGAAAAAGGCCTCCGTTCGCACGGAGGCCTTCGTCGGTCGGTGGTCGTCCGGCTCAGCTGAACCAGCGCGTGTCGATGCGTTCGGCGCTGAACAGGCAGAGCAGCGCGGCGTAGGTCGCGAAGGCGAGCACCAGGCCGGCGAGGAAGCACCAGAAGAGCAGGCGCTTGTCGTAGATCAGGTGCATGAACCACAGGATGACCGCGAAGAACTTGCCGGCGGACATCAGCGTCAGGATCGTGAAGATGACGGCGGTCGGCAGCGGCAGGTAGATCAGGACGATCTCAGCGCCGGTGACGACGGCCAGCCAGAGGGCCAGCACGATGAAGTGGTGGTAGCGACGGACTTCCTCGGCGAGGAAGGCCTTGCTCGGAGCGGCTTCGTGGGAAGAGGACATGGGCGTTGAGGCGGATTATTTGACGACGGCGGGCAGGCCCGAACCCCAGATGCCGTAGGGCCCGAGGTATTCGACGAGGTAGACGGCCGTGAAGATGATGATCCACACGATGTCGACGAAGTGCCAGTAAAGGCCCGCGACTTCGACGTCGAGGGCGCCCATGTGGCCGCCAAGCTTGCCGGTGAAGCTGTAGAAGTAGAGCAGGATGAGCCAGAGGACGCCGATGGCGACGTGCGTGCCGTGCGTGCCGGTGAGCACGTAGAACGTCGAGCCGAGGACGCTGTTCTGGATGGTCAGGCCCTTGTGGTAGAAGTGCGTGAACTCGAAGACCTGGCAGCCCAGGAAGATCAGGCCGAAGATGATCACGCCGAGGACGTTGCGACGGAAGGACTTCAGCTGGCCCTTGTGCATCGCGGAGACGGCGAGCGCCATCAGGAACGAGGACATCAGGAGGATGAACGTCGAGAACGACGTCAGCTCGATGGAGAACAGGTCCTGGATGAAACGCTGGTGGCCTTCCGCGTCGGTGAAGCCGGCGGGGAAGAGCTTGCGGTACAGCAGGTGGGTGGAGATCAGCGTGCCGAAGAACATGCAGTCCGAAGCCAGGAAGAGCCACATGATGAGCTTCTTGTGGTCGATCCCGGTGGAGGTAGGCGCTTCGTGCGCGGCGGCGTGGTCAGACATGGAGGTCAGAGTTTAAGGTGAGGAGGAAGATCGGCTCAGTGGGCGACGGTCTCGGCCGGAGCCGGGGCGCCGGACGGGGCCGGGGTCTTGAGCATGTAACCGCCCGGACCTTCGAGGGCCCAGAGCCAGATGCCGAGGAAGAGGACGCCGAGGCCGGAGATGACGAGCCAGCCCGCGTGCGGGATGCCCATCGCCATCATCGGCATGCCGAAGCCGATGAAGAGGAAACCCGCGGAGGCCAGCATCGGCATCCAGGACTGGCTCGGCATGTGGACGCCGGCTTCGCCGCCGTCATTCTCGAGACCGATCTTCTTGGCGCCATGCTTGTGCTCGAAGAAGGCGTCGCGGGTGGCGACGACCGGAGCCTGGGCGAAGTTATACTCCGGCACCGGGGAAGGCAGGGACCACTCGAGGGTGCGACCGTCCCACGGATCGTTGCCGCACTTCTTGCCGCGGAACGCGGTCCAGACGAGGTTGCCGAAGACGATCACCACGCCGATGCCGAGGACGTAGGCGCCGATGGTGGCGACGAAGTTCCAGGTCTCCCAGCCGTTGCCGGCGTGGTAGGTGTGCGTACGACGCGGCTGACCGGCGAGGCCGAGGTAGTGCATCGGACCGAAGGCGAGGTTGAAGCCGAGGATGACGAGCGCGGAGCCGAGGTAGGCGACCGGGGCGTTGGGCATGCGGCCGAAGATCTTCGGGAACCAGAAGTAGAGGCCGGCCATCAGGCCGAGGAGCACGCCGCCGAGGAGCACGTAGTGGAAGTGCGCGATGACGAAGTAGCTGTCCTGCTGCTGGGAGTCGGCGGGGGCCGAGGAGTGCATGACGCCGGAGAAGCCGCCGCACATGAACATCCAGATGAAACCGAGGGCGAGGACCATGGGCGGGGTGAAGCGGATGCGGCCGCCCCAGATCGTGCCCAGCCAGTTGAAGATCTTCACGCCCGTCGGGACGGCGATGGCCATCGTGAGGAGCGAGAACGCGGCGGTCGGCACGGGGCCGAGGCCGGTGGTGAACATGTGGTGGCTCCAGACGGCGAAGCCGAGGAAGCCGATGACGGCGCCGGAGAAGACGATGATCGGGTAGCCGAAGAGCGACTTGCCGGTGAACGTCGGGAGGACTTCCGAGACGATGCCCATCGCCGGGAGCACGAGGATGTACACTTCGGGGTGGCCGAAGATCCAGAAGAGGTGCTGCCAGAGGACGGGCTGGCCGCCGGCCGACGGGTTGAAGAAGTTGGCGCCGAAGGCGCGGTCGAACATGAGCTCGATGAGCGCGACGGTGATGGCCGGGAAGGCCAGGATGATCAGCACGGAGGTGACGAGGGTCATCCAGGTGAAGACCGGCAGGCGCATCATGGTCATGCCCTTGGCGCGCATGTTGATGATGGTGCAGATGAAGTTGAAGGAGGCCGCGAGCGAGGCGATGCCGAGGATCTGGATGCCGATGATCCAGAAGTCGGTGCCGACGCCGGTGAAGCGGAGGGCCTGGCCGTTGGCGCCGAAGGTGCCGGAGAGCGGCGCGTAGCTGAACCAACCGTTGGCCGGGGCGAAGTCGGTGTAGACGAGCGCCTTGTGCCAGGCGAAGGAGTCGAACCAGCCGGCGAGGTGGCCGAACTCGAAGAGCCAGGAGGCGTTGAGCACGAACGCGCCGAAGACGAACGTCCAGAGCGAGAACGCGTTGAGGCGCGGGAAGGCGACGTCGCGGGCGCCGACCTGCAGCGGCACGAGGAAGTTGAAGAACGCGGCGGACAGCGGCATGACCCCGAGGAAGATCATCGTGGTGCCGTGCATGGTGAACAGCTGGTTGTACATGCGCGCCGTGACGAAGTCGTTGTCCGGGCGGGCCAGCTGGGTGCGGATGGCGAGGGCCTCGACGCCGCCGATGAGGAAGTACAGCATCGCGAACGCGCCGTACATGATGCCGATCTTCTTGTGGTCGACGGTGGTGAGCCAATCGATCAGGCCGGTCGCCCGGTCCGGGCGGTACAGGCCGAGGTCGCTGCGCTCAGGGGCCAGCTCCGTCTTGCAGGCGACGGGAGCGTGATGGGAGTCGTGGGACATGGTCGGAAAATTTCGGGGTTAAGCCTTACTTGAGGGTGAGGAGGTATTCGGCGAGGTGGTCGAGTTCCTCGGCGGTGAACTGCTGGTTGGTCTCGCGGAGACCGGCGACGTTGAACATCTTGTAGTAGTGCATGCGGTTGCCGGGCTTGACGTCCTTGGACGGCTTGCCGTCGGCGCCGTGCGCGACCCCGGACGAACCGATCCACTTGATGAGGTTGGCCTTGAGCGTGGCGTCATCGACGGGGACGGAGTTCTCGGTGTTGCCGGTCGACTGCTCGAGCGCGCGCTGCTGGGCGGCGTCGCGGTTGTCGAGCCAGGCGCCCGCGAGGGACTTGCGCGAGGCGACGTGCGTGAGGTCCGGACCGAAGGCGCCGGCGCCGAAGTGGCCGCCGACGTTGTGGCACATGACGCAGCTCTTGGCGGCGAAGAGGGCCTTGCCCTTGTCGGCCTTGGAACCGGCGGCGACCGGCGCGGCCGGGGCCTTCTGCTTCTCGACCCACTTGGCGAATTCGGCGGGCTCGACGACTTCGACGCGGAAGAGCATGTAGGCGTGCGAGTCGCCGCAGAACTCGGCGCACTGGCCGTAGTAATGGCCGGTCTGATCCGCCTGGATCCACATGTGGTTCTTACGACCGGGCATGAGGTCGACCTTGCCGGCGATCTTGGGGACCCAGAAGGAGTGGATGACGTCCTCGGAGCGCAGGTTGATGCGGACGGCCTTGCCCTTCGGGATCACGAGCTCGTTCGGGACGGAATGCTTGGCGTCGTTGGTGAGGCCGAGCTGCGGGTATTCGAAACGGAACCACCACTGCTTGCCGATGACGTCGACTTCGAGCACCTGCTCTTCGACGGACTGGGCGTAGTTCTCGCGGCCGCCTTCGACGCGCGGATACCAGACGGAAAGCTTGGAGGTCGGGATGGATTCGGCCGGGACGTCGTCGGTGTACCAGATCGCGCTCAGGGTCGGGATCGCGATGATGACGAGCGCGCCGATGGAAGCCGTGATGAGGCCGATCTCGACGAGCGGATTGCCGTGGCCGTCTTCGACGATGGCGGGCTTGTTCTCGTCGCCCGGACGGGAGCGGAACTTGATGACGGCGTAGACGAGCAGGCCGCCGACCAGGGCGAAAAGCACCACGACCAGCCAGACGGTGTCCATGAACACGTCGAATTGCACCTGCGCGACCGGCCCCTTGGGATCCATGGTCGACTGACGGACGGTCAATTCTTCCTTGGAGCAACCGGCCGTGATGAAGGCCAGGGAGAGGGCGGCGAGCAGACCGACCCGACTGAGGATACGAGAAAACATAAAGGAGGTGTTTCGGACGCGGAAAAGTCCGCAAAAGAGCGGTAATTTGCAAGCCCCAGCAGGCCAAATCGCTCATAAATAGCCCGGGTTTAGGTCGATACCGAAGCATTAATATGTAAGTTACTGTTAATTAAGTGTTTATGTTTAATTATGCCCCATCATTCCCTCTAATAGATGGAGGAGCGGTCAAATCGGCCCCCTCCCCCTCTAGGGTTGCACCCCCCGAAGCCGCCCCCTAACCCCCTCGTGATGTCCTGGTCCAGCCCTCATGGCACTCCCCTGCCCGACTGGCGTCGGCGCACGTTGATCATGGGAATCATGAACCTGACGCCTGATTCATTCTCCGATGGGGGCGCGCTGCCAGGTATCGATGATGCGCTCCGCCGGGCCGAGACCCTGCTGAACGAAGGCGCCGACGTGCTCGACCTCGGCGCGGAGTCGACCCGACCGGGCGCCACCCCCCTCGCCGCCGCCGACGAACTCACCCGCCTGCTGCCGGTCGTGCAAGCCTTGCGCCGTCGCTTCCCGCAGGCCGCGCTCTCGGTCGACACTTATAAACCCGCCGTCGCCGCCGCGGCCGTCGCCGCCGGCGCGGATCTCGTCAACGACGTGGAAGGCGGGCGGTTCGGAGCCCGTGGAGACGAGTCGCCGATGGGCGCAGCCTGCGCGCAGGCGCGCTGTCCGCTCATCCTGATGCACCGCCGCCGCGAGGCGGATTATCATGATTTCTGGCCGGAAATGCTGGCTGATCTGCGCGGCTCACTCCGGGCGGCGATGGCCGCCGGCATGGCCCCGGAACAGCTCTGGACCGACCCCGGTTTCGGCTTCGGCAAGACGCCGGCGCAGAACCTCCTGCTCGTCCGCGACCTCGCTAAAGTCGCCGCGCTGGGTCACCCGGTCCTCCTCGGGACGAGCCGTAAATCGACGCTCGGCCTGGTGCTCGGCGAGCCCGACCCGTTACGTCGCGGAGCGGGTAATGACGTGACGGCCGCCTGGGGGGTCGCCCAAGGATGCTCGATGGTGCGCGTCCATGAGGTGGCGGCGATCCGCCCGGTCCTCCGCATGGCCGACGCGCTCCGTCGAGGCTCACTACCGGCTTAAATCGCCGCATTAACCCCTCTTTCTGCGGTAAATCATCCGGGAATGGAGCCAGCAGTCGGACTTGAACCGACGACCTGCCGCTTACAAGGCGGCTGCTCTACCAACTGAGCTATGCTGGCCATCTCCCTTGCTCACAGGGTTGTTCACAGGGCCTCCATGTCAATCCCGCCCTCTTCCGTGACGATTAGGGGTTGAAACCCATTTCATTTTAGACGCAATTCACAGACCCCAAGCCCCGTCATATGCGTATCCACGTTTCCCTCCTCGCCTTTTGCGTCGCTCTCGCCGGCTGCAAGTCCTCGGTCGACTCGGCCAACATCGACACGGTCGTGGTCTCCTCCAGCCCGACCGCCGCGGCGGTCCGCCTGAACGGCGAAGCGGTCGGTCGCACGCCGACCACCATCAAGCTCGACCGCACCAAGAATTACGAACTGCAAGTCGGCAAGGGCGGCTACCTGACCGAGACCTCCGACCTCAAGCCCCGCCTGATCACGACCAGCGAAGGCATCGAGTTCGGTTTCCCCGCCGCCGTTAAGGTCAACCTCATCAAGAGCCCCGCCGAAGGCGAAGCCGGCGTGCCTGTCGCCGACAATCCGGAATTCAAGAAGCTCTCGAAGAAGGCGCTCGGCGAAGACGCCGCCGCCAAGGAAAGCCTGCAGTCCGACATCGCCGCGACGAAGGAAGCGGCCGTGAAGATCCAGGCCGCCCTCGCCGCCCGCGAAGCCGCCGCCAAGGCCCGCCTCGCCGAAATCTCCAAGAGCATCGCCGACGCCAAGGCCGCCAAGGGTAAGGACGAATCCGCCAAGGCGAAGCTCGCCGAGGCCGAACTCGCTCTCGCTCAGGCCACCACCGACGCTGAAGCCGCCCGCGCCTCCGCCGAGAAGAACCTGAAGTCCGTCGAAGCCCGCCGCGCCGCCCTCGCCGGCTCCGAGACCAAGGTCGCTCAGGCCAAGGCCGTCGTCGTCAAGGCCAAGGCCGCCGCCCAGACCGGCGACGACCGCCTCGGCAAGCTCGAGCAGAACTACGCTACGGAGATGAAGGCGCTCAAGGATTCCCAGGCCAACGCCGCCATCGCGATCAAGGCCCTCGCCGCCCGCGCCGACGAACTGAACCGACTCGCCACCCAGGACTCGAAGGGCAAGCAGTCCGAAGACGCCCGCAAGCTCGCCGAAGCCAACAAGGCGCTCGAAGCCCAGAAGGCCGCCAACGCCAAGGCCAACGAAGCCCTCGCCAACGCCAAGGCCGAAGCCGCCAAGAACTCCGCCGCCGCCGCTGAGAAGGCCGCCGAGAAGGCCGTCGCCAAGGCCAACGCCGAAGTCGAAGCCATGCAGGCCAAGCTCGCCGAAGCCAACAAGGCTGCCGCCGACTCCCGCGCTCAGACCGAAGCCAAGCTCGCCGAAGCCAACAAGGCCGCCGAGAAGGCCGTCGCCGACGCCCGCCTCGACGCCGAAGCCAAGCTCGCCGAGGCCAACAAGGCCGCCGCTGCCGCCCGCGCCCAGGCCGAAGCCGCCAAGTATTCCGAATTCAGCTCCCGCTACGCCCTCCTCGAGAGCAAGCGCCGCAACAAGGCCATCTCGGAAGAAGACTTCAAGGCCGCCCTCGCGGGTCTCCGCAAGGAACTCGGTCTCTGAGCCGGACTTCGCCCCGCCTCGAAAAGCCCGGCCGCTCGGCCGGGCTTTTTTGTTGGAAGAAAATCCGGGGACCACACCTTAGCCTGACCATGTCGGCACCGCTCTCCCGCACGCCTCTCTTCGCCCTGCACGTCGAACTCGGCGGACGCATCGTCCCCTTCGCCGGCTGGGAGATGCCGGTGCAATACACGGGCATCATCGAGGAACACATGGCGGTCCGCCAGGCGGCCGGCCTCTTCGACGTCTCGCACATGGGCGAGGCCCGCGTCCGCGGCCGCGACGCCGCGAAATTCCTCGACGGCGTCATGACCAACGAGATGTCCACGATCAAGGTAGGCATGGCCCGCTATACGGTGATGTGCCAGCCCGACGGCGGCTGCGTCGACGACCTGATCGTCTACCGCCTGGCCGAAGACGAATTCCTGATCTGCCTCAACGCTTCCAACGCCCCGAAGGACCTCGCCTGGATGCGCGCCCACGTCGGCTCCCATCAGGTCGAGGTGCTCGACGAATGCGCCGCCTGGGCCCAGCTCGCGCTCCAAGGGCCGCGCGCCGAAGCGATCCTCGCGCTGGCGACCGCGACGCCGTTGGCGTCGATCAAGCGCTTCGGCTTCGTGTTCGGCGAAGTCGCCGGCGTCGCCGGCTGCCTGATCTCCCGTACGGGCTATACGGGGTCGCCCGGTTTCGAGATCTACCTGCCCGCGGCCGCCGCCGAGAAAGTCGCCCGGGCGCTCCTCGCCGCCGGCAAGCCGCACGGCCTCGTCCCCGCCGGCCTCGGCGCCCGCGACTCCCTGCGCCTCGAGGCGAATTACCCGCTCTACGGACACGAGATCTCCGAGCAGATCTCGCCCATCCAAGCCGGCCTCGGCTGGACGGTGAAGTTTACGAAGCCGGAATTCATCGGCCGCGAGGCGCTCCATCGCCAGGCCCAAGGCGGCCCGGTCTCCTCGGTGGTGCTCTTCTCCCTCGATGACCGCCGCATCGCCCGCCAAGGCGCGGTCGTCTACTCCGGCGAGACTCCCGTCGGCGAAGTGCTCTCGGGCACGCAGTCCCCGGTCCTGGGCAAGCCGATCGGCACGGCCCTCGTCGCCGCCGGCCACGCGGCCTCGGCCACGCTGACGGTCGACATCCGCGGTCACCGCATCCCGTTGCGCCTCTCGGCCGAGCCTTTCGTGAAGTGAAGGGTTGAAATAATCCTTACCCGCTTTACCCAAAACCTATGAGCAACGTCCCGGCCGACCTCCATTACACCAAGGACCACGAGTGGATCAAGGTCGCCGCCGACGGCACCGCCGTCATCGGCATCACCGACCACGCGCAGGCCGCCCTCGGCGACGTGACGTTCGTCGACCTCCCGAAGGTCGGCGCGTCGTTCAACCATGGCGACGTCTTCGGCACGGTGGAGTCCGTCAAGGCCGCCTCCGACCTCTACAGCCCGGTGTCCTGCGAGATCCTCGAGGCGAACTCCGCCCTGAACGATTCGCCCGACCTGGTGAACCGCGAACCGTACGCCGGCGCCTGGATGATCAAGGTGAAGGTGAAGAATCCCGCCGAGCTGGCCTCCCTCCTCGACGCCGCCGGTTACGCCGCGACGCTCTGAGCGCGCTCCCGCCCTTGCCCTGCGCGATTTTTGGCCCACAGTACCGGGCCTGATGTCGTTCGCCGAAGTCCATGCCGCCCATCCTTGGGACGAGGTCCTCGCCTCGGTCCAGCGGAAGACGGACGCCGACGTGCTCCGCGCCCTCGCGCGCGCCGAAGCCGACTCGGCCGACCTCGAAGACTTCAAGGCGCTGATCTCGCCGGCGGCCGCGCCGCACCTCGAGCGGATGGCCCGCCTGAGCCACGAGCGCACGCTCCGCCGCTACGGCCGCACGATGCAGCTCTTCGCGCCGGCCTACCTTTCCAACGAGTGCCAGAACGTCTGCACCTACTGCGGTTTCTCCGCCGGCAACAAGGTCCCGCGTCGCACGCTCAACCCCGGCGAGATCCTCCGCGAGGCGGGTGCCCTTAAAAAGCTGGGCTTCGACCACCTGCTCATCCTGACCGGCGAATCCAACAAGGTCGAAGTGCCCTACTTCGTCCAGGCTCTCGACCTGCTCCGCCCGCACTTCTCGTCGCTGTCGATGGAAGTCCAGCCGATGGAGACCGCGGAATACGCCGAGCTCCGCAAGCATGGCCTCAACGCGGTGCTGGTCTACCAGGAGACGTATCACCGCGAGACCTACAACGTCCACCACCCGAAAGGTCGTAAGTCCGACTTCCTCTACCGCCTCGACGCGCCCGACCGCGTCGGCGCCGCCGGCGTCCATAAGATCGGCCTGGGCGCGCTCTTCGGCCTCGAGGACTGGCGCGCGGAATGTTTCTTCACGGCCCTCCACCTCCGCTGGCTCGAGCGCAAGCACTGGCAGAGCCGCTACAGCGTCTCCTTCCCACGCATCCGTCCCCACGAGGGCGAGCTGCAGCCGAAGGTGGAGATGACCGACCGCGACCTGGTCCAGGCGATCTGCGCCTTCCGCCTGCTGAGCTCCGAGGTCGAGCTGACGCTGAGCACCCGCGAGAGCCGCAAGTTCCGCGACCACGCCTGCCGCGTGGGCGTGACGGCGATGAGCGCGGGCTCGCACACGAATCCCGGCGGTTACGCCGAAGGCCGCGAGGCCTCGCTCGAACAGTTCGCGATCGAGGACGACCGCTCGCCCGACGAAGTGGCCGCGATGCTCCGCGCCCACGGCTATGAGCCGGTCTGGAAAGACTGGGATCCTTCTTACGACCGCCCGGTCGCCCTCGCCTGATGAGCCCGCTCCGCGTCTGGATCGACCACGAACAGGCCCCGGCCTGCAAGCCCGGCGCCCATGTGAAATTGTCGGCCGACGAATCCGCCCACGTGGTCCGCAGCCTCCGCGCCCGCCGCGGCGACGCGGTCGTGCTCCTCGACGGCGAAGGCCTGGTGGTCGAAGGTAAGCTCGCCTCGGCCGACGGGGATGGCGCGATGGTCGAAGTCATCCGCGCGCGCACGGCCGATCCGCTCACGCCCGCGATTTACGTCGCCCAAGGCATGCCCAAGGGCGGCACGATGGACGACTTGGTGCGCATCTGCTGCGAAGCCGGCGCGGCCGGCGTCATCCCGCTCGAGACCGCCCGTTGCGAAGTGAAGCTCGACGCCGACCGCGCCCGCACCCGCCGCGAACGCTGGCAACAGCAGGCCGTCGAAGCCTGCAAGCAATCCGGCCACCCGTGGCGCGCCGAAATCGCCGCCCCGGTCCGTTTCCGCGAATGGATCGAACGCCTGCCGGCCCCGGTCGACGGCGAACTGCGTCTGACGGGTTCGCTCGAGTTCGACGCCGAACCGGTCGCGCACCTCGATTTCACGAAGGCTTCGAAAGTCACTTGGCTCATCGGCCCGGAAGGCGACCTGACCTCCGATGAATACGCCGCCGCCCGCGCCGCCGGATTCCGCCCGGTCGTCCTCGGCCCGACGGTCCTCCGCGCCGAGAACGCCGCGCTGGCCTGCGTGGCGATCACGCAGGCGCTGGCGAAGCGTTGAGTCAGGCCTTCCGCCGGCCTGGCTTCTTGGGCTCGACGAGCACGTCATCGGTGGCCCAGTCGGGCCAGGTCTGGCGTGTGTACTTCTGCAGCTCGAGGATGGTGTCGCGCAGAAGCGGCGTCAGTTCGCCGGTCCAACGCAGGCCGATATCCATCGGCGCGAACCCATCGAGGGGGAGCGCCCGGATGCCGGGGTCGGCGATGGCGTCCGCGATGGCGAGGTTCACGCCGAGGCCCTCGCCGGTCGCGACATAGCTGGTGACCATCTCCATGGAGGCGGCCTCCTTGGTCTGCGACCAGGTCACCCCCAACCGGCGCAGGTCGCGGAAGAAGCTGCGGGTGACGCTCGAGTCCGGCGGCAAGGCGATGAGCGGCAGGGCAAGTTTCTTCTGCTTCCAGAGGTCGGCTGCTCGCTTCCACGGCGACTTCTTCGGGACGAGCAGGACAACTGGCACCCGCACGAGCCGCAACTGGCTCTGGCGGCCTTGGGCCTTGGCTTCGAGCGGGACGATGGCGAGGTCGATGACGCCTTTGCGCAGCCAGGTCTCGAACTGGATCTGATAGCCGGGCGTGAGGCTAAGCTGGAGCTTCGGATAGCGGGAACGCAGGCGCTGCGTGACAGTCGGGATGTGCAGACGGAGGACGAGTTCCGAGGCGCCCAGCCGTAGTTCCGGCCGGTCGGCGTCACGCAATTGAGCTTCGAGGCCGTCGAGTCCGGCGAAGAAGGGCTCGATCTGCGCGAAGAGCTTGCGCCCGGGGGCGGTAAGCCGGAACGGGGTACGTTCAAAAAGCCTTACGCCGAGGTTGGACTCCAGCGCCGACATCTGGCCGCTGACGGCCGGCTGCTGGATGCCGTAAGGGATGTGCCGGACCGCGGCGCTGATCCCTTGGTGCTTGGCCACATAGTAGAAAAGCTCGAGGTGATGGACGTTCATGACCGGGGCGTGGCCTATGGTCGCCGAACCCGGAGCCAAGGCAACCCCTGACCCGGCCCGGCCGATACCCCCTATCAGGTTTATCGATTAACGCTCCGGGGCAGGTCCGAGGTATCATATCAGCCTTATGATCCTCATCGCCCTCATCGCCGTTCCCGAACCGCTCTACGACCTCGGTCAGTTCCTGCT
>JBDKIN010000073.1:0-3776 GCA_039797095.1 Verrucomicrobiota bacterium
ACGAAGCCGTCACCAGCAAGAACCCCGACCTGCCCGAAGCCGAACGCAAGGCCATCGGCAAGGCCATCGGCGTCGCCGCCATGCGTTACGCCGACCTGTCGTCGAACCGCACGATGGACTACACTTTCTCGTGGGGCAAGCTGCTCGCCTTCGAAGGTAACACCGCGCCGTACCTCATGTATGCCGTCGTGCGCGTCCGCTCGATCTTCCGCAAGAGCGGCCTCGCCGTAGGGCAGGGCGAAGAAGGCGCGACCGATCCGGAAACCCCGGCCGAGATCGCGCTCGCCCGCAAGCTGCTGGCGTTCACCGCCGCGCTCGACCAGGCGCTCGAAGAACTCCGCCCGCACCACCTCTGTACCTACCTGCACGAGCTCGCCGCCGCCTACGGCACTTTCTACGCCGCCGACAGCGTCATCGTGGACGACCCCGCCGTGAAGGCCCGCCGCCTTATGCTCTGCTCGCGTACCTGCGCCGTCATGGAAACGGGCCTACGACTCCTGGGCATCGAGCCGGTCGAGAGGATGTAAGCGCGACCCGTGCATAATAGCACGGGTTCGCTCATCATCTTTGTCTGTTCCGGGTAGACCTCGTTGGGGGTGCGGCTAGAAAAGCCTCACCCCCATGGAGACTCCTGCCCCGAAGTCCGAACGCCTGCTTTCGCTTGATGCCCTGCGTGGCTTCGACCTCTTCTGGATCGTCGGCGGACATGGCATCCTGCTCGCGCTGTTCAAGCTGACCGAGTGGGGCTGGCTCGGCGCGATCGATACGCAGCTGAAGCACGTCGAGTGGCACGGCTTCCAGGCTTACGACCTCATCTTCCCGCTCTTCCTCTTCATGGCCGGCGTCTCGACGCCGTATTCGCTCACGCGTCGTCTCACGGAAGGCGCCCGTAGCGAAGTCATCCGCAAGGTCATCCAGCGTGGCCTGATCCTCGTCCTGCTCGGCATCATCTATAACAATGGCCTCCAGTGGAAGGGGCTCGAGAACATGCGTCTGGGCAGTGTGCTCGGACGCATCGGTCTCGCTGGCATGTTCGCCCAGCTGATCTTCGTGTTCAACTTCGAGAGCCCGAAGCGCTTGTGGTACTGGCTCGCGGGTATCCTCCTGGGTTATTGGGCGATCATGTCTTTCGGCCATGCGCCGGGCTTCGCGCCGGGCGACCTGACGATGGAAGGCAACTTCGCCAGTTACGTCGATCGACTGTTGCTGCCGGGCAAGCTTCACAAGGGTATCCACGATCCCGAAGGCTTGCTCGCGGTCCTGCCGGCGATTGGCAACGCCTTGCTGGGCATCCTTGCCGGCCTGTGGCTGCGACGCTCCGCGGAAGAGGTGTCCGGCGATCGTAAGGCCGCGGGATTGGTCGTGGCGGGCCTTGCGTTGCTCGCCATCGGCGGTCTCTGGAGCTTCGTCTTTCCGTTGAACAAGAACCTTTGGACCAGTTCGTTCGTCCTCTGGACCTGCGGCTGGGCCAGCCTGCTCTTGGCCTTATTCTATTGGGTCATCGACGTCCGGGGTTGGGCTCGTTGGTTCGGCGCCTTCTTCGCCGTCATCGGTATGAATTCCGTGCTCATCTACATGTCGGGTAAGTTCCTTAGTTTCGACTTCACCGCGCAGGCTCTCTTCGGTGGCCTCGCCCGCGCTTTCCCTCCGGCCGTCGCCTCGCTGGTGATGATCACCGGCATCTTCGCCGTGAAGTGGGCGCTGTTCTGGTTCCTCAAGCGTCAGAAGGTGTTCCTGCGCGTCTGACGCGGGTCTTCGCTTGTCATCCGGGTGTCCTTACGGACGCTGTCGTCATGGACGAACCTGAGCTCAAGGTCACGCGAGGCGACATCATCGCCCGTGGCTTGCTGTGCCGCTGTCCGAACTGCGGTAAGCGTGGCCTCCTCGCTTCTTGGTTCCGGCTGGGTAAGGCCTGCCGCTCCTGCGGCATGGACCTCGCCCGTTCGGCGGGACTCTATTCCGGGACGACCTCCATCGGCTACGTGGCGGCGATCCTCTTCGTCATCATCCCGATCTGCTTCCTGGTCTCGTTCAAGGTCCTCTCGGTCAAAGCCGGGGTGCTCCTGGGTATCTTCGGGACCTTCGGCTTCATCGTCCTGATCTACCCCGTCATGCTCTGCTGGATGGTCATGGCCTACCATGTGGCCTTACCCGGGGAACTGCCCGTCAACGGGGGCAGGGAGGGGCGGGATGAATGACCGCTCGTTCTTGACATACATCTTCATATCTCGATAAGAAGATACTTCAGATGTCCCGCACCCAGCTCATCGCCGCTCTCCGCAGTCCCGTGCGCCCCACGGTCTCGGTGGAATTCTTCCCGCCCAAGGATGCGGAAGGCGGCGCGCGCATGCTCAAGGTCGCGGCGACCCTGAAGCCCCTCGGCATCGATTTCGCCTCCCTGACCTATGGGGCCGGCGGCACTTCCCGCGACACGACGATCACCTACGGCGCGGAGCTCGTGAAGATGGGCATCCCGCTGATCGGACACCTTACTTGCGTCGGTCATTCCCGGGCGGAGCTCTCCGCGATCATCGAGCAATACGACCGCGCGGGCTTCTCCGGTATCCTCGCGCTCCGTGGCGATCCGCCCAAGGGGCAGACCACCTTCACCGCTCACCCCGAAGGGTTCGCCCACGCCGAGGGTCTGGTCCGTCTCATCGGTGCGGAACGTCCCGGACGGTTCGCCGTCGGCGTCGCCGGTTTCCCGGAGCGTCACCCGGACGCCACGGACGACCTCGCCGATATCCGCTTCCTCGCCGGCAAGGTCTCGGCCGGGGCGGATTTCGTCACCACCCAGCTCTTCCTGGATAACGACGACTACTTCCGCTTCGTCGACCGCGCCCGGGCGGCTGGAGTGTCCGTGCCGATCCTCCCGGGCATCATGCCCGTGCTCTCCTTGAAGCAGGCCCGCACTTTCTGCGGGTTCTGCAAGGCGCGGATTCCGGACGCTCTGGTGCACGAACTCGAGGCCTGCGGTCCGGACGAAGAAGCCCAGCGCAAGGTCGGCGTCTCCTGGGCCGTCCGTCAGGCTCGGGGCCTGCTCGCCCGCGGCGCGCCTGGCTATCACGTCTACATCCTGAACAAGGCCGAGTCGGCGGTGGAACTCTTCGCTGAGCTCCGCTCCTGAGGCCTCAATAGGTTTGCCGTCCGGGGGTGGTCGTCATGACATCCCGCATGCACGAGGCCTCTGACCATTCCGGCTGGAAGCGCGGTTTCTGGAGCCTGATGGCGACCCAGTTCCAGACCGCGTTCAGTGACAACGCGCTCAAGAACCTGGTCATCTTGCTCGTCCTCGGCAGTGCCATGCCCGTCGAGCAGCGCAATACGTACGTCGCGCTCGCGGGCGGACTCTTCGCCGCCCCGTTCATCTTGTTCTCGATGCTCGGCGGTTGGCTGGCGGACCGGTTCAGCAAGGCCGCGGTCATGCGCGCGGTGAAGCAGGCCGAGGTGGGCATCATGTTGTTTGCGGCGGCGGCCCTGGCGTTCGAGTCGGTCTGGCTGCAACTCACGGCCGTGTTCCTGATGGGCTGTCATAGCGCGATTTTCGCGCCTTCGAAGTATGGCATCCTGCCGGAGCTGCTTCCGCATGACCGGCTCTCGTGGGGTAATGGCATCTTCGAACTGCTGACGTTCCTCGGCATCATCTTCGGCATCGCGGCCTCTGGATTCCTCGCGGAGGCCTTCGCCGGACGGCAGGAGATGTCCGGCCTCCTGCTGGCCGCGCTCGCCGTGCTCGGCTGGGCCTGCAGCCGGGGCATCACGCCCGTGCCGGCGGC
>JBDKIN010000074.1:0-4682 GCA_039797095.1 Verrucomicrobiota bacterium
ACAGCCACCAGCAAAAGGTCCAGAGGACGCCAAGGACGAGGAGGCTTGAGGCGAGGGCACCGTAGGTGCCTTCGAAGAGGCCGCTGCCGAGCCAGGTCTTGCCGACGCTGCGGATCCAGCCGGCGGTGAGCTGATAGGCTACGTAGATAGCGATGGAGTTCATGCCGACGACGACGAGCGGGAAGGTCCAGGCTTTGAGGCCCTTGATGTCGATGATCCAGTAGAAGAGGGCGAAGGCCCAGAGGACCACGGCGCCGCTGTAAAAGGCCCAGGAGGGCGTCCAGAGGCGTTTGATGACGGGACAGAGGGTGGTGCCGGTCAGGAGCGCCAGAACGAGGCAGAGCGCCCCGGCCTTGAGCAGCCAGCCGAGCTTCTCGCCGGAGGTCTTGTTCGCCCGTAGATTCTCCCCGGCCATGAGCCCGAGGATCATGGTGATGAGCGCGGGGACAAAGTTGAGGGTCTGGTAGCCGCCGTTGTTGAAGACGAAGGGCTTCTCGCGCGGGAAGAGGTTCAGGAACCAGCTGTCGAAGTCCGCCGCGAAATTGGCGCCCATGTTCCAGTGCGCCCAGAGGCCATGCAGGGTCTGGCCCGCTTCGGTCACGCGGAGGGCTTTGAAGTCCGTCTCAGGTATGGCGACAGGGGTGAGCACGAACGCGGCCCAGGTGGCGATGGTGATTATGCCGATGGCGCAGAGCTGGACCTTCCAGCCTTTGCCCACGAGCAGGGTGAGGAAGACATAACCGAGTCCGATCTGGGCGAGGACGTTCGTGAAGATGAAGTTGGGCCGCGACCCGGCGCTGGTGGACAGGAACACGCCGAGGGCGACGAGCACGCACGCCCGCCAGCAGGTATGCAGCCAGAGCTTCCGCTGGTCCTGGCCTTCGGAGGTGCGACGCGAGGACGAGAACGGCAACGCCATGCCGACCATGAACATGAACGCGGGCTGAATCATGTCCCACGCCCCGCCGCCGATCCATGCGACATGCGACGTGTTGTAACGTAGCAACTCCCAGAAAGCCGAATCCGGATAAGCCTTCGCGATCTGCGCGATGCCGAAGCCCGACGATGCCATGAACAACATCGTCAGCCCGCGGAAGGCATCGAGGGAGACCAGGCGGTCGGGTGTACCGAGGGAGGGTGACGGGCTATCACTCATGGGGGTAGACGCAGGATGGCGGATATATGATTGGGGATGAAGGGTGAAGTGACAGTGGAGGTAGAGGTGGGGCGCACAAAAGTTAAAAGAATGTCAGAAAGGGTCAGGCTACTAGGTAGTAGCCTGACCCTTTCTTCGTATCGTTTCCCATCAAATCATCGCCGCTCGGCGCGGGTAATCTCGGGTTGCGGGGTGGGTCACGGCGGCTAAGAAATCCCCATGCGATTCTCATCGGCGATCCGGTCCGCGTGCCTGTTCCTTGTGCTTGGTTGCTTGCCCCTGGCTTGGGCGTCGGAGAAGCCGAACATCGTCTTCGTGCTTTTCGACGACATGGGTTGGGGACAGCCTCAGAGCTACGACCCGAGTTCCGCCCTGCGCACGCCCCATTTCGACCGTCTTGTCCGGCAAGGCATGCGATTCACGGACGCCCACTCGGCGTCGGCGGTATGCACGCCCACGCGTTACGGCGTGCTCACGGGCCGCTATCCGTCCCGTATCGGGCAGTTCGGGGTGCTCACCACTTTCTCGAAGCCGATCATCCCGCCGACCCGGCTGACGGTGGCTTCGCTGCTCAAACAGCATGGCTACGCGACGGCGGCCATCGGCAAATGGCATCTGGGCATGGACTGGCTCGAGGGCAAGCCCGGCACGGAGAAGGAGGTGCCGATCGGGGCCAGAATGACGGGCGGACCGAACGCACTGGGCTTCGATTACTTCTGCGGGTTCACCCATGCGCGGAACATCGGGACCATCGTCGAGCAGGACCGCGTGGTGAAGCACGTCAGCGAGGCCGAGAACCAGCCGTTGATGATCAAGAAGGCGGTCGAGTGGCTCGACCAGAGGAAGAAGGACGAGCCGTTCTTCCTGTATTTCCCCATGTGCCCGCCGCACGAGCCAGTCGCTCCGTCGCCCGATTACGTCGGGAAAAGCGGCGCGCAGGACGTGGTGAATAAGAACCCGCGTTACGCCGACTGGGTCTTCCAAGGCGACGCCATGCTGGGTCAGCTCATGGACGCGCTGGAGCGCAACCATCTCGCCGACAACACGCTCATCATCGCCACGGCCGACAACGGCGCCGCCGGGCGGGTTTACGCGCCGCTGCGCGCGTCCAAGACCAGCATCTATGAAGGCGGCCACCGGGTGCCTTACGCCGCTTGCTGGCCGGGCAAGGTGAAGCCGGGCTCGGTCAACACGCACACCGTCTGCCTTAACGACCTCATGGCTACGGCGGCGGAGATCGTCGGCGCCAAGCTGCCCGCGGAAGCCGGCGAGGACAGCGTGAGCCTCGTCCCTGAGCTGCTGGGCACGACGGCGACCGGCGTGCGCGAGGCGACGCTGCACCAATCGGTCTCGGGAGACCTCGCGATCCGGCAGGGTCGTTGGAAGCTCATCTTCCTCCGGGGAGGCAAGAAGGAGCTCTACGACCTGGAGGCCGACCTAGGCGAGACGACGGACGTGCTCGCCGCCAACGCCGAGGTGGCCGCGAAGCTCACGGCGCTCATGCAACGCACCATCGCCGAGGGGCGGAGCACGGTCGGCGCCGCGCAGAAGAACGAATTCAACCTCACGATCTCCGCTCGCGGCGAGGGCGCTCGCAAGAAGAACGTCAAGGCGCCGCAGTGAACCGCTTCGGCCTGCCCAGGCTGGACAAGCTGGCGGTGAATCAGCCTAGCCGACATGCTTCTGGATGAGGTGCGGATCTCCTGTGGCGAACGGGCGGATCGGAGAGCCGTACCTACCTAAGGCATCTCTGAACACGGGGTCAGGCCGCACCTTTTTGCGAGCGCACCTAAAGGGATGGGAAAAGCCTGGTTTTAGGTGCGCATGGGTCGAGGGTGCGGCCTGACCCCATCATGCGTACTGCCTCACTTCTTCCGGCGGAAGGCTTTGAGGTCCTTGACGTCGGCCTCGTCGTTCAGCACCCACTGGCGAATAGTCGCCTTAGGGATGTCACGGATGGGCATGGCCACGGCCGACTGCAGGAAGAGCCCCCCGTCGCGTTCTTCGACGATGACCAAGGGTGACGCGACCTGATCGAGCTTCAATCGACGGCGGAGTTCAGGAGGTAGGGTCAAGGTGCCGCGCTTGCTGATGGGCAGGGTGTAGGTCATGCCGTTATGCTGTATTGCCGTAATGCAGTATCAAGAGGGAAGAGGCCCTAGGCGAAGATAGCGGTTAGCGGTAAGCGGTTGGCGGTTGGGAACACAAAAGTCAGGGGAGACCGGATAGGATGCTTGGGCATTGGGTAGGGCGGGCTCTCCGAGCCCGCCGTTGAACCGGATGAGGTTCGAATCTCCAACGGCGAACGGACGGCTCGGAGAGCCGTCCCTACCCAAGACAACTAGGGCAGCACGCGGTGCTGCCCCTACCTCGATGCAGCATTGCGTGACGCGTCAGCGGGGGAGGGGTGTCGTGAGCGTGAGCGGCTTCTTCCCGAAGGCTCCGTCCTGGACTTCTATGACGGTCTCCCGGACGAAGGCGCCCTTGTCATCGTAATGTCGGATGGCCGCCGCGTGGAGCATGCCGGTGGCGTCGCTATTATCGTCACAACGGAAGCTGAGGAAAAGGCGGCCGTCGCCGGTGGACTTGGCGCCCAGCTTGCTAAGCAACGGCGTGAGATCGATGCCGATTTCGAGTGGGCTTTCATCCCCCGGTCCGGCGAGCGGGACTTCGCCGACGTTATTCTTGGGCTTACCGAAGAGCGGCCAGCCGTTGAGGGGCTGCGGAGCGAGTTCATGTTCGGCTTTCGTGGCGTCCTTATCGCCGGCGACGCCGATGGTCACCCGCAGGTCGGAACGCTTATTGCAGGCGAGCTTGAGTTTCAAGGTGTAGCGGGGGACATGCCGGGAAACCTCGATCCGTCCCAGGTAGTTGCCGCGTTTCCAGGTGGGGTCGACCATGGCGCTGTAGAGCAGGTAGATCTTCCCGTCTTTCGACCAGGTTTCTCCCCATGAGTTGACGACGATGAAAGCGCCACGCTCGTGGTCCGCGAGGGTGACTAGGCCGTCGCCGTTGATGTCGAGGTCGTTGCTCACTTTGCCGTCACCATTCACATCGAAGCCGACCTGGTCATCGTAACCCACGCAGGTGATGCCGTGCCCGAAGCCGCTCGGCCCCCAATGGATCCAGACGTCTTCGCCTGCGAGATAGTCTCCTTCGGGAATCGTCCGGGTGACCTTCTTGAGCTCCCCCATGCGTCCGTCCAGCGCCAGCAAACCACCGACGGGCGCTTGGCCGGCTTTGGGCTGGTTGCGGTCAAAGAGCCAGCCGCGGGCTTCGTCGATCTGGGCGACGGTGGCGGTCGGGGTGTAGCGATAGCCCGCGACGCGATACTCCATGGCCTCGCGCCAGATGGCGTAAGCATTCGCCCACCTGCCGATCAGCTCCTTGTCCGCTTCCACGCGGCCGTAGGTCCTGACGGTGGGGATGCCGACATGCTTGGCCGTCTCCCAGCCATGATACGCTTCCGAGCCCTGGGCGCTGTTGGCCGCGTTGCACATGTTCCAGGAGAAATCCGCCGGGAATC
>JBDKIN010000075.1:0-14766 GCA_039797095.1 Verrucomicrobiota bacterium
CCGACGAGGTCGTCGGCGAAGTTGACCGTGCCCGTGCCGACGACGTGGAAGGTCGTGCCGCTGACATAGACCTTGCCGCCGAAGCTGACGACGGAGCCGTTGGCGCCGGCGCGGATGTCGCCCGGAGTGGAACCGGCGAGCACGAGGCCGCTGGCAGGGGCTCCGACCTGGCCGACGACGGTGCTGTCACCGAGGAAGTCCAGCGTGGCGAGGTTGGCGTTCTGGAGGCTGATGCCGCCCGCGCCGAAGGTGAGGTTGACGCCTGAGCCGACCGCGAGGACGCCCTCGCCGCCGGAAGTGAAGTTGACCGCACCGACCAGGCCGCCGGCCGCCGCGCCGCCGTTGGCGCCGTTGAGGACGAGCGTGCCGTTGCCCGCGAAGGTCACCTGGTCGACGTGGGACATGGCTCCCGACGGCGCGGAACCATTGAAGGAGGTCGTCGTGCCGGTCGCGCCGACCGTCGCCGCGGCGAGGCTGGCGGAGGAGGTGCCGATGTTGCCGGTCACGGTCTGGTTGCCGTTGGTGAGCACCAAGGAGCCGGTGCCGTCTGCGGTCGTCACGATGTCGCCGGCGATGCTGGCGCGGGCGTCGAGAGTCGAGGCGTTCGCCAGGGTGACCGTCGCGGCGGAGATGTTCCCGGTGACAATCAGGTTGCCCTGCGAAGCGGAGCCGACGGTCAGTTCCGCGATGCCGGCGACGGTGCCGGTCAGCTGAGAGTTCCCGCCCGCGAAGTTGAGCGTACCGTGAGAGTAGACCGCAAGGACGTCGCCGACCAGGTTCTTGCCGGCGGCGATGTTGACGGTGCCCGAAGAGGAACCGTAATCGATGACTCCCGTCGTGAAACCTTGGTTGAAGTTAGCCGTGCCGTCACCGATGTAGAGCCCAAGGGCGGTAGTGCTGCCGTCGACCACGTTGAAGTTGGCGACGCCGGAACCGATGGTGAGGTTGACCGCATTCAACGAGTTGTTGTAGTCGGTGCGTCCGGCCAAGGTCTGGGCGTTATAAGCGTAGGTGACACCGGTGACGGTGGAGACATCGCCGGCGTTGGCACCCGAGATCAGCAGGAAAAGGCGGGAGCCAGCCGAGCCGATCGTGGAGAAGGTGGCCGACTGGACGCCTCCCTGGAGGACGAGCAAACCGCTCGCGTCGGCGTCGGTGAGGGTGGTGCCGGTGATGCTGCGACCGGAGGCCATGTTGAGGCGGGAGCCGTTGGCGCCGCTGGAAATCACGACGGTCTGCGCGAAGACATTGCCGTCGATCGTGGTTTCGGACGTCGAATCGGAGCTGGTGTCCGTGCCGAGGCCGGCGTTGACCGCGCCGATATTGAGGAGGCGGAGGGACTTGCCGGAAGCGCCGACCTGACCGGTCAGGTTCTGGACGCCGCCGACCATGGTCAGGACGCCGTTGTTGTTCGTATCGGTGACGAAGTTCGCGAAGACGGTGGAGCTGCGCGTCGCGCCCGCGAAGTCCAGACCGCCGACCTGGACCTTGCCGTCGGTGTTGAAGTAACGGACCGTGCCGAGGGTGTCGTCGACGAGGCGGGTGTCGAGGCCGTCGACGAAGGCCACGGTGCCGGCGGCGTTCAGGTTGACGGCGTTGGCGTCGGTATAGCCTTCGACGACGACCGCCGAGGAATTACCGCCTTGGAAGTCGATCGCCCGGAAACTGCCGGCCTGGCCGATGTCGCCATAGACGCTGCTGCTGCCGCTGAAGACGAGGGAGCCGCTCTGCTGGCCGGAGGTGAAGACGTCGCCGTTGATATCGCTCGCGTTGCCGACCGTGAGGGTGGCGTTGTTGCCGGCGAAATCGACGTCAGCGTCGAGGTCGACGCCGTTGGCGAGGCTGAGGGAGCCCCCCGTGGTGAACCGGACGACGTCGGCCTGCACGAAGGCTCCGTTGAAGACCACGCCCGAGCCGGCGACGTTGACCACGGAGCCAGTGAATCGGTTTAGATTGACCGAGCTGTTGACGTTGTTGCCGCCGAGGAAAGTGAGGGTGCTGTTGCCGACGCTGCTGATCGCGCCGTCGATCTGGCCGGCGAGGCCCGTGTAGGTGAGCGACAGGCCGCCCGCGTTGATGTTGGTGGCGCCGGCGACGTTGCCGTTGAAGGTCGTGCTGCCCGAGTTCAGGTTGATCGTGTTGACCAAGGTCGCGCCGTTGATGCGGTTGATGCCGGCGAGATTGAGCGTCGCGTCGACGAACACGTCCGAGTGGATCGCGTCACGCCCGGCCGCGCCGTTGATCGTCGTGTTGGCCAGGTTGAGGGCGGCATTATAGACGTTCGGGTTCTTGAGATTATAGGAGATCATCCGCTGCCCGAGGTCCTCGACGTAGACCTGGACATTGTAGATGAAAGCCGGACCCGTGAAGACGATGGGGGTCACGGTCGCGGTGCCCACCAGGGTGCTGCCGATGGCGGTGCCGTTCTGATAGACGTAGGCCTCGATGTTGGCCTGTACGTTCGTACCGCTCTGGACCAAGGCTCCGTTGCGGTAATTCAGGAAATTGATGCTGCCGTTCTGCGTCGTGGAGCTCAGGGTCTGCGTCAGGACAGGCGGAGCGATGGGCTGCAGGCCATAGCTCCAACCCGAGGGAAGATAAGTGATGTCTCCGGCCGTGTAATAATCCACGACGAAGCGGCCGGAGCCGAGATCATCGGCCGTGAAATTGAGGTCGGCGGCGCGGAGGGCGGGGGTGGCGACCGTCAGGAGGGCGGCGGCGGCGAGGAGCGAGCGGAGACCGAATCGGCTGTTCTGTTTCATAATTACTAACAGAAGAGGGCGTAAATATGGCTTCTGTCCATATTTTTATTACAAACGGGAGCGAAAGGCCCGACCGCACCGCATTGTCGGATTTTCAGCCCCGCCGGACCGCGATCAGGAACTCCTTGTTGCCGTCCCCGCCCTCGATGGGCGAAAGGATGACCCCGAGGACGTGGGCGCCCGGCAGGCCTTGGGCGGCGACGGTCAGTCCGTCGACCACCCGGGCGTGGATGACGGGGTCCTTGATGATGCCTCTCCCCTTGTCGGCCTCGGCCTTGGTCGCCTCGAACTGGGGCTTGATGAGCGCCACGAGGTGGCCGCCCTTCCCTACCCGTTGCCAGGCGATCGGCAGGATGAGGCCGAGCGAGATGAACGAAAGGTCCATGACCACGATGCCGTAGGTCTGGTGCGGCAGCTCGACATGGTTGATCTCGCGCGCGTTGAACTTCTCGAGATTCTTGATGCGCGGGTCGTTGCGCAGCTTCGAGTGCAGCTGGGCCGTGCCGACGTCGACGCATGTCATGCTGACGACCCCGCGCTGCAGGAGGCAGTCGGTGAAACCGCCGGTCGACGCGCCCACGTCGAGTCCGTGCAGGCCTTCGACGGGAATCTTGAAATGGTCGAGCGCGCCCTCGAGCTTCTCGCCGCCGCGGGAGACGAAGCGCGGCGGCTGGTCGACGGTGAGCAGCGCGTCCTCCGGGAAGGACTGCGACGGCTTCTGCACGACGGCGTCAGGACCGGAACGGACCTTGCCGGCGAGGATGAGCGCCTGGGCGACCGAGCGGGACGGCGCGAGCGAAAGCTTCAGCAGCAATTCGTCCGCACGCATCCTGCCGGGCTTCGCGGCCATCGGTTAGTCGAGGAAGCCCGTGAGGGGCGAGGTCGGCTCTGCCTGGTCGGAACCGATGCCCAGGCCGGCTTCGCGGGCGGAGCGGCCGGCTTCGACCGCGAGACGGAAGGCGCGGGCCATCGCGACGGGGTCGCCCGAGGAAGCGATGGCGGTGTTCACCAAGACCGCGTCGGCGCCGAGCTCGAGGGCTTCGGCGGCGTGCGAAGGCGCGCCCAGGCCGGCGTCGACGATGACGGGCACGCGGGCCTGCTCGATGATGATGCGGAGGAAGTCGCGGGACAGCAGGCCGCGGTTGGAACCGATCGGCGCGCCGAGCGGCATGACCGCGGCGGCGCCGACTTCCTCGAGGCGCTTGGCGAGGACGGGGTCGGCGTGGATGTAAGGCAGGACGGTGAAGCCCTTCTTCACCAGTTCGCGGCAGGCCTCGAGGGTCTCGACCGGATCGGGCATGAGATACTTCGGATCCGGATGGATCTCGAGCTTCAGCCAGGAAGTCCCGAGCGCCTCGCGGGCGAGCTCGGCGGCGAAGACCGCCTCCTTGGCCGTGCGCACGCCGGACGTGTTCGGCAGGATGAGATGCTTCTGCGGGTCGAGCGCGGACAGGATGCCGTCGTCCTGCGCGCCGAAGCGCACGCGCTTGATGGCCATCGTCACCACCTCGGCGCCGGAAGCGTCGAGCACGGCGCGGAGCTGCGCGGCGGAGGCGTACTTGCCCGTGCCCGTGAGGAGGCGCGAGGCGAAGGTGCGGTCGGCGATACGGAGCGAAGACATCGGAGCCTGCACAATCCGAGACTCCTCGGGGTTGTCCAGCCCTCGCCTCCGGAAACCTAGCGGGCCGCCGCTTCGACCAACGTTTTCGCGGCGGAAACCGGGTCGGCGGCCATCGCGATGGAACCGCTGACGGCGATCCCGTGGGCGCCGAGGGAGCGGACAGCGGGCCAGTCGGCGGCCGTGACGCCACCGATCGCGTAGCACGGCAGCGGCGCGGCGGCGGCGATCAGGCCGGCCAAGGATTCCGGGGAGTGGACCGCGGCGAGCTTCTGCTTGCTGAGCGTATGGCGGAACGGACCGACGCCGGCGTAATCGACCCGGACGCCAGCGTAGCGGGCGACATGCGCGGGCTCATTGAGCGTCACGCCGACGATGGCGAACTCGCCGAGCAACGCGCGCGCGGCGGCGGGCGAGGCGTCGGCGCCGCCGAGATGGACACCGTCGGCCTCGGCGCGCAGGGCGACCTCCGGCGAATCGTTCACCACGAAGACCGCGCCGAAATCACGGCAGAGTTCGGCGATGGCCACGGCTTCGGCGACCCACGCCTCGGCCGGCAGATTCTTTGCGCGCAGCTGGATCCAGCGGACGCCGCCTTCGAGGGCGGCGCGGGCCTGTTCGCGATGCGCGCGCGGGGCGGCGTCGAGCGTCAGGAACTGCAGGCGAGGGAACACGTCCTTAGTAAGCGCGCTTCAGCTTGCGGGCTTCCTTGCCGTACCAGGCGCGCTCGAGGTCGAGGAAAGCGCGGACCGGATCCGGCTGCTTCCAGACCGAGCCGATGAAGGCGATGCCGTCGAAGCCCATCTCGCGGGCTTTGGCGGCGTTCTTCGGCGTGATACCGCCGAGCGCGTGCACGGGGGCGCCGCCTTCGGACTTCCAGCGCTGCAGGATCACCTCGTATTCGCGGAGCGTGCGGCGGGGGCGATGGTCCTTCTTGGAGACGGATTCGAAGATCGGGGTCAGGAAGACGTAGCCGCAGGCCTTGTCGGTCGAGCGCAGCTCGTCGTAGTCATGGCACTTCACGCTCACCGCCGCGTGCTTGGGCCAGCGACGCGGGACGCGTTCGCCCGGGTGCATCTGGAAGCCGCCGAGGCGATGGGCCTCGACGAGTTCCGGCTCTTCGCCGAGCACGATGCGCGGCCAGTAGGCCTCGGGGATCGCGCGGAGGAACTGTTCGTAGTGGCGGCGCTCCCAATCCTTGCGGACCTGCACGTGCAGGCGGCCGAGGCCGGCGTCGAACAGACGGCGGACCATCTTCGGATCCCAGCTGCCGTCATTGGGGGTGAACAGGACGAGGTTCTCCGGGGCCGGGGCTTCCGGCTCGTTGACGAAGAGACCTTTGATGAACTTGAACATGAAGGGAATCAGCCGCCTTGGGCGGCGCGGATGACGAGGATGCGCGCGCCTTCGGCCAGGCCCTGGGCGGACCAACGGGAGCGAGGCACGACCTGCTCATCGACGGCGGCGGCCACGGCCGGCTCTTGGGCCACGCCGAGTTCCGCGAGAAGCTCGGCCAGGGTCCGGGCGGCGGTCTCCTTGGGCTCATCGTTGACGGTCACATGCATACGGAACGACCCTGCCCCCCTGGGGGCGGGCTGGCAAGCGGAGGTTTGGGGTTGCGGGCGGAGGCCCGTGAGATTGGCTGAAACCCATGAAAACCCTGCGCCTCTGCCTGCTCTCCGCCTTGGCCGTCGTGGCCGGCCTCGCCCTTTCCTCCTGCTCCAACAACAAAGAATCCATGAAAGAATCCTCCGCCGCCGGCACGCCCCGCGCCATCATCCACACCAACTACGGCGACATGACCGTCGAGTTCTGGCCGGACGTCGCCCCGCGCACCGTGGAAAACTTCCTCAAGCTGTCCCGGGAGAATTTCTACAATGGCACGGCCTTCCACCGCGTCATCAAGGGCTTCATGATCCAGGGCGGCTGCCCGAACTCCAAGGTCGGCGCCCGCGGCGCCCCCGGCACCGGCGGCCCCGGCTACCAGGTCAAGGCCGAGTTCAACAACCGCGCCCACGTGAAGGGCGTCCTTTCCATGGCCCGCTCCAGCGACCCGGACAGCGCGGGCAGCCAGTTCTTCGTCTGCCATGGCGACGCCTCCTTCCTGAACAACAAGTACACCGCCTTCGGCAAGCTCGTCGCCGGCGAAGAGACCCTCAACAAGATCGCCAACATCCGCTGCGTCGGCATGGAAGGCTCCACCCCGACCGAGCGCGTGGAAATCACCAGCGTCGAAATCGTCGAAGGCAAGTAAGGCTTCGGCCTTTACAGCCCCCCTTCCCAACCCTAAACCTGACTCCCCCATGAAATCCCTACGCTACCTCGCGGTCCTTCCCCTGATGGCCGCCGCCTCCCAGGCCCTCACCCTCGACGTCCAGCTCGGCTACGGTAAGCCGAACGCCCCCCTCGCCACCGGCGGGGCTTCGGACAACACCTCGGTCGTCGGTCTCGGCATCGGCACCTACCTCACCGAGAACTCCCACCTCGGCCTCAACCTCAGCACCCGCGACATCGTGGCTCCTGACGACAACGTCGACGCCACCGCCCGCACCGCGATCCTCGAATACACCTACGAGCTCAACTCCACGGGCGGAATCAAGCCCTTCATCGGCGCCGGCATCGGCTACGCCTGGCTGAAGAACACCGCCAAGTCCACCGCCCTCGCCTCCGACGTCTTCGCCGGCATGCGCTTCGAAGTCACCGAGACCGTCGACTTCACCGTCACCGCCCGCCTGCACCAGCTCTACAACGTCGACTTCTTCGATGTCGCCGGCGAGAACAACCGCCAGGTGAACAGCTTCGAAGCGGTGGCCGGTCTCCGCTTCAAGTTCTAAGCGGCCGACCAGCCCAAGCAAAAGCCGCCCGATCGGGCGGCTTTTTTGTGCCTACACGGGAAGCAGTTCAGGGCTGCAGCAGGCCTTGATCCTTCATCCACTCGCCAAGCAGATCCGTCCAGACTTTCGCCGCGAGGCAACGTTCCGAAGCACCCCAGCCATGGCCGCCCTTGGCCCAGACGTGGACTTCGGCGGAACCGCCCATGGACTTGAGGACCTTGGCGAAGGCCATCGAGCCTTCGGCCGGATACTTGTCATCGGCGCTGTGCGCGAAGAACGCCGGCACCGGCTTGACGCCCTTGGGCGGGACGACGCCGTCCGGACCCTCGCGGAGGACGCTGTCCGGCTGGTCCTTCTCGAAGAGGTAAGCCGGGTAGACCATCACCGCGAAATCCGGGCGGGGCGCGTCAGGCGCGGCCGGGGCATAGGCGACGCGGGCGGCGAGGTTGCCCCCGGCGGAGAACCCGAGGATGCCGATCTTCTTCGGGTCGGCGTTCCATTCGGCCGCGCGGGCGCGGACGATGCGCAGGGTCTCACGGGCATCCATCACCGGGACGACCCAGGGCTTGTTCGGGTCGCGGCGCGGCACGCGATACTTCAGGACCACCGCGGCACTGCCGAACGCGTTGAGGCGCTTGGCGACCTCGCTGCCTTCGTGCGTCTCGGCCAGGATGCCGTAACCGCCGCCGGGGCAGACGATGACGAGCGGCGCGCCCGGCTTGGCGGCCGGATAGACCACGAACTCCGGGATGAAGACGTCCGCGCGATGCGTCTGCTTGTTGATCGTCCCGCGCGGGTCCTGGCCCGGCTTGAGCGTGAGCGTCTCGGCGGGCGGAGCCCCCTCCCAGACGGCGATGGGGGCGAGGGGCGCGGCGACGCAACCGGTCAGGGTCAGCAGCAGGGGCGTGAGGAGCAGGGTCTTCATGGGAAAATCATTCGTGGCGGAGGGCCTCGATCGGATCGAGCTTGGCGGCGCGCAGGGCGGGATAGACGCCGGCGATGAGGCCGATGACCACCGAGAAAGCAAGGCCTTCGCCCATGATCACCCAGTCCAGCGTCGCGACGGCGCCGGTCGGCAAAGCCTGCGTCAGGATGAAGTTCATCAGCGTGACGATGCCCACCGAGACCAGCAGGCCGATGAGGCCGCCGACGACCGAGACCACGGCGGCTTCGGCGAGGAACTGCAGGAACAGGTCCGAGCCGCGGGCGCCGACCGCCTTGCGCACGCCGATCTCGCGGATGCGCTCGTTGATGGAGGCCAGCATCACGTTCATGATGCCGATGCCGCCGACGAAGAGCGAGATGCCGGCCACGCCGCCGAGCGACAGCTTGAAGGCGGCCTCGGTCTTGCGGAAATCCTCGAGCGTCTGCTCGTTGGTCGAGATGGAGAAATCGCGCAGTCCCTTGTGGGCGGCGAGCATGGTGCGTTCGGTCTGGTCGACGGCGTCGCGCAGCTGCTCCGGATCCGTGATGCGCAGGCCGAGGCCGCTGAGCCGGTCGTTGCCGTTGTACTTGGTGAGCGCGGTGCTCACGGGGATGAACGCGCCGCTGTTCCGGTAGCGCCAGGCGCCGCCGGAACTCCGCGAGTTCGCGGAGCGGATCTGCATGCCCATGCCCTCGATGTTGTTGAGGATCCCGACCACGGTGAAGCGTCGGCCACGGACCTTGACCACCTGGCCGACCGGGTCGACGTTCGGCGCGAAGAGCTCGGGGACGACGGCCGAGCCGAGCACGATGACGTCGGCCATGTTGTGCACGTCGAGGTCGCTCACGAAGCGTCCCTGCTCCGGCTCGACCCAGCGCTTGGCCACCGGCAGATAATCGGCGGTCACCCCGGTCACGTAAGTATTGGTCTCGCGGTCCTCATAGATGATCTTCTCGTAGCCCACGCGGGCTTCCGGCGAGATGTTGCGCACGAGCGGCACCGTGCGGCGGAGGCGCTCGACGTCGCGCATGGTGAGCCCCTCGGAGAGCTCGGCGAGATGCTCCTGCTCCTTCGGCAGCTGTTCACGGGCCACGGTGATCTTCTCGATGCCGCCCATGGCGTCGACGAACTGCCGGAAATTACCGACCATCCCCTGCACGACGGTGACCATCGCGACCAACGAGGCGACGCCCAGGATGATGCCCGACATCGAGAGCAGGGAGCGGACCTTGTTGGCCTGCAGCTCGCGGAGGCCGTTGACGACGGCCGGACGGACGCGATCGAAGAGCCTGGTCATCGGACGCGGTCCTCCTGGACGAGGCCGGCGCGCATCGAGATGACGCGGTGGGCCTTCTCGGCGACGGAAAGGTCGTGGGTGACGAGCACGACGGTGATGCCCTCCTTGATCAGGGAGCCCAGCAGGTCCAGCACCCGGTCGACGTTCCTGACGTCGAGGTTGCCGGTCGGTTCGTCGGCGAAGATGATCGAGGGCGTGCCGACGATCGCGCGGGCCACCGCGACACGCTGACGTTCGCCGCCGGAGAGCTGGCTGGGGCGGTGATCGAGGCGATGCGACATCCCGACGCGCTCGAGCGCGGTGCGGGCGGCGGCGAGGTTGGCCGCCGGATCCGAGTTGTCGCGGTAGAGCAGCGGCAGGGCGACGTTCTCCACGACCGTGAGGCGCGGCAACAGGTTGAAGGCCTGGAAGACGAAGCCCACGCGATGGGAGCGATACCAGGCGCGACGGTCGGGATCGAGCCGGGCGACCTCCTCGCCGTCGAAGACGATGCTACCCTCGCTCGGCGTATCCATGAAGCCGAGGATGTGCATGAGCGTCGACTTGCCCGAACCGGAGGGGCCGAGGATGGCGACGAACTCGCCCTTCTGGAAATCCAGGTCGACGCCGTCGAGGGCGTGGACGTTCTCATCGCCCATGCGGTAGGTCTTGCGGAGGCCGCGGATGGCGATGAGCGGAGGCATCTCAGCGGGTCAAGGCGGGCCGGATCAGGCTGACCACCTCACCGAGCGCGACGCCTTCCTTGACCTGGGTCCAGCTGGCGTCGCTCAGGCCGAGCTTCACCTTACGGGCCTCCCATTCGCCCTCGGCGGAGCGGACGTAGACGAGGCGGTCGGCGCCGTCGATGAAGACGGCGGAGACGGGGACGGCGACGCAGCCCTTCACGCTGTCCACGGTGACGGTGACATTGCCGCTGATGCCCGGACGGACGCCGTCGCCCGAAGTGAAGGAGACCTGCGTCGGGAAGACGCGCAGGTCCGGGACCTTGAGGTCCGCGGTGCCGAACGGGGTCATGAACGTGATCTTACCCTGCTTGCGCAGGCCGGGGATGGAATCGAAGGTCACCACGGCCTCCTTGCCGAGTTCGACGCGGGTGGCCGCGAACTCGTTCAGGTTGACGTCGACGCGGAGGACCGAGGTGTCGGACACCGTCATCAGCGGCGTGCCGTTGTTGATGGACTGCGCGCCGATGACGATCTGGCCGACGAGCACGTTGCAGTCGGAGACCTGCCCGTCGTGCGGGGCGCGGATGACCGTGCGGCGCACCATCTCGACCGCGGTGTCGAGCTTGGCCTGGGCGATGTCGCGCTGGAGCTTGGCGACCTCGTACGCGGTGCGATGGTCGAGGACCTCCCGTTCGGAGACGAAGTTCTGCTTCACGAGGACCTCGACGCGGCGGAGGTCGCGCTCGAGCCGCTCCAGGGTGAACGTCTGCAACTGGACGGTGCGGCGGGCCTGCTCCTCGTCGGCGTTGGCCAGGACCGGGTCGAGTTCGACCAGGATCTGGTCCTTCTTGACCATGTCGCCGGTCTCGACGTGCAGCTTGAGGATCGGGCCGCTGACCTGGGCGCGGATCGAGCTATAGATGACGGCGCGGACGAAGCCGGCGGCCTCCACCGTCTCACGGATGTCGCGCTTCTCGGCGCGGGCCTCGGAAGAGGAGGCGCCGGTGCGCACGGGCTTCTTGGCGGGCCAGAAGGCGAAGGCGAGGCCGCCGACGACCACGGCGAGGAGGAAAGGCTTGAGGAACTTCATGGGGTGGTGGTCAGAGTGGGCAGCGGATCCGCGGGGCCGAGGCCGGCGCCGACCTTCTGCTCGACGGCGTCCATGGTGAAACCATGGCGCGTCAGGATGGAGCCGTCGAGGCGGGCGACCTTGGCGGAGGCCGCGCGCGCGTCGAGATGCGACTGGACCCAGGCGAGCTGGGCCGCATCGAGCGAAGCCTGCGCCTGCAGCACGCGGGGCAGGTCCGACTGGCCGGCGGCGAAGCGGGCGCGTTCACCTTCGTAGGACTGGCGCTGGAGTTCGAGCGCGGAGGTGGCGGCCTCGACGCGCGCACGGGCGGCCTCGAGTTCGCGCCAGGTGGCGCGGGCGGAGAAGACGAGCGACTGACGGACATCGGCGAGCCGGAGCTCGGCCTGCCGGCGGGAGCGGGAGGCGGCGCGGAGGTTCGCCTCGGCCTCGCGGAACCCGAGCGGAAAGGACAACCGGAGCTCCGCGAAGTTCGTCCAACCGGCCTGCCGACGGTAGTTGTCGAGGCCGCCGGAGACGCCACCGCCGGCGGGACCCGCGTCGCCGTACCGGCCGGAGCCGACCGAGAGGTTGAGGCTGGGCTGGTCGTTCTGCTCGGCCTGCGCCACGAGCGCGTCGGCCTGCACGATGTTGGCGCGCTGGATCTCAGTGGCGAAATCGAAGTCGGCGACGACGCGGATCCAGGGCGCGAAGGACGCGGCCGCGGGGACCGCGGTCGTGGGCAGCGGATCCACCGCGAGCGGCTGTTCGACGTCTTCCGCCGTGCCTTGGCCGAGGAGACGACGGAGGCTCATCTCGGCGTTGTCGAGCGCCTGGCGGGCGTTCAGCACGCCGACGCGCTGGGCGGCGACGTCCGCCTCGGCCTGCAGCTCATCGAGGATGGTCGCGTCGCCGAGGGAGCGGCGGGCCCGGATCTGTTCGAGCAAGGAAGAGGAAGACTTCAGGCTGGTCTCGCGGAAGGCGACGAGCGCCCGCGCGGATGCGAGCGTCCAATAACCGACCTCCGCGTCTCGGATCAGGTCGAGCGCGGTGGCGCGCAGGGAGAGCCGGCTGCGGAGCGCGGCCTGACGCGCGGTGATGAGCGCGGTGAGGTTCACGGCCTGCCAACCGCCGGCGAGCAACGGCTGCGTGTAGGCGATGTTGGTGCCGACGCCGTAGGAAGAGGCGAGGCCGACGGAACCGGAATCGGCCCAGGTACGCGTGAGGCCGGTGCCGACCGAGAGCGTGCCGCCCCAGGTGTAACGCTGGCTCAGGCTCAGGTTGGAATCATGGAGCCGGTCCGCGGGATTATCCGCCAGGATCTCGGCGGGCGTCCGGCTGCCGTTCAGACGGTTGGTCCAGGCGAAAGTCGGGTCGAAGACCGAGAGCGAGACATCGACGGCGTCGAGGGCGCGCCAAGCATCGAGGCGGGTGACGGCCAGGCCGAGGTTATGCTCGAGGGTGCGGTCGACCGCCTGCTGCAAAGTCAGGCTAGGCGCGGAAGCGGGCACGGCCGGTCCGGCGACGAGCAAAGTCGCCGAAGACAGGAAGGCCATGGTGAGCGCGAGCCGCATCAAGTTAGGGGTAAGTACCCATCTAGGCAGAGTTTGTTCCCCCCGTAAAGCAAAGCGGCGCACCTTTCGGCGCGCCGCGGGGACCGGAAGGACCGGCGCTCACTTGCCCGGCACGATCTCGACGAGCTCGACCTCGAACTCGAGGACGGACTTACCGGGGATCGGACCCTGGCCCTGGTCGCCGTAGGCGATGGCGGAGGGGCAATAGAGGACGATCTTGCCGCCGATGCCGATGAGCTGGACCCCTTCGGTCCAGGCCGGGATCACGCCGCTGAGGGGGAACTCAGAAGGCTCATTGTTGCGGTTCTTGGTCGAATCGAAGACCTTGCCGTCGACGAGCTTGCCCTCGTAGCGGCACTTCACGGTGGAGGCGGCGCTGGGCTTGGGATCGGAGCCCGGAGCGAGGATCTTGTAGCGGAGGCCGGAGGCGGTCTTCGTCACCGACTTGTCGGCGTCGATCTTGGCGAGGAATTCGTCGTTCTGCTTGCCCCACTTGCCGGCCTTGGCGTTGACGCGCTCCTGGAACATGGCGTCGGCGCCCTCGCCGAGTTCGGCGGGGTTGAAGTTCGGCTTGTCGCCGCGCATCGCCTGACGCACGCCGGCGAGGAAGAGGTCGATCTCCTCGTCGGTGAGCTCGAGCTGGGAGTTCACTTGCGGCATGGGGGACTGGCTGGCGATGGAGAAGCCGAGCATGGTCCAGGCCTGTTTGACCTGTTCAGGGGTGAGGGTTTTCACTTTGGGTGCGGGGGGAGGAGTGGGGGCTTCGGCGGCGGGCTTGGGCGCGTCGGCGGCTTGGAGGGAGGCGACGGCGACGGCCAACGCGGCGAGGACGGGGTATTTCATGGGAAAGGATGACCTAGCCGATTCAGGCCTTCGGGGGAAGCACCTTCGCATGCTCCTGCAAAGAACACACCGTCAGCGGGTGCTCGCGCAAGGAACGGATGCCCAGGATGGCCGCCCGGGCGGCGTTCATCGTGGAGGCCATGTAGACCCCGCGGAGGACGGCTTCGGCGCGCATCGCGTTCTCATCCTTGCGCGGGAGCATGCCGGCGGCGGTGTTCACGATCATCTGCAGCTGGCCGTTCTTAAGGAGGTCGAGCGCGTTGGGGCGGGCGCCTTCGGAGATCTTGCCGAGCTTGGTGACCTTGACGCCGGCGGCCTCGATGGCCGCGGCGGTGCCGCTGGTGGAGAAGATATTGAAGCCGAGGGCGGCCAGGTCGCGGGCGACGGCGACGGCGCCGTCCTTGTCGCGGTCCTTGACGGAGAGGAAGGCGCTACCGGCGACCGGGAGCGCAGGCTGGGCCGCCATCTGCGCCTTGGCGTAGGCCATGCCGAGGTCGTCGTCGCAGCCCATCACCTCGCCGGTCGAGCGCATCTCGGGCGAGAGCGCGACGGGGGCGCCGGGGAAGCGGCTGAACGGGAAGACGGATTCCTTGACGGACCAGTAAGGCGGACGGATCTCGCGGGTGAAGCCGAGGTCCTTGAGCTTGGCGCCCAGCATGCAGAGCGAGGCGAGCTTGGCGAGGGGCACGCCGATGGCCTTCGACACGAACGGGACGGTGCGGGAGGCGCGCGGGTTGACCTCGAGCATGTAGACGACGCCGTCCTTGATCGCGAACTGGATGTTCATCAGGCCGACGACCTTGAGGCGCTTCGCGAGGGAATGCGTGATGCGGCGGACCTCTTCGACGAGGGCCGGCGAAAGCGTGTGCGGAGGCAGGACCATGCCGGCGTCGCCGGAGTGGACGCCCGCGTGCTCGACGTGCTCGAGCATGCCGCCGATCACGGTGGTCTCGCCGTCGGAGATCGCGTCGACGTCGAGCTCGATGGCGTCCTCGAGGAACTTGTCGAGCAGCACCGGCTTGCCCGGGGCGACATCGAAGGCCTCGCGGACGACGGACTTCAGTTCGTCCATGCCGTAGACGATGAACATGCCACGGCCGCCGAGGACGAAGGACGGACGGAGGAGGACCGGGAAGCCGATCTCTTCGGCGGCCTGGTAGGCTTCTTCGGCCGAGAGGGCGG
>JBDKIN010000076.1:0-16802 GCA_039797095.1 Verrucomicrobiota bacterium
CTTCCATCGACCAGTGGTCCTGCATGTTGCAGACGGCGACGGTGGCGTCGGAAAGCGTGAACTGGGCGCCCGTGCGGACGGAAGGTTCGGCGGCGGTGACGAGCGGATAGGCGTCGAAGCCATTACCCGTGACGCGACCGGCGAGGCGTTCGTCGACGCGCGTGGCGACGCGACCGGCGACGCGGCGACCGAAGCCGAGCTGGAGACCGATGGTGTGGTCGGCCATGCCGGGCATGATGAAGACCGGTCCGGTGACGGACTTGCCGCCCACGGTGACGGTGGCGACACGGCAGATCAGGCGGCCGTCGACGAGCTGGTTGATGTTACGGTTGAGCGCGCCGATCTTGTTGATGAACATCGCGTCCGGCTCGATGGCCAGCTTCGCGGCGAACTTCGGGCTGACGAGGATGACGTTCTCCCAGACGGTCTTGGACATGGGATCCGGAGCCTCGGCGAGCCAGCCGTTGTTGGCCTGGAGGCCGTCGCCGGAGTGGACGCTGGGGAGGAGACGGACTTCGAGCGCGTCGAAGGAGAGGGCCGGAGCGGCGAAGGACTTGATCTGGGCGACGCCCACGGCGGGCTTGGCCAGGGCGAAGCCGGTGCCGGCCAGCACGCCCTCGGCGAGCCAGGCGGCGAAGGCTTCGTCGGTGACGTTCTTCGAGAGCGAGTTGAAGGTCTCGCGGACGAGCGCGTGCGGCTCCTTGTCGGAACCGGCGAAGGGCGCGAGGACGTCGAGCTCGGTGACCGTCGCGAAGAGCGGGTCGATCATCGGCTGGACCGGCACGTAGGCGCCGTCGAGGGTGCGGCCGTCGGACCAGCTCTCGAGATAGTGCGAGGAGGCGAGGAAGGTGCCAGCGGCGGCCTTCACGGCGGCCGAGGTCTCGTCGAAGGACGGACCGTGGTAGCCGAGACGGACGACCTTCTTGGCGGCCTTGACGGCGGCGGCGAAGTTCACGTCGGCCGGAGCATCGTAGACGGGGTTGCCGCCGAGGATGACGAGGGTCTTGGCCGGCTGGGCGACGAGCGCGGCGATCGTCAGGGAAGCAGGCGCCGGAGCGGCGACGTACTTGACGGCGCCGGCGAGGGCCTGGTTCGCGAGGAAGACGGCTCGATGCGCGTCGGCGGAAAGATGATCTCCGGCGACGATGAGGGCTTCGCCCTTGGCGGCCTTGACGAGGTCGGCCACGCATTCGGTGACCCACTCGGGCTTGACGTCGATGCCCGAGACCTTGCCCTTGAGGGTGGCGGCGTCGGCGGAACCTTTCTGCGCGAGGACTTCGGCGGCGAAGAGGATCGCGAGGCCGGAGATGTGCGAGGACGAGGCGCGGAGACGGTGATCGGCGGCGGCGCCGGTCAGCGAGAAGACGGATTCGACGACGTAGAGGCGCGTCATCTTCTCGGCTTCGGCGGCCGTGTCGGCGCGACGGGCGGAGGAGTAGGCGCGGGTGTCTTCGACGGTGGCGTCATGGGCGCCGAGGAAGTCGCGGTCGAGGCTCAGCACGCGGCGGGCCTTGGCGTAATCAGGGAGCGCGCGGGCGCCAAGGACGGCGTCGGCGCGGTTCTGCGCGACCGGGGTGTACTCGACCCAGCGGGCCTGCGGGTAGGCGGCCTTGAGGGCGGCGACGAGGCGGGCGCGCGTGGGTGAAGTGGACGGGCGGGCGAGGAAGGCGAGACCGGCGCCGGCGTCAGCCTTGGCGTCGGCGGCGAGACCGCGGAGGAAGCTGCGGGCGGCGGCGACGGAGAGGACGGAACCGTCGGCGGCGAGGGAAGCCTGCGCGCGATCCGGATCGTACATGTCGAGCACGCTGGCTTGGGCGAACTTCGAAGAAGCGCCGCCGTTGGCGCGGTGGCTCGGGTTGCCTTCGATCTTGGTCGGGCGGTGCTGATGCGTCTCGACGAGGATCGGCTGGCTGGCGAATTCGCCGGGGAAGGACGAAGCGTAGTACGTGGCGACGCCGGGGATGGTGTTCTCCGGCTGCTTGGCGTAAGGGAGCGTATGGTTGCGGGGCTCGCGGCAACCGGCGAGGCCGAGACCGGCGAGGCCGAAGGAAGCGCCCATGAGCATCAGGAACTCGCGGCGTTCGACGGAGGAGATGGCGGAGGCGCCGTCGAGGAACTCGCGCTCGGCGCGGGTGCGGAACTCGGGCGACTTGTTGCGCTCGTCGAGGCTGCGCCAGTACGAGGGACCGGTCGGCTCGCCGGCTTGGGCCGCGGGGTGTTCAAAGACTTTCTTGCTCATCGGAAAAGGCGTGGAGGATTAGCGGTGGCAGCCCGAGCAGCTCTGGGGCGGGTTGACCTTCCAGTCGTGCACGAACTTCGTGCCGTCGGCGGTCTGCTGGGCGGGAGAAGCGGCCTTGAAGCCGAGGTCGTAGACCTTGTCGACCGGGCGCAGCACCTGCTCCGGATTGCGGTGGCAATCGAGGCAGAAGGACATGTTGAGGGACTTCTGCTGGCCGACGACGACCTGCTGGTCGATGCGACCGTGGCACTCGACGCAGCTGACGCCGCGGTTCACGTGCACGGCGTGATTGAAGTAGACGTAGTCGGGCACCTTGTGCACCTTGACCCAGCGGATCGCATCACCGGTCTCGACGCTCTTCTTGACGAGAGCCAGCGCAGGGCTGTCGCTCTTCACCTGGCTGTGGCAGTTCCAGCAGGTGTTCGTCGTGGGCACGTTGGAGTGGCCCGACTTGTCGACGTAGTTGTGGCAATAGCGGCAGTCGAGACCGAGGACCGAATCAGGGCCGGCGTGGAAGGAGTGGTCGAAGGCGACGGGCTGGTCGGGCGTGTATCCGACGTTCAGATACTTGTTCGTGGCGTACTCGTTGACCGCGGCGGCGACGACCACGGCGGTCACCAGGAGGCAGACGAGGACCTGGAACGGGGCGGCGTTGATCGCCCGGGAGAAGAAGTTGCCGCGCGGGGCCGGGCGGTTGAGGAATTCGAGGAGCTTGCGCATCGCGTTCAGACGAAGGGATTGGCGGGTTTTTTGACCGAAGAAGCACGAAAGGCGGCAACCCTTCGCAATCCAAATTTGAGGGGTTTTAGTCGCTTTTCGAAGGTCAGCTAGGGGTAACATAGCCAAAAACCTGTGAATGCATTGTGATTACATAACTTAAACCAATGAATGACAGTTATTTACATAATTTAGAATGAATCTAAACCTAAGAACCCTACCCTACCCTCCAGATGCTCAGTTCCAAACTATTAGGCCGGCCAACGGAAACCCCTAGAGGGGCTTATCCGTTGGCCGGCCTAAGCTTAGCTGACCCTAGACTTAGCGGTTCAGGGACTTCGCGGCGCTCTGGACGAGATCCACGAAGCTCTTGGCCTCGAGGGAGGCGCCGCCGATCAGGCCGCCATCGATGTCGTGCTCGGCGAGGAGCGCGTCAGCGTTGTCGGGCTTCATCGATCCGCCGTAGAGGATGCGGACGCGGGCCGCGGTCTCGGCGCCGAACTGGGTGACGAGCAGCGAGCGGATGAAAGCGTGGACCTCCTGGGCCATGGCCGGGGTGGCGGTCTTACCCGTGCCGATCGCCCAGACAGGCTCGTAGGCGATGATGACCTGTTCGGCCTTGCCCGCGGGGACGCCGGCGAGACCGAGTTCGACCTGACGCTTCACCACGTCGTTCGTGGTGCCGGCTTCGCGCTCGGAGAGCAGCTCGCCGACGCAGAGGATGGGCTTGAGGGAGGCGCCGAGGGCGGCGTTGACCTTGCGGTTGATGAAGGCGTCGTCTTCGCCGAAGATCGCCCGACGCTCGCTATGGCCGAGGATCACGTAGCCGACATGGAGATCGCGGAGCATCGCGGCCGAGATTTCGCCGGTGAAGGCGCCGTTGGCCTTGTCGTGCATGTTCTGGGCGCCCACGGCGAGGTGGGTGCCTTCGGCGGCGGCGCTCACCGCGGAGAGCGCGGTGAAGGGCGGGCAGAGGACCACCTGGACGGCGGACTCGATGCCGACGGCGGCGGCGATGGCCTTGACGAGTTCGGTGCCTTCGGTGGCCGTCTTGTTCATCTTCCAGTTACCGGCGATGAGAGGAGTGCGTTTGGACATGGGAGTGGTTTCGGATGAGTGTTTGCAGGGGTCCGGGGCGGTTCAGGCCGAGAGGGCCGCGACGCCGGGGAGGATCTTGCCTTCGAGGTATTCGAGGGAAGCGCCGCCGCCGGTCGAGCAATGCGAGACCTTGGTGTCGACGCCGAACTTCTTGGCCGCCGTGGCGGTGTCGCCGCCGCCGACGATGGTGATCGCACCGCGTTCCGTGGCCTTGGCCACCGCGGCCGCCATGGCCTTGGAGCCGACGGCGAACTTCTCGAATTCGAAGACGCCGCAAGGGCCGTTCCAGACCACCGTGCCGGCGCGGCCGATGGCGGCCTCGTACAGCTTGATGGATTCCGGACCGCAATCCATGCCTTCCCAGCCGGCGGGGATGCCGGACTGCATGGTGGCAGGCTGGGTGTTGGAATCAGGCGAGAACTTGTCGCCGCAGAGGAAGTCGACCGGGAGGGTGACCTTCACGCCGCGGGCCTTGGCCTTGTCGAGCAGCTCCTGGACGATCTTGGCGCCTTCGGCGTCGTAAAGGGAGTTGCCGATTTCCATGCCGTCGCAGACCTTACGGAAGGTGTATGCCATGCCGCCGCCGATGATGATCTCGTCGGCCTTCTCGATGAGGTTGCGGATGAGGGGAATCTTGTCGGCAATCTTGGCGCCGCCGAGGATGGCGAGGAGCGGGCGCTGCGGGTTGTTGAGCACGGTGTCGAAGGCCTTGAGCTCGGCTTCGAGGAGGTAACCGGCGGCCTTGCGGGGCAGGTTGACGCCGACCATCGAGGAGTGGGCGCGGTGGGCGGTGCCGAAGGCATCATTCACGTAGACGTCGCCCAGACGCGAGAGAGAGGCCCTGAATTCAGCCACTTTAGCGGGATCGGCCTTCTGGCTGGTGCCGTCCTCGAGCTTTACTTTGCCCTCTTCTTCGATGTGGAAACGCAGGTTTTCGAGGAGCAGGACCTCGCCCGGCCGGAGGGCCTTGGCGGCGGCTTCGGCTTCGGCGCCCACGCAGGCGGCGACGAACTTCACCGGCTTACCGAGAAGCTTCTCGAGCTCGGCGGCCACGGGGCGGAGGGAGAACTTCTCGACGACCTTGCCGTCCGGACGGCCGAGGTGGGACATCAGCACCAGGGAGGCGCCGCCTTCGAGCAGGAACTTGATCGTCGGCAGGGCCGCGGCGATACGCTGGGTATTCGTGATGGCGCCGGTCTTCTTGTCCTGGGGGACGTTGAAGTCGACACGGACGAGGACACGCTGGCCCTTGACGGAGCCGAGTTCGCGGAGGGTAGGAGCAGGCATGGTGGTGAAAGGCTGCAGAGAAAGGCGTAAGCCGAGGGGTGGGAAGAACAAACCACCCGAGGCCTCGTAAACCCTCATCAGCACCCTCCCCCGCCCCGCCGGGAGCCCAAAACAAGACAGGCGACCCGGATGGGCCGCCTGTCGCGGAGGAATCTCAGCCGGGCTTAGAGCTTGGCCGTGACCTTGCCCAGGAGCTCGACGACGCGGTTGGAGTAGCCCCACTCGTTGTCGTACCAGCTGATGAGCTTGAAGAAGTTCTTGTTCAGCTCGATCGAGGAGCCGGCGTCGAAGATCGACGAGCTCTTGTCGTGGATGAAGTCGGAGGAGACCACTTCTTCGTCGGTGTAGGCCAGGATGCCCTTCATGTAGGTCTCGGACGCCTTCTTGAGGGCGGCCTTGATCTCGGCGAGGGAGGTGTCCTTGGTGGTCTTGACGGTGAGGTCGACGACCGAGACGGTCGGGGTCGGCACGCGGAAGGCCATGCCAGTCAGCTTACCCTTCACTTCCGGGAGGACGAGGGCGACGGCGCGGGCGGCGCCGGTGGCGGACGGGATGATGTTGATCGCGGCGGAACGGCCACCCTTCCAGTCCTTCTTGGACGGACCGTCGACGGTCTTCTGGGTGGCGGTGTAGGCGTGGACGGTGGTCATCAGGCCTTCGGCGACGCCGAAACCTTCCTTCAGCAGCACGTGGACGAGCGGCGCGAGGCAGTTCGTGGTGCAGGAGGCGTTGGAGATGATGTGGTGGTTGGCCGCGTCGTACTTGTCGTCGTTGACGCCGATGACGACGGTGATGTCCTCATCCTTGGCCGGGGCGGAGATGATGACCTTCTTGGCGCCGGCTTCGAGGTGACCCTTGGCCTTGGCGGCTTCGGTGAAGAGACCGGTGGACTCGATGACGACCTGGACGCCGAGGGCCTTCCAAGGGAGTTCGGCCGGGGTGCGGGCGGAAACCACGAGGATTTCCTTACCGTTCACGACGAGGACGTCGTCTTCAGCCTTGTCCGGGGAGGACTTCTTGGAGCTGACGGTGCCGTTGAAGCGACCCTGGGTGGAGTCATACTTCAGGAGGTAGGCGAGGTTGTCCGCGGGGACGATGTCGCCGACGGCGACGACGTCGAAGGTCGTGCCGAGGTGGCCCTGTTCGACGAGGGCGCGGAAGACGAGACGGCCGATGCGGCCGAATCCGTTGATAGCTACTTTGGTGGCCATGGTATGGTGTGTGAGAAAGGAAAGAGGACGGACGTGAAAGGGATGAAAAAGGCCCTGCCGCCCCGCATTGGCAAGCGAGAATGCGAATCAGGCCCCGGCGGACCAGACAGCGGCGCCCAAAGGCGGCAGGACGACGTAATCCCCCTCGATCCGCGGCACCGGACCAGGGGCATGCAGGCAGGAGGGGAACGGCGAGACCACCACGGGCGTCCAATCCCCGGTCCGCGGCAGGACAAGCGTCACCTCGCGGTCGTGCGGATTGCAGGCCATGAGCACCCGGGCGGGGCCGAGCTGTCCGTCGGCGTTGAGGACGGCGACGAAGGCTTCCCCACCCTGCTGATGGGTGACCTGCATCCAACCCGGCGACACGGCCAAGCGGGGACGCAGGCCCGCGCCGGCCGCCGAGCGCCGGAAACCGATCAGGCGGGCGACGAATTCGTGCTCGGACCGGAAACGTTCGATACGGACCGGGTCGAGGCGGTTCAGGTCGCCGCGTCGCCAGGTGTTGCTGACGCCGCGCTTGGTCGCGAGGAAATCCTGGCCGGCGCAGAGCATCGGCACGCCCGCGGAGCAGAGCAGGATCACGTGCATGAGGCGCGTGCGCAGGACGTCGCGGGGCGCCGGATCAAGGGCGTCGCCACCACCGCGTTCGGTGATGCGATCCAGCCAGGCCATGTCATCATGCGACTGTGCGTAGCGCAGGCGCGCGGACGGCCGGAACGCGCACGCCGCGACGTGGTGAAGCAGGTCCGCCGCCTTCGCATGACCACGCACGTAAGAGGGGAGGAACTCGCGGAAGGCGTCATCCCAGCTCGTCCACGTGGTATGGTCGAGGTCGCGCGCGGTGTGCCCGCGGAAGCTCCACGGTTCGGCGATCAGGATCTTATGCGGGGCGCGGAAACGGAAGTCGGCCTCGATCTCGCGCAGCAGCGGCGTGCCCAGCAGTTCGGCGAGGTCGAGCCGGACGCCGTCGACGCCGAGCACTTCGGTCCAATGACGGAGCGCGGCGTGGACGAGCCGCTTGAACATCGGCGCCTCGGCACGGACATCATTGCCGCAGCCGCTCCAGTTGGTGAGTTTACCCTGCGGGTCGACGCGGTAGTAATACGGCGCGTCGATCGCGCCGAGGCCGTTGGGCGAGCCGAAATGGTTCAGCACGACGTCCATGATGACCGCGAGCCCGGCTTCATGGCAGGCACGCACGAGGTCACGGAATTCCTCCATCGCGACGACGCCAGGGCCGGAAGCGTAGGAGTTCGCGACGCCGAAGGCGCTCACGGGCATGTAGCCCCAGTGATATTCATCGATCGCGGCATGCTCGAACTCGGCGCACGGCAGCAGTTCGAGGGCGTTGACGCCGAGCGCGCGCAGGTAGTTGCCCTTCGAACGCACATAGCGGGCGAGGTCGCGATAACCGCCGGCCGTCGGTGCGCCGTCGGCGAGGCCGAGGAGGTCGCGCAGATGGGCTTCGAGGATCACGAGATCTTCGACCGGCGGCGGGACGAAGCCGTCGTCGAAGGGCCGGAGGGCGTCGGGGCCGACCACGAGGCCGGCGGCCTGCCGGGGACCGACGACGGCGCGGGCCCACGGGTCGACGATGTGCGTGCCGCCGAAACGTTCGCCGGTGTCGTCCTCCGACGCGGCGACCTGCAGCCAGTAATGGGCGCCGCTGAGATTCTCCGGCCATGAAGCCGACCACGCGCCCTGCCCTTCGGGCTTGAGCATCAGCGGATGCGAGCCGCCGCCGGTCGGATGACGCCAGATGACTTCGACCGAGCGAGCGCGCGGAGCGAAGACGCGGAACAGCGTGGAACGCGGGCCGACCGTCGCGCCGAAGCCGCCGGCGGGCTCAAGGACATCCAGCGGCTCCGAGGCCAGGATATCGCCGAGTTCGAGGAGTTCCTGCGTCTCGTAAACCATACGGACCGGCACGGCGGACGGATCGACGTCGGCCGCATGGAAGCGGAAGACATGCCGGTCGGTACGCCGACGGGAGACGACGAGGTTGCGGTGATTAGCCTCGTCGCGACGGACGTTGTCGGCGTCGTGCGGCGGTTCGACCCAGCGGTCGCCCTCACGCCGGAACTTGAAGACGGTCTCTTCGGCTTCGCCGAGGACTTCCGCGAGGTCCGCGGCGAGTTCGAAGCCTTCGGCGCCCGCCACGCAGACCGGGCGCAGCTGCCAACGCTCCATGTCGACGGCGCGGCCCCAGTCATTGAAGGGTCCGACCACGCTGACGGAACCTTGCGCGGCCTCCGGACAAAGCGCCTTCCAGAAAAAGAAATGGACGCACCCACCCTCGATCCAGTGCCCCGCACGCAGGGCCCAGGCGCGCACGTCCGCCGGCTCGAGCAAGGTCAGCCGGGCCGGCGGATTGAGCGTGAGCGGCGGCAGCCCCGGACCAGCCCAGTCGCGCGTGAGCGCGACCAACCCGGAGACCTTCGTCTCCCAGCGGGCGCTGGCCAGTTCACGCGTCATCGTCTCAAGAGGAAGGGCGGAAAAATAAATTGGCGAGCAAAAGCGGGCTTCCCTCCCGGCCGTCGTCCGCCCACGATGCGCGCGTGGATATCAGCGTACTAGTGAGCGACTGGGATGGTCACCGCCTCCTGGATTCCGGCGACGGCTTCAAGCTCGAGGAGATCGGCGGCGTCCGCATGATCCGGAGCGAACCCAAGGCCTGGTGGAGCAAGTCCCTGCCTGCCGCCGAATGGGCCCGCGCCGTCGCCGAACACGAAGAAGGCGGCCGCGAGGGCCGCTGGAAGCTCAAGGGCAACTGCCCCAAGGAATGGGAGACCAAGCTGGGCAAGCTCCGCTTCCAGCTGCGTTTCATGGATAATTCCAAGCAGTTCGGCGTCTTCGCCGAGCAGTCCCCGCACTGGAAATGGGTCGCCGAGCGTCCGCAGAAACTCGAACCGCGCCCCCGCCTGCTCAACCTCTTCGGCTATACCGGCGCGGCCTCGCTCAACGCCGCCCAAGCCGGCTGGCACGTCACCCATGTCGATGCCTCCAAGCCCGCCGTGGCCTGGGGCCGCCGCAACCAAGAGCTCTCCGGCCTGGCCCAGGAGCCGATCCGCTGGATCATCGAGGACGCGATGACGTTCGTGAAGCGCGAGGTCAAACGCGGCAACCAGTACGAGGCCATCATGCTCGACCCGCCCGCCTTCGGCCGCGGCCCGACCGGCGAGTTCTGGAAGGTCGAACGCGACCTCGCCCCCCTGCTCCGCGCCTGCCGCGAACTGCTCTCCCCGCAGGCGCAGTTCATGATCCTGACGGTCTACACGATCGACGCGTCCTCCATCCTCTGCCACAACCTGCTCGAAGACGTCACCCGCGGCCTCGGCGGCCAGGTCGACATCGGCGAACTGGCCCTGAAACAGGAAAACAATGGCCGGTTGCTCCCCCTGTCGCTCTGGGGCCGCTGGACTGCTGCCAAGAAGGCCTGAGCCGGCCGGCCGCCTTCAATCTGGGCGGTTTGCTTTAATTGGTTTCCAAACCATAGGTTAACGCATCTAAATGCACGCGTGAGCCTAGTCCCCGACCAAGCTACTTTTCGCCAGTTGGCCCAGCAGTCCGACCTCATCCCGGTGTGCCTGGACCTGATGGCCGACCTGGAGACCCCCGTCTCGGTCTACGCCCGCCTCCGCGCCCTCGGCTCCCCCTTCCTGTTCGAGTCGGTCACGGGAGGCGACAAGCTCGGTCGCTACAGTTTCTGCGGCGCCGCCCCGGCCCTCACCTTGACCGCTTGGGAAGACCGCACTGAGATCGTCCGTCGTGACGGCACCAAGGAGACCCTCCCGACGCCGGCGGATCCGCTTTCGCTGGTGAAGAAGGAACTCTCGGGCCTGCGCGTCGCCAAGGTGCCTGGGCTACCCCCGTTCGTCGGCGGCATGGTCGGCATGGTCGGCTACGAGTACGTCCACCGCATCGAGCCGACCGTCCCCAAGCCCGCCAAGGACCCGGCCGGCACGCCCCTGCTCCACTTCATGCTCGTGGACCGCGTCGTCGCCTTCGACAACGCCCGCCAGACCCTGCGCCTCATCGTCAACGCCCGCGTGAAGTCGCCGGCCGACGCCGACGCCGCGTGGGCCGCCGCCAAGCAGGAACTCGAAGCCCTGCGCGCCGTGGTGACCGGACCGCGCGCCGCCGTGGCCGCCGAACTCCCGGCCGCCGCCGAGCTGGCCACGGGCAAGGCTAACTTCAGCCAAGCCGACTTCGAAGCCGCCATCCGTCGCACCCAGGAATACGTCCGCGCCGGCGACTGCGTGCAGGTCGTGCTCTCGCGCCGCACCGACGTCGCCTTCAAGGGCGACCCGCTCGACCTCTACCGCGTGCTGCGTCACGTGAATCCGTCGCCTTACATGTTCGTCCTGGAGACCGGCCGCGGTTTCGACGTCGTCGGCGCCTCACCGGAAGTGAACGTCCGCCTCACCGGCCGCCTTTGCGAGATCCGCCCGATCGCCGGCACGCGTCCGCGCGGCGCCGACGAAGCCGCCGACCGCCAGCTCGAAGCCGAACTGCTCGCCGACCCGAAGGAACGCTCCGAGCACCTGATGCTCGTCGACCTCGCGCGCAATGACCTCGGCCGCGTCTGCCTGCCCGGCTCCGTCAAGGTGCCCGACTACGCGATCGTGGAACGCTACTCCCACGTGATGCACATCGTCTCGCAGGTCGAAGGCCAGCTCGCGCCCGAGAAGGACGCGTTCGACCTCTTCCGCGCCACGTTCCCGGCCGGCACCCTTTCCGGCGCGCCCAAGGTCCGCGCCATGCAGGTGATCTCCGAACTCGAAGGCGAACGCCGCGGCGTCTACGGCGGCGCCGTCGGTTACTTCGGCTTCGATGGCGGCCATGACTCCTGCATCGTGATCCGCACCGCCTCGCTCCGCGACGGCGTCGCCAGCATCCAAGCCGGCGCCGGGGTCGTCGCCGACTCCGTGCCGACCTCCGAATACGAAGAGACCATCAACAAATCCAAGAGCGTCCTACGCGCCCTCGGACTCGCCGCCGGCCTGCGCTCCTGAGAAGCCTGCCTGTGCCCAAGTCCAAGCCCAAGAAGAGCGCCACGCCGAAGGCCCAGCCTTCGCCGAAAGCCGCTGCGAAGGGCCGGACCAAGAAGCCCCTCGCCGCCAAGCCGGTGAAGGAGCCGAAGAAGTTGCCGGTCCCGCCAAAGAAGCCCGTCGCAGCTAAGCCCGATCTGCCGCCTAAGAAGCCCGTACTCCCGGCGCCCAAGGCTCGCCCTGTCCCTACCCCTGCCCCTGCCCCTGATAAGGATACCGACCCCACCGAACCGGGCCTGCCGTGGGAGGAGCTGTCCACGGAAGAGCGTTCGCCGATCCGTTACTACCTCGATCAGATCGGCAAGACGCCGCTGCTGACGCTGGAACAGGAGACCGCCCTAGCGCGTCGCGTGCTCAAAGGCGACGAAGCCGCGCGCCAGCAGATGATCCAGGCCAACCTCCGCCTGGTCGTACGCATCGCCAAGGACTACGATAATTTCGGCCTTTCGCTGATGGACCTGATCAGCGAAGGCAACTTCGGCCTCATCAAGGCCGTCGAGCGCTTCGACCCCGACAAGGGCGGCAAGCTCAGCACCTACGCGTCTTGGTGGATCAAACAGGCCATCAAGCGGGCGCTGGCGACGAGCGGCAAGACGATCCGCCTGCCGGTGCACATGGTCGACCGCATCTCCCAGATGCGCCGTGTCACCAACCAGCTCGCCGCCGAACTCGGCCGCGAGCCGCATAACGAAGAGATCGCGATGGCGATGGAGATCCCTCTCGCTAAAGTCGTCCATATGAAATCGGTCGCGAACCGCGCGGCCTCGCTCGACCAGCCCGTCGGCGAAGAAGGTGACGCCACCTTGGGCGACCTGGTCAAGGACGAGTCGGAGCGTACGCCCTTCGAGACGCTGCGCGGCAAGTCCGACAACGATGAGATCGGCGAGATGCTCTCCGCCCTCGAGCCTCGCGAGGCCGAGATCCTGACCCACCGTTTCGGCCTGAACGGCGAAAGTCCGCTCACGCTCGAGGAGGTCGGCGAGCGGTTCAAGCTCACCCGCGAACGCGTCCGTCAGCTCCAGCAGTCCGCCCTGATGCAGCTTCGCCGCATCATGACCGAGCGTCAGAAGCTGCTGACCCCGGAAGACGTCCGGAAGAACCAACTCGCCGCGGCCCGCTCCGAAGTGCTCGGCGAATTCTTCCGCTCCAAGGGCATCAACCCGTCTCCGCCCAAGGGCCGAATCGAGCGCGAAGGCCTCTGACCTGCCTGTTTTTGGCAGGCCGTGCCTAAGTTAGCCCTCCGGTCCTGAGGTTTTTGACCATCCTCCCGTCGTCCTCGGGATGGCAGGGGTCTTGCTTACTTCTAGGCATGATCCTGTCCGACTACAAAGGGGCCAACCTCTTCGACGAACTCGTCGATGAGCACGGCAAGATTCGTCCCTACTACCGCGGCGTGGCCGACAAACTCTCGGGGCTCGGTAACGAAGAACTCAACCAGAAGCTCCGCAGCCTCGAGCTGCTGTTCCTGAAGCAAGGGATCACCTTCACGGTCTACGGTGATGACAAGGGGACGGAGCGGGTCTTCCCTTTCGACCCTTTCCCGCGGGTCATCCCGGCAGGAGAGTGGGAGCACATCGAAGCCGGGCTGGTGCAGCGCATCACCGCGCTGAACCTCTTCCTTTACGATGTCTACCACGAGCAGCGTATCATCAAGGACGGGGTGATCCCGCCGGAGGTCGTCTTCGGGGCCTCCCATTACCGCCCGGAGTTCGTGGGCGTCTCGGTGCCCAAGGACGCCTACATCCACGTCTGCGGCACGGACCTCATCCGCGACCGCGATGGGCGCTACCTTGTCCTCGAGGATAACGGGCGCTGCCCTTCCGGCGTCTCGTACGTGCTCGAGAACCGTGCCGCGATGAAGCGCGTCTTCCCCCAGCTCTTCGGCGCCAGCGGCGTGCGCCCGGTCGACACCTATCCCGCCGACCTGCTCGCCACGCTCCGGCACGTCGCTCCCCGCGAGAACCCGAACCCGAACGTGGTGCTGCTGACTCCGGGCGTCCATAACAGCGCCTACTTCGAGCACTCCTTCCTGGCCCGTCAGATGAGCATCGAGATCGTCGAGGGCCGCGACCTGATCGCGCTCGACGGGTTCGTCTACATGCGGACCACGCGGGGCCTGCGCCAGGTCGACGTCATCTATCGGCGCATCGACGACGACTTCCTCGACCCGCAGGTGTTCCGGAAAGATTCCTGCCTCGGCGTGCCGGGCCTGGTCGACGCCGTCCGGCGTGGCAACGTGGCCCTCGCCAACGCCATCGGCACGGGCGTGGCCGACGACAAGGTCACCTACGCCTACGTCCCGGACATGATCCGCTATTACCTCTGTCAGGAGCCGATCCTCGACCAGGTCCCGACCTACCTCGCCTGGCGCGACACCGATAAGAAATACATCCTCGAGAACCTGCCCAAGCTCGTCGTGAAGGCCGCCAACGAAAGCGGCGGCTACGGCATGCTCATCGGCCCGGTCGCGACCCAGGCCCAGTTAGCCGAGTTCCACGACAAGGTCTCCCGCCACCCGCGTAACTATATCGCCCAGCCCGTGGTCAATTTCTCCCAGCACCCCACCCTCGTGGACGGAGGCCTCGAAGGACGGCACGTCGACCTGCGACCGTTCGTGCTCTGGGGCGACACGGTCAAGGTGCTCCCCGGCGGCCTCACCCGCGTCGCCCTCACCCGCGGTTCGCTCGTGGTCAACTCCTCGCAGGGCGGCGGCAGCAAAGACACCTGGGTCCTCGCGGCCTGACCTACGCCGATGATGCTCTCAAGGGTAGCCGACCACCAATACTGGATGTCCCGTCAGATGGAACGGGCCGAGAACTTGGCGCGTCTCGTCCGCGTCTCGGAAGAGATGCTGCTCGATGACGAGACGCTGGGGCGGGGCAGCGCCCACGAATACTGGACGCCAGTCCTGGCGGCCACCGCGATGGAAGGCGCCTTCCGCTCCCTCTATCCGAACCCGCAGATCGGTGACGTGGCCCGCTTCCTGACGCTCGACCTGCGCAACCCCGACTCGATCCTTTCCTGCATCCGGCAGGCGCGCGAGAACGCCCGCTCGGTCCGTGATAAGATTTCCGACGAAATGTGGTCGGAGATCAACGCGCTCAACCTCTTCGTGACCTCGCCCGAGGGCCTCCAGTTGCTTGAACGGTTCCCCCAGGCCTACTATGAGAAGATCATCTCGTCCTCGATGCTCTTCGATGGCATCACCGACGCGACGCTCACCCGCGACGAGGGGTGGAATTTCCTGCAGCTGGGCCGTCTCCTCGAGCGGGCCGACATGACCAGCCGCTTCCTCGATATCCGCTCCCAGACGCAGCCCTCCACGGTCGATTCGGCGCTGGAGTCGCTCCAGTGGGGCGCGGTCTTACGCGCCTGCAGCGCCCATGCCGGCTATCGACGCGTCCATGGCGGCGAAATCAGCGTCGAAGGGGTGGTAGACCTGCTCCTGTTCTCCAACGAGTTCCCCCGCTCGGTCCGGCATTGCATCCGTCGGGCCGACGAAGTGCTCCACGACATCTCCGGGACGCCGACGGGCCGTTATTCCAACCCCTGCGAGAAGATCACCGGCGCCCTGCTGGCCCGGCTGAGTTTCGCCGGACCGCCGGAGGTGATGGCCCGCGGATTACACGCCTACATCGACGAACTTCAGGTGCAGCTCAACGCCGCCGGCCAGGCGGTCTTCGAAAGTTACGTGCTCCTGCCCGGCGAGGTGGACCGGCATTTCCCCCGCGGGACCCGACCCGAATCGCTCTCCGACTGGCAGCGCGAACAGCAGCAGCAACAGCAGCAGTAAGGCGCGTCGCGACCATGAAGCTCCGCATCCTCCACCGCACCGAATACCGCTACGCCCTGCCCGTCCGCAACAACACCAACGAACTCCGCGTCACCCCGCTCACGAATCTTCGTCAAAAGCTCGGCCTGCACCTGGTGCGGGTGCTGCCGGCCGTCCGGATGCGCCGTTATCCGGACCTCTACCGTAATCCGGTCCACCTCTTCGAGGTCGAGGAACCCCACAAAGAGCTCGTGATCGATGTCTCCAGCGTGGTCGAGACGCTTGCGACGCCCGTTGCAGCCATCCCGACCGATATCCCGCTGGCCGCCGTGAGGGCCGAAGATGTGATCGAAAGCTTCCAGCCTTATCTGCTTTCAGACGGACCCGTACGCATCACGCCGGCGATCTGGCGAGCGGCCGTGGACGTCGAAAAAGACCGCGGTGACGTGTTCTCGGTGATCATCGGGCTCATGGACTACATCCATGCCACCTGCCGTTATGTGCCCGGGGCGACCCACATTGGCACGAATACCGAGGAATTCTTCGCCAAGCCTGAAGGGGTCTGCCAGGACTACGCCCATCTCCTGCTCGCACTTTGCCGCTCCATCGGCATCCCGGCCCGTTATGTCTGCGGTTATGTCTACGATGCCAAGCGCGGGGACGTCATCGGTAGCCACGCTTCCCATGCCTGGAGCGAAGTCTGGCTGCCGGGTTATGGCTGGCTGGGGGTCGATCCGACCAACCGCAAAGTCATCCATGAGGCCTACGTGGCCTCGGCCGTAGGTCGCGATTATCGCGACGCCACCCCCGTCAGCGGGAGTTATTGGGGAGGCGGCGACCGCGAGATGCGGGTCACCGTACATGTCGAGGCAAAGTAGCCGAGAAGCACGGCACACCCGGACAACAAAAAGGGCCCCGGTTCCGGGACCCCTTCGACACCATGGAGGCTGCTTAGATCAGAAGTTGTAGCGAGCCGTCACCGTCAGGTAGCTCTGGCCGCCCGCGACGTGCGCATCGGTCTCGACCATGCCGACGGCCAGCTGGTAGCGGGCATCGAAATTATAGGCGAGCTCGGCGCGGAAGGTATCCTCCGAGGAGCCCCCATCGGTGCCGTGGGAGATGGCGTAACTGACCAAGGCTTCCAAGGAATCATGGATTTCCGGAAGGGCGCGGCGCAGCTGGATACCGTAAAGGGTGTCGCGAGTGGTGCCGTAACGGGCCGCACTGGACAGGGAGATGACGACGTCGGTCGAGAAGGCGACGTCACGGAAAAGGTAGCCGAGGCCGAAGATCGCGAAATATTCGTCGCTGGAGGCCGTGGCGAGGAAGTTGGACTCGCCGAGCAGGATGGACAGCGAAACGGTGTTCACGCTGCTTTCGCTGTTCACGGTCTGGTGGCTCTCCGAAATCTCCAAACCGATGCG
>JBDKIN010000077.1:0-3082 GCA_039797095.1 Verrucomicrobiota bacterium
CCGGTCAGCGCCTTGGGCATCAGGGAATGCGGGCGGATGGAGTGCGGGTCGTGGATCCAGTCGGCGAGGAAGGGCGCTTTGAACTTCGTGCCGAGCTCGGCGAGCAACGGCGCGTTCTGGCCGTGTTCCGGCATGCCAGAGCCTTTCGCCGGCAGGAGCGCGGCGTCGGCGTGGCAGGCGGCGCAGTTCATCTGCGCGAAGAGCAGGCGGCCTTCGCGGCGTTGGGCGGCGAGGTCGAGGTCCTTGTCAGCGGCGTGCGTGAGGATCGACGGCGGGACGGGCTCGAGCGGGAAATCTTTCGACGCCCAGCTCAGGCGCGCGAACGTGTCGCCCTTCGGCGCGCCGGTGATCTCGGCGATGAGACGATTCGGGCCCTTGTTGAGCTGCACGGTCTTGATGCCGGCGCCGTCGAGCAGCGGCTGGCCGTTGAGGCTGAGCTTGAACTGGCCGGAAGTCTCGACCGCGAGTTTGAAGGTGCCGCGCATCGGCGACTGCAGGTCGCCTTCCCACTTCGCGGTGAACGGACCGGCCGGGAGGAACGGCGTCGGCGCCTGGCCGGAGGGCACGTAGAGCGCGAGGAGGCGGTCGGTGCGGACGTCGGTCTGGCCGGCGGCGGTGAACGTCACCTTCAAGCCCGGGAGATCCTGGGCGGAGAGGGCGGTCGCGAGGGTCGCGGCGAGCAGGCAGAAGAGACGGCGGAGACGCATGGCGGCGGAGCATGTCTATTGGGACGCATTCCCGCCGTCAGGCAAGCCCCCAACAAGAAGGCCCGGCGTTAACCGGGCCTTCGTCGATGAGGAATTCGCCTCAGCTTACTTGGCGAACGAGCGGTAGTCTTCGCCTTCCTTCTCGGGCACCACGTTGATCGTGTGCGCGATGTCGTCCGGCACGCGCGAGCCGTCGACGGCCTTCACGTTCATCTTGATGCGCATCTGCATCACCGGCACGAGGCCTTCGACTTCGAGGAAGACGGACTTACCGTCGTCAGCGAGCTGGACGGACTTGACCGGGACCTGGTCCGAACCTTTCTCCTCGGGCTTGCTGACCTTATACGTGTCGGAGCCGTAGGCGCCGGAGTAGAGGTAGTTATACTGCTCGAGGGACCAGTTCTGGGCGTCGGACGCCGACTTCTTGTCAAGCGCGCCGGTGAACCGGACGGTGATGCCCTTCTTGGAGACATGGAGGGCTTCCGGCATCGTGACCGACTTGCCGGTGTAGCGGACGCGCTGGATGGCGCCGTCCTTCACGCCGTTGGTCTGCCAGCCTTTGAGGCCCGCGACGTAGAGCTGGCCGTCGACCGGGTTGAAGCGCGAGCGCATCAGGCCGGTGGCGAACTTGAGCGGGAACTTCACCACGCCGCCTTGGGCGACGTCGCCGACGCGTTCCTGGAGGACCGCGAAGAGCGAGGACTTGCCGTAGGAGAGGTAGAGCATGCGGCCTTCGAAGGGACCCCACTTGCCCTTGTTGGCGGGCACCCAGATCTGGCCGCCGTTGGAGTTGTCGACGTCATACGGGACCCAGCAGAGGTGCGGGCTGTACTTCGTCGGCGCCGGGGTGCGATGCGCGAGGTCCGGAACCTCGATGAACTCGCCGGGCTTGGAGAAGTGGATGTAGTCGACGGGGACCCAGGTGCCCTGGTTGTCGCCGCTGGAGATTTCGCCGTTGGGGCCGACGCCCATGCCATTGGGGGCGCGGATGCCGGTGGCGTAGACTTCGAACTTCTGGCCGTCGGGCGAGACCTTGAAGATGCAACCATGGTGGTCGCTGAGGGGACCCCAGCCGCGGCCTCCCGGATTCACGGGTCCGCCCTTGAGGAAGTAGAAGTTGCCCTGCGAGTCCGTCTGGAGGTCGAACATGAACTCGTGGAAGTTCGAGGTGACCTGCACGTCGTTGTTGAAGTTCTGGTAGAAGTCGGCTTCGCCGTCCTTGTTGAAGTCGTGCAGGATCGTGATCTGGTCGCGGCCGAGGACGTAGATCTGCTCGTTGACGATCTTCAGGCCGAGGCCGTGGAAGATGCCGGTGGCGTAGCGGCGCCAGGTGATCTTGCTGAGCTTGTCGTCGGCGAACTTGCCGACCCAGACGTCGCCGCTCCAGGTGGAGAAGGCGATGCGGCCGTCCTGGAAGAAGTCGATCGCGCCGACGCGGATCCAGGAGTTGTAGGGATTCTCGGCGGGGACGGTGACGGTGTCGACGAGGTAGGGGGCGGCCTGGAGTTCGGTCAGCTGGTCCTTGAGCGACTGCTTCTGCGCGGCGTCGGTCTCGCCTTCGATGCGGCCCTTGAGCGTCTCGATCTGCTTGGCCTGGTCGGTCTCGCCGAGCGTGCCTTCGGTGACGACTTCCTGCGTCCAGTGGGCGGGGCCGCCCTGGGTGAAGGCGCGGAGGTCGGTGGCGGCGGCGACCCGGGAGGGCGCCTTGCGGAGCACGTCGCCGGCGTTGATCGCGCCGTGCGCGAAGGAGACCTTGAAGGAGGTGCCGGCGGCGACCTTGGCGAGCTTGAGCGCGAGGAAGTTGCCCTTGTTGCTGAGGATCGAGCCGTTGGGCAGGCCGTTGACGGTCACGGTGGTGAGCTCGTCGGCGGGCTTCACGATGGCGGGAGCGTTCTTGGCGGCCTTGGTGGTCTTGGCCTTGGCCTTCGGGTCGGCCTTCTTGCCAGGCTGCTCGGGCGGAAGCGGGATCTCCATGCGGACGATCGCGTTGGCGCCGTCGACGAGGTCGACCTTGCCGCCATAGGGGAGGTCGAGCAGGCGCACCGACGAATCCAACTCACCTTTCACGACCGTGAAGGAGCGGCTGAGGACGACGGTGCCGCCGACGTTCTCCATTTCCGCGGACTCGAGTACTTCGGCGGCGCCGACGCTGTAAGCGAAGACGACGCGGTCGCCGTGAAGGTAAAGACCCTGATACTTGGCGTGCGCGCGGGGCAGCGGTCCGAGCGGGATCTTGGACATGACGCCTTCCGGTCCCTTGGGCAGGGCGCGGGTCTCGTTGAAGGTGCCGTTGAAGCTCCAGCCGGGGCCGGGGTTGGTCTCGAAATAGACCTTGGCGCCGACCGCCGGTCCGGGGTTAGGGCCGTGCTTGCCGT
>JBDKIN010000078.1:0-7334 GCA_039797095.1 Verrucomicrobiota bacterium
AGCAGGTTCAGCGGGAAGTTGATCGTGAGCGAGAGACCGAAATACAGGGACGGATTGGCTTCGGGCACCGTCAGGCGAAGGACGGCCGGTACGGCGATGAACGACGAACTAGCGGCGAGCGTCATCAGCAAGGCGCCGTCGCCGGCGGTGATGGAGAACCAGCGACAGAAGAGCAGGGCGATCGCGGCGTGCACGAAAGGAGAGACGGCCGCGTAGGCCAGGACGGGGGCTTGTCCCCAGGAAACCTTGCTGAGGTTGCGGGCGACCATCAGGCCCATGTCCAGGAGGAACAGGGCCAGGATGCATTTGAAGAGATCGAGGAAGACCGGTTGCAGCACGGCCTTGCCGGGTTCGGCGGAGACGTAACCGATGACCATCGAACCCAGCAGGAGGATCTGGGTGCCATCGGTGACCGACTCGTGCAGGATCTTGCCGGGCTTGATGCCGCTGCCCGCCGCGTCGCCGGATTGATTGCGCAGGAAGCCAGCCGCGATCACCGCGAGGATGATGGCGGGGGATTCCATGATCGCCATCGCGGCGGACATGTGGCCGCCGAAGGCGAGTCCGGCGTCCTCCATGCGCTGGGTTGCGGCGATGAAGGCCACGGCGCTGACTGAGCCGAAGCTGGCCGCGACGCCGACCGCATCGAAGGGCGGCAGGAACTTGCGGAGGAGGAGGTAGCCGAGGAGGGGGATGAGCGTCGCCAGGAGGATGGCACAGCCCAGATCGGTGAGGACGCTTTGGTCGAAGCCTGACTTGGCCAAGGCGAAGCCCCCCTTCAGACCCAGCGAGATCAGGAGCATCTGACAGAGCATCCGGGACGCCTGGGCGGGAATTTCCAGATTTGAGCGGACCAAGCCGGCGAACATACCGAACCCGAAAAAGAGCAGGGTTGGGTCGAGTAATTTTTGCATCGCCAACTCCTTGGGCCTTACTTTGAATTGGTTAAAGGCTATTTTAAAAATACCAAATATAGTATTATAACTATGAACGTAACCTTCCGCCAACTCCAACTTTTCCGGGCCTTGGTCTCCACCGGCAGCATCAGTGGCGCCGCCAAGGAAGCCAATGTCACGCAGCCGACCGCTTCGGTCCATCTGCGTGATCTGTCGGAAGCCGTCGGCCTCCCGCTCTATGAAGTGATCGGCCGTAAGGTCTTCCTCACCGAAGCCGGCCGCGAGCTCGCCAAGGCGGCCCGCGGCGTCCAGGTCGAGTGGGATTCCTTCGAACAGAACATCCAGGCTTTGCGCGGTGGCGAGAGCGGCCTGCTCAAGGTCTCCATGGTGAACACCGCCCAATACTTCGCACCTCGTCTGCTCGGATCCTTCTGCGCTTCCCGGCCCGGCGTCGATGTCTCGATGGTGCTGCTCAACCGCGACGGCGTGATCGACCGCCTGCGTCAGAACCACGACGATCTCTACATCATGTCCCGTCCGCCGGCCGACCTAGCGCTCAGCGCCACGGCCTTCATGCCCAACCCGCTCGTCGTGGTGGCGCCGGCCGGTCATCGCCTGGCGAAGCAGCCGGCCGTCCTGCTCAACGAACTCGGCGACGTCCGCTTCATCACGCGCGAGCGCGGTTCGGGCACGCGCCTCGCCGCCGACGATTATTTCCGTCAGCGCGGTTTCGACCCCTCCGTCCGCTTCGAGCTCGGCAGCAACGAGGCGATCCTCGAAGCCGTCGCCGGCGGGATGGGTATCGCGATCGTCTCCGCGCACGCCATGCGTAAAGGCGCACATCCGGGCTTGGTCACGCTACCGCTCGAAGGCTTCCCGCTCCAGTCCAGCTGGCAGATCGTCCATCCCTCCGGACGTCGTCTGTCTCCGTTGGCCGCGGCTTTCAAGGCCCACCTTATCTCCGCCGCCAAGGAGATCGTCGGCTCCAAGGAAATCGTCGGCCTAGTCTCCTAAGGCCGGGGAATCCGGTTGCGGTGAGCAGCGGGGCGGCCTGGGTCGGAGCGTGACCCGTCGTCACGGATTCTCATGGGTGCTCACGGCATTCCATCCCACCGATCACCTCATCCTAAGAAGGCGGGGTTCTTTTTCGCCGAAGTCTCCTTCTACGCCTTACCTGAGGCGAAGTGAAACATCACTTCGCCTTATCGGCCGCCAGCAGCTTATCGCCCAAGGCCTTGGCGCGGTTCCGGTAGTCGGTGGCCTTGGCCGCGTCCTTCGGGAGTCCGTCCTGCCCCTTCTCGTAACCATAGGCGAACCAGTAGAGCGCCTGGAGGCCGGCATCATTATCCTGCTTGGATAATCCTTCCATCGCGGCGCGGAGTTTCTCCGGCTGGTCCTTCAACTGCTGCTTCGTCACATCGAAGACCGCGCGAGGGTAGCCCTGCTTGGCTGCTTTTTCCAGCCACTGGAAACCCTCGTCGGCGGTGGCGATGCGCATGACGAGCACGTAGTGCAGGTGCCACATCGCCGCAGCGTCGCCGGCTTCGGCCATCGCGCGCAGGCTGGCCACAGCGTAATCCGCGACGGGCTTCAGGTCCTCTTTGGTCGCGGTCTTGATCCAAGCGCTTGCTCGGTCGTCGTAGCGGCTAGCGCCGGTGGAGACGAGGAGGGCACGGAGTTCGGATGCTTCCTTGGCCGGCAGGGCTTTGAGCGACTGGTCGGCTTTCGCCAGCAGGGCAGCGCCATCCCAGGCGGCAAGGTGAGTCGTCGTCGGGCGGGGCTGCGCGTCGGCGGGTACGGCCGAAAGGAGCAGAAGGGCGGAGAGGATGAATTTCAGCGAATTGGTCATGAAGGTGACGATGAGAGTGGGTCAGAAGAAGGTAAGAGATAAAGCGAGGTTGCTTGGAAAAGACAATAATTTGGCAGATTAGGATAGTTGATATAAAGAAACAACAGCCATCAGGCTGGCGGATTCGCTCGTCTTGGTCGATGCTCCGGCATGCTCACCGGCTTTTCAACGCGACGCCTCTTGCGGACTTTTTTCATCGGGGCAGCCGTCATCGTCCTGCTCTGCATGCCGTGGGTCCTCGCGGCCGAGGCTTACGGCTGGAATCAGCAGCCGGCGCATCTGCTGCAGAGTTTCATCGCCATCCCGATCGCCTTCCTGTCGTCGGGGATTTTCCTCTGGTTGCCATCTCCGGAGGGTGCCCCGGTCTGGGAGCGAAGGTTGGCTTGGGCGGTCTGGGTTCTCTCCGGGCTCTGGGTGCTGATGCTGGCGTGGGTGTTCGTGGCCTTGGCCCGCGGCATGTTCCCCGGGCCGGCCTGAGCGGATGGAGCGGCTTGCCAGCCGAGGAGGGTACATCATAGGTTGAGTTCACCCCCATGAATCATCGCATCGCTCTCTTGTTCGCTGCCGCCGCCCTCTTGTCCGGTTGCGCCAACTATGCCGTCCAGCCGGTCCTGCATCCCGGCACCGAGAAGCGTCACGAATCCTTCAACGTCATCTCCAAGCAGGGCGAAGCCCAGCTCGTCTTCCTCGGTGATTCGATCACCCATGGTTGGGACGGGAAGGGCAAGGCGATCTGGACGAAGGAGTGGGCTCCGCTCAAGGCGGCGAACTTCGGCATCGGCGGCGATCGTACCGAGCACGTCCTCTGGCGTCTCGAAAACGGAAACTTCGATGGCCTCAAGCCCAAGGCGATCGTCCTGATGATCGGTACCAACAACACCGGCCACCAGGGCCGTCCGCAGAAGGAGCTCAACGGCGCCGTCTACGAGTGCACGGCCGAACAGACCGCTGAAGGCATCAAGGCCATCCTCGCCCAGCTTCGCCAGAAGTGCCCGGACGCCAAGATCCTCGTCCTCGGCATCTTCCCGCGCGGCGCCGATAAGAACGATAAGTTCCGGCAGCAGAACGAGGCCACCAACGCCATCGTGAAAGGTTTCGCCGACGGCCAGAAAATCTTCTTCCTCGATGTCGGCGCCAAGTTCCTCGAGCCCGACGGCACGCTGTCCAAGGCGATCATGCCTGACTTACTGCACCCGAATGAGAAAGGTTATCAGATCTGGAGCGACGCGATCAAAGCGGACGTCCTCGCGCTGCTTCGCTGATCTATACTATGGATGGCATAGACCATCCTAAATGCCTCGGTTTTGTTTCCCTCAGGGGCGGTTTTTAAGGTGGGTTTGATTTGCATCTTTCGACTCAGCCAGCGATTTAGTGCGCCATGGCTGACTCCAAGAATGCGGGAAGTTCTTCGTCGTCTTCCTCTGGTCCGGACGAAGGACATTCACAGGAAATCCGTCTGATCGGTTTCCTCGCCCGCCAGGCTGGTCTGGAGCCGGATGCGTCACGCATCGCCGGCGCGCTTTCGGCTCACGCCGGCGAAGAACCGCTCGAACGTATCGCGGCCTCCTTGCCTGCCACCGGGCTCAAGGCCGACGTCTGCCGGATGCCCCTCGCCTCGGCCCTCTGGCAGGCCCGGGCCTCCTTGCCTTTGGTCATCCACACCGAGGGCAAGGGCTTCACTGTCGTCGTCGGCGGCGGCCTTTTCCGCGAGCGTCTCGCCTCCTTCGACGGCGACGAGAAGACCTATGTCGTCAGCCGTACCGCTTTGGTCCAGCAGCTCGGATTGGCTTCGGCCCAGGCGGAGGTCGAGGTCGCCTTCGTCTCGCCGACCATGCCGGCCGAAGGGTTGAAGGGCCAGGAGGACGCCGACCATCATCACGGGCATCATGCCAGCCCGATCAGCCGGCTGTTCGGTCTCATGCGGCCGGAGGCCTCGGATATCGCCACCATCCTCATCTTCAGTCTCGTCACCGGCCTGCTTTACCTGGCCCTGCCTCTCGCCATCAACGGCGTCGTCGGCAATCTCGCGTTCGGTACGCAATCCACGCCCTTCCAGCAGGCCTTGATCTTCATCACCTTGGCGCTCACGGGCTGCCTCGTGCTCTCTGCGATCATCCGCGGGCTGCAGTACGTCGTCGCTGAGCACATCCAGCGCCGCATCTTCGTCCGGCTCGCGGCCGACATGGCCTGGCGTCTGCCACGCGTCCGGACAGAGGCCTTCGACGGCGTGCACGCCCCGGAGATGGTCAACCGCTTCCTGGACGTCGTCACGGTGCAGAAGAGTTCCGCGATGCTCTTGCTCAACGGCATCAACATCGTCGTCGGAGCCGTGGTCGGCTTGGTCGTGCTCGGTTTCTACCACCCGTTCCTGCTCGCTTACATGTTCGTGACCCTGCTCGGGCTGTGCTTCGTGGTCTATGTCCTGGGCCGGGGGGCGATCGCTTCCAGTCTGGCTGAATCGCGGAGCAAGTACGCGGCGGTCGGCTGGCTCGAGGAGGTCGCCCGTTACCCGCGTCTCTTCAAAGGGCCGTCCGGCCTCGCCTTGGCCGGTTCCCGGACCGATGAACTGGCGCGTGATTACCTCCAGGCCCGCGCCTGGCATTTCCGCGTGCTCATGCGGCAGATCATCGGCCTGCTCACCCTTGAGGTGCTGGCCACGGCGGCCTTGCTGATCGTCGGCGGCGGCCTCGTGCTCAGCCAGCAGCTCACGCTCGGCCAGCTGGTCGCCAGCGAACTCATCGTCAGCGCGGTCGTCGCGTCCTTCGCCAAGCTGGGCAAGCAGTTCGAGGCTTGGTACGACGCCTTGGCGGCGGTCGACAAACTCGGGCACCTCGTCGACTTCGAGACCGACCGCGAAGGCGGGGAGATTCCCGTCGGCGATCCGGCGGGGGTCTCGATCGAGCTCCGCGGCGTCTCCTTCGCCTATGCCGGCGGGCGTGATCTCCTGAGCGGCTTGAATGTCAAGGTCCGCGCCGGCGACCGCGTCGCGCTCGCCGGCGCCCAAGGCAGCGGCTGCAGCACGTTGCTCGACCTCGTCTCGGCCATGCGCGAACCTACCGCCGGGACCATCCTGGTGGACGGGCTCGACCTACGTTCGTGGGACCTCGAAGCCTATCGATGCCAGGCCATGGTGCTCCGCTCGCAGGACATCCTGAGCGCGACCCTCATGGACAATCTCCGTCTCGGCCGTCCCGACATCACGCTCGGCCAGGTCCAGACCGCCTTGACCGAAGTCGGCCTGCTGACGGATGTCCTCGCGATGCCGGACGGACTTTCCACGAAGCTCGTCACCGGTGGCCTCCCGCTGTCCAGCCGTCAGCGCAACCGCCTGCTCATCGCCCGCGCCTTGCTGCATCGTCCGCGTCTCCTCGTCATCGATGAGTTCCTCGACGGCATGGACGGCACGAGCACCTGTCAGCTTGTCGACCTCGTGATGGCCTCCGAACGTCCGTGGACGTTGCTGTTGGCCACCCGTGATCCCCAGCTGCTCCGTCGCTGTCCGACGGTCATCACCCTTTCTTCTTCCCACGCATGAGCACGTCCCACGACACCCCGGCTCCTGCCCTCCGCGGGCGTCTGCCTGCCTTGCTGCTGGCCGGCTCTTCCCTGCGCATCCGGTTGCTCTCGCGCATCGCCGGCCTCGGCTTCTTGGCGATCGTCCTGGCGATCTGGTTCCTGCCTTGGCAGCAGTTCGTCCGCGGCTCCGGCAAGGTCATCGCCTTCGATCCGCTCGAAAGACGCGTGAACGTCGAGGCGCCCGTCGCGGGCCTCGTGCGCAAGATGTATGTCCTGGAAGGTCAGCGCGTGAAGGCCGGCGAGGTGCTCGCCGAGCTGCAAGACAACGACCCTAACCTCCTGAACAACCTCAAGGCCCAGCGCGGTTCCTTGTCCGACCGCCAGGCCGCGACCCGGCGTCGCATCGAAGACCTCGACCTGCAGGTGCGTCAGCTCGAACTCGCCCGCGGGCAGTCGGTGGACGCCGCCCGCCAGCGCGTGGTCGCCGACAAGATCGCCGCGGAGACCGCCGCGCTGAACTTCACGCGTACCAAGGAACTCAAGGACGGCGGCCTCGTCTCGGTCCGGGATTACGAACTCGCGATCCAGTCCCGCGACAGCACCGCCGCCGCGCTCGTCGCCGCCGAGGCGACCCTTGGCCGCACCGAGAGCGAGTTCAGCGCGACCATCGCCGGCGTGCGCGCCCAGCGTGGTTCGGCCCAGTCGGACCTCGCCTCCGTCGAGCGCGACCTCGGCGTCATCGACGTCCAGATCAGCCAGAACGAACGCCAGCTCGTCCGCGCCCCTCGCGACGGTATCGTGCTCTCCGTCCAGGCGACCGACGGGACTTACCTGCGTCCTGGCAGCCCCATCTGCGTGGTGATTCCGGAGACCGACAGCCGCTTCGTGGAAATCTGGCTCGAGGGCAATGACATGCCCTTGCTGCAGTCCCGCGTCACTAAGCCCGACGGTACCGTGATCCCCGGTAGCCCCGTCCGTCTGCAATTCGAAGGCTGGCCTGCCATTCAGTTCGTCGGCTGGCCGAGCGTCGCCATCGGTACGTTCGGCGGCGAAGTCGTCTTCGTCGACGCCGC
>JBDKIN010000079.1:0-2939 GCA_039797095.1 Verrucomicrobiota bacterium
CTCGTCCACGCCTGGAACAGCGGCACCGACGAAGCCACCTTGCAGGTCCAGCTCAAGGCGGACGCCAAGGTCGACCTCGACGCCGCCAAGGAAAACCTGCGTCGACGCCTCGGCGCCGCCATGCCGGACGTCCGCCTCTCCTTCGAGCCAGCGGACATCGTCAGCCGCGTGATGAGCTTCGGTGCGCCGACCCCGATCGAGATCGCCGTCAGCGGCCCTTCGCTCGCCGATAACCGCGCCCACGCCGAAGCCGTGCGGGCCGAACTCGCCAAGATCCCGGAACTCCGCGACCTCCAGTTCGCCCAGACCATCGACACCCCCGCGCTCGAGGTGAACATCAACCGCGAAAAGGCCGGACTCATGGGCATCCGCATGGCCGACGCCGCGCGTTCGGTGATCGAAGCCACCGGCTCGAGCCGCTTCATCTTGGCCAACTACTGGGCCGACCCCAAGACCGGCGTCGCCTTCCAGGTCCAAGTGCAGGTGCCCGCGACCTCGACCAAGAGCATCGAAGACCTGCGCAACCTGCCCGTCGGCACCGCCGGCCAGCAGCCCGTCCTCCTGCGTTCCATCGCCAGCCTCAAGGAAGGCGTGGCCGTCGCGCAGTATGACCGCTACAACATGCAGCGGCTTGCGACCCTGACCGCCAATTACGCCGGCACCGACCTCGGCCACCTCGCGGACCGGATCGACGCCGCCATCGCCGCGGCGGGCAAGCCCCCGGCCAAGGTCAAGGTCGACCAGCGCGGCCAGGTCCCGCCCCTGCGCGAGCTCCTTGACGGACTCGGCGGCGGCCTCGCCATCGCGCTCGTCATCGTCGCCCTGCTCCTCGCCGCGAATTTCCAGAGCATCCGCCTCGCCGCCATCGTGCTCGCCTCGCTCAGCGTCGTGATCGCCGGCGTCATCACCGCGCTCCTGCTCACCGGCTCCACGTTGAACATCGAGAGCTTCATCGGCGCCATCATGGCCGTCGGCGTGGCCGTCGCGAATTCCATCCTCCTGCTCACCGCCGCCGAAGAGGCCCGTCGCGGCGGTGCTTCCTCCGCCGACGCCGCCCGTCAGGCCGGCACCACGCGTCTACGCGCCATCCTCATGACCTCGCTGGCCATGCTCGCGGGCATGATCCCGATGGCCCTCGGCTGGTCCGAGGCCGGCAGCCAGACCGCTCCGCTCGGACGCGCCGTCATGGGCGGCCTGATCTTCGGCACCGTCGCCACCCTAACGCTCGTCCCGGCGGCTTACGCCTGGGTCATGGCCTCGGCCGGCCGCGCCTCCCTTTCCGTCGATCCCGACGATCCCCAAAGCACCCATTACCAAAAAGACCATGCTGTCTCCTAAGCTCCTCGCGCTCTTCCTCGGCGCGCTCTCCCTCCAGGCCGCCGACTTCCCCGTCACGCGGCTGAAGACCGGCGACATCACGCGCAGCGTCCAGCTGCTCGGCGAAGTCCGCCCCAACCAGCAGGTCGCCCTGTACGCCAAGGTCGGCGGCTACGTGCAGTCCTTGCGCGCCGACATCGGCGACCCGGTGAAGGCCGGCGACGAACTGGCCCGCCTCGAAATCCCTGAACTCACCGCCGACGAGGCGCGCACCCGCGCCGAACTCGCCTTGGCCGAGCTCGAATACCGCCGCCTCCAGGACGCCGCCAAGCAGGCGCCCGACCTCGTCCCGCGCCAGCAGGTCGACGTCGCGGCCGCCAAGCTCGCCGTCGCCAAGGCCGCGCAGGAACGCAACGCCACCCTCCTCGGCTTCGCCCAGATCCGCGCGCCGTTCGCCGGCGTCATCAGCCGCCGCTCCGTGGACCTCGGCGCGTTCGTCCCCGCCGCGACCGGCGGTGGCGCCGGACAGGCCGCCCTCTTCGTGCTCACCGATGCCGCGACCGTGCGCGTGCAGGCCGCCCTGCCGGAGAACGAAGCCGGCCTCGCCAAGCCGGGCCAGAACGTGAGCGTCCTCGCCGAAGCCGCAGGCGCGAAGCCTTACGAGACCCAGCTCGTGCGCGTCTCCGGCGTGCTCGAGAACCCCAGCAAGACCATGCTGATCGAAGCCGTCCTCACCAACGCCGACGGCGCGCTCAAGCCCGGCATGTATGCCAACGTCAAGCTCGGCATCGAGACGCACCGCGGCACGCAGCTCCTGCCCCTGACCGCCATCGTCATGGAGAAGACCGTCGCCACCGCCTACGTGCATGAGGCCGGCAAGGCCCGTCGCCGCGTCCTCAAGGCCGGTTTCAACGACGGCGCGAACCTCGAGATCCTCGAAGGACTCAAGCCGGACGAAGACGTCCTCGTCGTCGGGACCGCCACGCTCACCGACGGCCAGGCCGTCACGCTCGCCAAGTGATGCGCCTCTTCCGCCTCCTCCTTGTCGGCGTGCTCGCCGGCGCCGCGCTGCCGGCCCAGGAAGCCGCGCGCTCCGAGCCCATCGACCTCGTCACCGTCCTCCGGCTGGCCGGAGCCGAATCGCTCGACGTCAAACTCGCCGAGGCGCGCGTCAGCGAAGCCCGTGCGAACGCCGACAGCGCCACCTGGGCGCTCTTTCCGACGCTGTCTCCCGGGGTCGGCTATCGCAAGCATTCCGGACAGTTGCAGGACATCGTCGGCCAGGTCTTGGACGTGAACAAGGAATCGCTGTCGGCCGGCGCCACCTTGGGCGTCTCGCTCGAGCTTGGTGAAGCCGTCTACCGTCGTCTCGCCGCCAAGCAGACCGCCCGCGCCGCCGAGCATCAGCTCGAAGCCCAGCGTCGCATGACCGTGCTCGCGGCCGCCGCCGCGTATTTCGAACTCACCCGTTCGCATCACGCCGTCGTCCTCCTGGAGGATGCCGTGCGCACCTCCAAGGAATACCGTGGACAGCTCGCCAAGGGCGTCGGCGCCGGCCTCACCTTCAAAGGCGACGAACTCCGCGCCGCCGCCGCGGTCAGCCGCCTCGAACTCCGCCTCCG
>JBDKIN010000080.1:0-5851 GCA_039797095.1 Verrucomicrobiota bacterium
AGGGCTTCGCCGAGGGCGTGGGAGCCGGAAGCGCAGGCCGAGACGACGCCGAAGTTGACGGACTTCGCCTGGAACTCGATGGCCACGACGCCGGAGGCGATGTTGGCGATGAGCGAAGGGATGGTGAAGGGAGAGACGCGGGAAGGGCCGCGCTCGATAAGGACGCGGGCCTGGTTCTCGATGGTCTCCATGCCGCCGATGCCGGAGCCGATGATCACGCCGAAGCGCTCGGAATCCAGCTTGGTGACGTCGACGCCGGCGTCCTGGATAGCGAGACGGGAAGCGGCGACGGCATACTGCGTGTAGCGGTCGTTACGCTTCGCTTCCTTCGCATCCATGAACTTCGCGGGATCGAAGTCGCGGACCTCGGCCCCGACCTTGGACGGGAAGTCCGTGGGGTCGAAGCGGGTGACACGCGAAATCCCGGAACGACCCTTGATGAGGGCGTCCCAGAAGGTCGCGTTGTCGTGACCGAGGGCCGTCAGCGAGCCGATGCCCGTGACGACTACCCGGCGAGATTTGCGGTCGGAGCTCAAGGGGACGGGCCTACGCGAAAAGCCCGGTCAGGTTACTTGGTGGCGCTGGCCTTGATGTGCTCGATGGCATCACCAAGGGTCTTGATACCGGCGGCCTTGTCTTCGGGGATCGTGATGCCGAACTCGTCTTCGAAAGCCATGATGATCTCGACGAGGTCAAGGGAGTCAGCCTTCAGGTCGCCCTGGAAGCTGGCACCGGGGGTGAGCTGCTCGGGGGTGACGGAGAGTTGCTTGACGATGATGTCCTTGACGCGCTGTTCGATGTTTTCGGGCATAATAAAAGGGTGTTTTAGTGGGTTTTGGGGTGTCAGATGGCCATGCCTCCGTCAATCGAAAAGACCTGCCCGGTGACGTAGCCCCCCTCTTCCGAGGCGAGGTAATCGACCATGGCGGCGATATCGTTGACTGAGCCAAATCGTCCCAGAGGGATGACGCCGAGAATCTTCTGCTTCACCTCGTCGGAGAGCTCGCCGGTCATGTCGGTGGTGATGAAGCCAGGAGCGACGGCGTTGGCGGTGATCGAGCGGCCGGCGAGTTCGCGGGCGAGGGTCATCGTCAGGCCATGGAGGCCGGCCTTGGCGGCGGCGTAGTTGGCCTGGCCGGCATTACCCTGCACGCCGGTGACGGAGGAGATGCTGATGATACGGCCCCAGCGCTTCTTGGTCATCGGACGCACGAGGCCCTTGGTCCAGTAGAAGGCGGAAGAGAGATTGGTGGAGATGACGTCGTTCCAGTCCTGGTCGGACATCGCCATGACGAGCTTGTCCCGGGTGATGCCGGCGTTGTTGACGAGGATCTCGACGGCGCCGAACTCGGCGTTGATCTGTTCGCAGGCCTTGGCGACCGCGGCGGCGTCGGAGACGTCGACCTGGAAGGCCTTGGCCTTCTGGCCCTTGGCGAGGATGTCATTGGCGACCTGCACGCAGGTGTCGGACTTCGAGACGCAGAGCACGGTGTGACCGTGGGCGGCGAGACGTTCCGCGATGGCCTTGCCGATGCCGCGACCGGCTCCGGTGACGAGGGCGACGCGAGGAGAGTGCGTGAGATGCATCGGGTTTTTATGTGCAAGGAAACGGGGCCGCTGGCAAGTGGCTAATGCCCCGCCGGAAGCCCCTGCCCCGCCCTCCGTGCTCAGTAGACGTCGCGCTGGTAGCGGCCGTCCTTCTTGAACTGCTTGACCCAATCCACGGCGGCCTCGGGCGTCATGCCGCCCTGCTCGGCCACGATGGCGTGCAGCGCTGCGTCGACGTCCTTGGCCATGCGCTTGGCGTCACCGCACACGTAGAAATAAGCGCCCTGCTGGATCCACTTCCAGAGCTCGGCGGCGTTCTCGCGCATACGGTCCTGGACGTAGACCTTGGCAGCCTGGTCGCGGGAAAAAGCCGTGTCGAGGCGCGTGAGCACGCCGGACTTCTGGTACTCGGCCCACTCATCGGCGTAGAGGAAGTCGTGGTCCTTGCGCTGGTCGCCGAAGAAGAGCCAGTTCGGGCCCTTGGCGCCGCGGGTGGCGCGGTCCATGACGAAGCTACGGAACGGAGCGACGCCGGTGCCGGGGCCGACCATGATCACCGGGAGATTATCGTCGGCCGGCAGACCGAAGTGCGAATCCGCCACGAAGACCGGGAGGTCGGCTTCGTGCATGCGGGCGCGATCGGCGAGGTAGCTGGAGCAGACGCCTTCGCGCGGGCGGCCATTGGTCTCGTAACGCACGACGGCCACGGTGAGGTGGATCTCCTGCGGGTACTTCGACGGTGCGGACGAGATCGAGTATAGGCGCGGCATCAGCTTGCGCATGAGCTCGATGACCTCCTGGGCGGAGGGACGGGCGGACGGGTGCTCGAGGAAGAGGTCGAGGAATTCGCGCTGTTCCATCCAGGCCTTCTTCTTCTCCGGGTCGGCCTCGCCGATGGCGGCGGCCAGGCGGGCCTTGTCGGCGGCATCGGTGGCGCGGTCGTGCAGCAGCTGGGCGAACTTGTAGGTCGGTCCGTTGAGCGCGAGGCGCGTCGAGAGGGCTTGGCGGAGGGAGATCGGGGCCGTGTCCTTCGGGATCGTCACCTGCTCGTCGCCGGTGAAGCCCGCGGCCTGCAGCAGCGCCGCCACCGCATTAGGGTTATTGGTCGGGAAGACGCCCAGGCTGTCGCCGCACTTGTAGGTCAGGCCGCTGCCGGCGAGGGAGACCGAGAAGTGCTGGGTGTCCTTCTGGCTGGCCGGGGAGCTCAGGCGACGACGGTCGACGAGGCAGGCCGGGAACGGGTTGTTCTTGTCGTAAGGAGCGGACATGAAAGTACCCCGCAGGATGCCTAGCGGGGTACTGTTGCAAACCTCTTTTGACGGAGGGCTTACTTCCAGACCTTCACCCAGTCGATGTCGATGTCGTCGGGCAGGCTTTTGAGGATCAGCTTCGGACGCTCCTGCTCTTCGATGCGATGAGTCAGGGTGAGCGACATGGGGCGGACGAACTCCTTCCGCTCGAGCTTATGGACGGCCTTGCCATCCATGTACCAGGTGAAGCCCTTCTCGGTCCACAGGATGCCGTAGGTGTGGAACTTCTTGGAGACGTCCGTGAACTTGCCGATCGCCTTGTCGGGCCGGTAATCCTGAGCCCCCGACTCGAGCAAGGCGCGGGCCCAAGGGCTGACGCGCTCCTTGCCGGTGCCATGGAACGAGGTGGTGATGCTGGGCGGGGTCTTGTCGTCATCGGTCGAGATACGGAAGGCCCCGGCATGGCCTTCGCCGGCGTGCATCCGCATGGAAGCCTCGAAATAGCCGAACTGCTGGCTGAACTTCCCGCGCGTGGAGAGCGTGTGGGTCTGGATCATGTCGTCCTTGAGCTTCAGCCCGATGCGCAGGGCGCCGCCCTTGCCGACCTTGACGAAGGTGAATACTTCGCGGGCGCCGAGGACGCTCCACTTGGCCTCATCGATCTTGTCGCCGTCAAAATCATCGGAGAAGACCAGCTTCTTGCCTAGCGAGGGGTCGACGGCGAAGGCCGTCGCGCCGAAGAGTAACAGGAGATAGGGGATTCGCATGGAGATTATTTCCAGACCTTCACCCAGTCGATGTCGACGTCGTCCGGCAGGTCCTTGAGCACCAGCCTCGGACGCTCCCACTCGCCGATGCGGTGAGTGAACTGCACGGTCATCGGCGCGGTGATGGGCGTCCGGTCGACCTTGTGGATCTGCTTGCCGTTCACGAACCAAGTGAAGGCCTTCTCCGTCCAGAGGATGCCGTAGGTGTTGAACTTCTTTGAGGGCTCGCCGCCCTTGAGGATCTTCTTGCCCGAGGCGTCGGAGCGCAGGTCATGCTGGCCCTTGTCGTCGAGGTAACGCGCCCAAGGGGAGAGGTAGTCTTCACCGGTGCCCTCCCATAAGGCGTGGATGTAAGGGACCACTTTTTCGTCCTTGCCGCGGATGGACATGTTGCCGGTATGACCGGGGTTGGCGTTCATGCGGATCGAGGCCTCGAAGTAACCGTTGACCTGCTCGTGCTTGCTGCGGATCGCGTTGGTCTGGATCATGTCCTCGCGCTTGATGAGCGTGATGCGGAGGGCCTTGGATTTGCCGACCGTGACAAAAGACATCGCGGTAGGCTCGCCTTGGGTGGACCACTTGGAGGCATCCAGCGCGGGCCCGTCGAACTCATCGGAGAAGGCCAGCTTCATGTTCGAAGCCGGGTTGACGGCGCTCAGGGTGGCCGTGAAGGCGAGGAGGCTGAGGAATTTTCTCATGGGGTGGTTGGGCGGAAGTGTGAGGCTCAGGGAATCTTGAAGACCTTGACCCAGTCGACCTGCATCGGCTCAGGGCCCAGCTTCGGATTCATGAAGTCCTTGAGGAGGCCGCCTTCCGGCAGCGACTGGTGGAACTCGACGTACATCGGCTCCTTCGGGATCGGCCGGGAAAGCTTATGGACCAGACGTCCTTCGACGTACCAGATGAAACTGGTGGCGGTCCACTGCAGCCCGTAGGTGAGGAATTTCTTGTAGGACTTGCCGCCGTCCATCGCGATCACCCTCTCCTTGGGGGCGAGACGCTGAGCACCTTCCTCATCGAAGAGGTTCAGGACGGGCTCGATGCGGTCGGCGCCGTTGAAGACGAAATACAGCGAAGCCGCGGGCGACTTCGTCATGTTCTCGTTGCGGATGCCGAAGACCGTCCAGCCCCGGTTCTTGGACTGCACGGCGCGGATCGAAGCCTCGAAATAACCCTGGCCGTAGGTGAACTTCTTGGAAGTATGGGCGTGGCTGCCGTTCCAGAAGCCGGGCTTGTCCTTGGGCGTGACTTCGACCTGGAGCTTGCCATCGACGATGCGGACCTGGCCGCCGACGTTCCACTTCGCCTTGTCGAGTTCCTTGGCGTCGAAGTTATCCTCCCAGACGGGCTTCAGGCCGGCATTAGGAGCGGCGCCCAAGGACAGGGCTAGCACCAGGGAGAAAAGCGGGAAGACTTTCATGTCAGGGGGATTAACAATAGTAAAAGCAGCATCCGAAGCGAGGCAAGCCCGCTCGGGTCACTGGTAGACCTTCACCCAGTCCACACGCATCGGTTCCGGGCCCATCTTGGGGTCCTTGAAGCTCTTCAGGAGGCCGGCCTCAGGGAGGCGATCATGGCTGAGTGAAATATACATGGGTTTGGGCGTGGCCGGGACGGTGGGCGTCCGCATGGTATAGGCCAAGCGACCATCCACATACCATTTGTAATCGGAGGCGCTCCACTGGAAGCCGAACTTGTGGAACTTCTTGCTGTAGGTGTCGTCTCGCGGGATCGGATTCTCCTTCGGCTCCAGAGTACGCCCCCGCTCCTCATTGACGATCCAAAGGCCGAGGGTGACGGCCGTGCCGCCGCCGTTGCTGAAGCCCATGCCCGCCGCCGGGTTGCGGCGATCTTCGTTGCCGATCGAAAAACCGCAACCGTGACCGCCGGTCTGCACGAACAGGATGGAGGCCTCGATGAAGCCGTACTTCGAACTGTACTTGCCCTTCGTGCTGACGCTCGAACCGCGCCAGAACATCGGCTTGGAACCAGGCGTGATCTCGAGCGAGAGCTGACCGTCCACGATCCGCACGCCGTTGGCGTTGCCGACGTTCCACTTCGCCTTGTCGAGTTCCTTGTCATTGAATTCGTCGGACCAGACCAGCTTCAGACTGGTTTCCGGCCCCGCGCACAGGGAGGCGACGCAAAGGAACAGAGACAGGAGACGTGAGAAGGACACGGCCATAAGGGGATACCCCTAATGAAAAACCCTCAGACCCAAGGTGCAAGCCTTGGCTGCCCTGCCCCCGCTCAGTTCTCGAAAATCGAGTCGATTTCCTTGCGGGA
>JBDKIN010000081.1:0-15980 GCA_039797095.1 Verrucomicrobiota bacterium
TCGGGGTGTTCGGCGGAGACGTCCTTCGTCTCGGCAGGGTCGGCGGCGGTGTCATAGAGCTGCGGGCGGAACTGTTCTTTGCGGCTCTTGCGTACGCCGTCCTTGATCTCTTCGACGGGCACCCCTTCGATCCATTTCCAGCGTCCCTTCCGGAGGGCGAAGACGCCGTCGGCGCTATGGACGATCAGGTCTTCGCGGCCCGGGACGTCGGCCGGGCCCGTGAGCACGGGCAGGAAGCTACGGCTGTCTTCGGCGCCGGCGTGCCGGGCCGGCAGCGGCGCGCCGACGATCTCGGCCGTGGTCGCCAGGATGTCGACGACGCTGACCATCTGCGTGGCCGTCGAACCGGCCGGGACCTTGCCCGGCCAGCGGACGATGAAGGGAACTTTGAAGCCGCCCTCCCAGACGTCGTGCTTGCCGCCGCGGATCCCGCCGTTGACCTTCAGGCCGGCCTTGAAGGCCGCGGTCTGCAGCAGGCGTTCGTTCTCGGGCTTGAAGACGCCGCCGTTGTCGGAGGTGAAGATGACCAAAGTGTCCTTGGTCGCTCCCATCTTGTCGAGCGTGGCGAGGATGCGGCCCACGCTCTGGTCGAGCTCATGGATCCAGTCGCCGTAGGGGCCGGCGGCGCTCTTGCCGGCCAGGTCCTTGTCCGGCGTGACCGGGTTGTGCACGGCCACCGGCGTGAAATAGAGGAAGAACGGCCGGTCCTTCGGCTGCGCTTCGAGCCAGGCCGTGGCCTTGTCAGTCAGCGTCTTCATCACACGGACGTTCTTCCGACGCGGCGCATCGAGTTCGAGGATCTTCGCCTTGCCGTTCTCCGTGTCCTCCGGGCCGTAGGTCGCCTGGAAGTCGTCGCTGTCGGCGGCGGGTCCGGCGAGCTTCATCCCGGAGGGGATCCCGCCGGAGCGGAGTCCGTAGACGAAGCGGTTCTCGACGTAGACGCCGGTGAGGTCGCCGTGGTTGCTGGGTACGCCGAAGTGGTAGTCGAAGCCGATGTCCGCCGGACCGGGCGAGAGCTCGGCCGCATAGTCGGTGCGCCACTTCGGATCTTCGTTCTCCTTGCCGTAGCCGAGGTGCCATTTGCCGACGGCGGCCGTGGCATAGCCTTTCGCCTTCAGCAAGGAAGCCAGGTTGACGCGGGTCGGCTCGATATGGAGGGGCGAGAAGGTGCCGAGGACCTCGTGGGTGAGCGATGTCCGCCAGCAGTAGCGTCCGGTGAGCAGCGAGTAACGGGTCGGCGAGCAGACCGAGGACGTCGTGTTGCCGTCGGTGAAGCGTCGTCCTTCGACGGCGAGCCGGTCGATAGCCGGCGTTCGGATCAGCTTCGGATCGGCGCCGTAACAACCCGCGCTGGCGTAGCCGTAGTCGTCGGAAAGGATGACGATGATGTTCGGCCGTTCGGCGGCCGAAGCCGTCAGGGTGAGCAGGAGGAGGAAGAGGGGGCGCATGGGATTATTTGCCTTCGGCGGCCCACTTCTTCATCTGGGCGATGTTCTTTTCGACCTCGGGGTTGCCCTTGCCGACATAGGGTTTCATGTCGCTGTCATACATGGCCATGCTTTCGGGGCCGGGGTCGCGGGTGGCGACGAGCTTGGCGTCCATCCGGCGGCGATGCTCTTCAAGGACGGCGGCGTAGGCCGGCTCGCCCGAGAGATCGCGCACCTGATGGGGGTCGGCGGCGAGTTCGTAGAGTTCTTCTCGCGGACGGGTAGGGCTGAAGAGCAGTTTTTCGCTGAGTTCCGAAAGTTTGCCGGCGGCGTGCAGTTCACGCAGGCGCTGTACGATGGCTTTGCCGTCCTTGTAGGCGCAGGGCTGCAGGTGCGGACGCTCCGGGTGATAGTTCCGGATGTAGATGAACTTGTCCGTGCGCAGGCTACGGATCTTCTCGGTGGTCTCGTCGCAACGGTCGCGGGCGGAGAAAGCCTCCGAGCGCGGAGCGTAATTCGTCGCCAGGATATCCTTACCCTGCATCCATGTCGGCACGCCGAGGCCGGCGGCGGCGAGCGAGAGGGCGGCGAGGTCGATGTGTTCGACGAGGTCAGGGCGGACCTGGCCGACGGGGACGCCGGGACCGCGGATGACGAGCGGCACATGCGCACCTTCTTCATAAAGGAACTGCTTGCCGCGGGCGTGGCTGATGCCGTGGTCGGTCATGAAGACGACCAATGTGTTCGCCAGCTGGCCTTCCTTTTCGAGGCGGGCGAGCACGCGGCCGACATGGGCGTCGGTCAGGCGGACGGCGTCAAGGTAGTCGGCCCAGTCCTGGAGCAGCACCGGATCGCGCGGGTAGTAGGGCGGTAAGGTGACCTTCGCGGGATCGGTGCCGGCGCCCAGTTCGCGGACGACGCGCTCGCGGAATTGCACACGGCCGGCCTCCGCGCCTTCCCGCAGTTTGCCGCCGTGCAGCTGGACCTGCATGAAGAACGGCTGGCCCGGCTTGCGGCCGGCCCAGTCATGCGAGTCGTAGATGGTCGGATCCCATTCGAAGTTGTAGTCCGTCTTGCCGAGGCGGCTGCCCGCGCCACCCTTGGCCTTCTTGCCCTTGCCGGCGCCGAAGGGGAGGCCACGGAAGTCGAGGTCGGTCAGGCCGCTGCCGATGCAGGTATAATAACCGCCTTGTTGGAAGAGCTTCGGCGTGGGCGTGACCTCGGCGGGCAGGTTGATCTTCAGTTCGCCGCGCCCGCTGCGGTGGTGGTGGGCGCCGATGGTCGTCTGATACATCCCCGTGACCAATGCGGAACGGCAGGGGGAGCAGACCGGCGCCGTCACGTAGGCCCGGCTGAAGCGGACACCTTCCTTGGCGAGCCGATCGACGTGCGGGGTGGCGATGGTCGTCTCGCCGTAACTCCCGAAGTTCGCGGACATATCGTCCACGATGAACCAGAGGACGTTGGGCCGGTCGGCGGCGAGGGCCGTCAGGGCGAAGAGCAGCGTGAGCAGGGGACGCATGGGGTGGAGGCAGGTTGGGAGGAAAAGCACGGTGGGGCAAAAAGAATGGGGTCAGACCCCATTAATAGGGTCTGACCCCGTCAGGGGGAATGTGTAGGGGGTTACTTCTGGGTGAAGACGAAGACGCCGTGCTTGTTGGCGATGACGATGTCAGGCTTGCCGTCTTGGTTTACCTTGCCGCTGAAGAATTGCGTGCCGACGCCGCTGTCGGCGTCGATCAGGTGCTTGACGTAGCGGGCGCCGCCTTGGCCGTCGCGCTGGAGTTCGAACCAGCAGAGGACCGGGTCCGCCATCGGCTCGTCGTCCTTGGCGGGGCCGTGGGCCCAGCGACGCTTGCCGGTGACGATGTCGAGGAGGCCGTCGCCGTTGACGTCGGCGAGCTGGATCGCGTGGATCTGGCTGAAGCCTGCGCCGGCGGCGTTATCTTCCTTGGTCTTGCCGAGGATGACGTGTTCCTTGAACGAGCCGTCGGTGTTCTGTTCGAACCAGGACAACCCGTAGCCGTGGGCCTTGATGCTGGTGATGACGTCGTTGCGGCCGTCCTTGTTGACGTCGTAGACATACATCTGAGCGCCGCCCAGGCCGAAGGCGACGGGGTGGAACTTCCAGTCGGTGTCCTTGGAGGTGTCCGCAGGCTGCTCATACCAGCCGTCCTTCTCGAGGATGTCGACGCGACCGTCGCCGTTGACGTCGCCGGCGCCGTAGCCGTGGGTGTACTTGAAGATCTTCTGGTCGTTGGCCGGCGACTTGGGGGTGATCGGGCGGAAGCGGCCCTTCGCGAACGGGTTCTTCCAGTCGATCTCGACGTAGCCGAACTGGCCGCCGGACTTGCCGCCCTTGGCCTTGGCGGGCTTCACGAGGTCGCTGCTGTGGCAGAGGAGCTCCGGCTTGCCGTCACCGTTGACGTCGACGAGGTCGGGAGATTCGCCGTCGGCCACGTCGAAGATGTTGTGGCGGGTCCAGTCGCCGGCCTTGCCCTGAGGGTTCTCGAAGACGAAGGCGGGTTCGCCCGGGAGTCCGTAGACGAGGATATCCTGCCACCCGTCGGCGTTGAAGTCGTAGGCGAACTGGATGAAGTAGTCGGAGTAGCCGGTCTCCGCGGTGTAAGGCGTCTTGCTGGGGCCGGTCGGATTGTTGCGCTCAGGCGTGTAGGCGGTCTTCTGCTTGAAGTCCGGTCCGAGCCAGAGGTAGCGGCCGGCGGCGACGTCGGCATGGCCGTCGCGGTTGAAGTCGGCGACGGCGCAGCCTTCGGCGACGAAATCCTTGGTGACCGTCTGCTTCTCGAACGCGACGGGAGCGGCGGTGGCGCAGCCGCCGAGGAGGGCGGCGACGAGGGGGGCGAGGGTTCGCATGGGGGTGCTATTTATACACCCGACATCGCCGATGGTTGCGAGGAGTTTTGGCAAAACCCCTTAATGATGGCTAATGATTACTCCAGGCGGCCGAGCATGATGCGTTCCTTGCGGCTGGGGTCGGCATCCCCTTGGGTCACGCTGAACCAGATCCGGCCGCCGGCCTCGACGAAGGTGGGGTACTGGAATGATTTCGTGGTCTCGAAGCGGTATTTGCGCTCCCAGACCTTGCCGTCCTTGGAGACGTCGATGTTGAACACGCTGCGGCTGACCTTGTCGATCTGGGTGCTTTCCTGCCAGCCGAGGTAATAGACGCCGTTGAAGTGGTCGAAGGTCGGCTTGGAGGCGGCCCCTTTCTTCACGAAGTCCCTCTCGCCGCCGGTCGTCCAGCTCTTGCCGTCACGGCTCTCGCAGAACCAGTAGTTATGGTCGCCGTTTTCTTGGCGGCAGATCGCCAGCCAGGTGCCGTCGGGGAGGCGGTTGATCGCCGGTTCGGTCAGCTTGGGCCGGCCGGGGCCGTTGAAGTGTCCGACGAGCTCCAGCGAGTCGGCCGATGCGTTCAGGAGGCAGAGCGCCTGCTGTCCGCCGAGGTAGTTGTTGATGGCGACGTAGGTCCGGCCGTCGAAGTCTTTGAAGTTGTCGAACAGGTATAGTCCGGCATCGACCGGCTGGCGCGCGAAGCCTTGCTGGGCGGCCGCGGCGTGGAGGTGCTGGGGCTGGAGGTCGAAGACGCCGGCGCTGGTCTGCAGCTTCATCCGGTGGATCTCCCGCTCGAAGGTCATCGTGCCGAGGTCGAGGTCGCGGTAATACGTCTGCGACTGACGCTTGCCGGGCTGCTCGCTGGCGAACCAGCAACGCAGCGTCTTCGGGCCGATCTGTCGGATGCGCGGCACGAAGCAGGCGCCGACGGGGAGCGTCTCGTTCGCGAAGGCCTGTTCGGAGCGCGCGATGGTCATCACGTCGAGCAGGCGTTCGTTGCGGAGGTCGACGATCGACAGCGTGGCGTAGATGAACGGCCAGGTCGCGGCCTCGCCTGCCTGCCGGTCGTTGGCTTCGGCGACGACGTAGGCGCGGTCGCCGACGACGACGAGGTGGGAGTCGTGGGCGCCTTTGACTTCGGGGCCGCTGACCTTGATGAGGCCGGCCATGACCTTGTCGGCCGCGGCCTTGGCGTCCCAGCCGGCAGGCAGGAGCGAAGCGGTCGGCTTAGGCTCATCCTTAGGCGAGGAACAACCTGCGAGCAGGGCCGTTAAGCAGAGCAGCAGACGGGTCTTCATGGGGGCTTACTTTGCCGCCGCGGCGACCGGGAGCAACTGGAAGGCGTCGAGGATGACGAATCCGCGCGTATCCTGATTGGTCACGCTGAGCGTATACTCGACGCCCTGGCGCAGGCGGACGGAGCCGATCGGGCGGAAGGCTTCGCCGGTTGGCATCGGCTGGGTCTGGTCGACGATGAAGCGTTGCTCCGTTTCGCCGCCGATGATCGTGACCGGCAGGCGCGTCGTGCGTGTCTCATGGGCGGAGTAGGCCATGCGCAGCTCGAAGGCGCCGTCGGCCGGCGCCTTGAAGCGGTAGAGCGCGCGCGACTTGCCGTCGGAGCGCTGTTCGTCGTGCAGGTAACCCGTGCCGACGTGCGGCTTGAAGTTCGTGGAGCGTTCCCACTCGCCGGTAAGTTCGGCCTGCGCGTCGTCCAGGATCAGTCCAGGCAAGGACTTCGGATCGAGCGACACCGGGCCGGCCGGGCGGGCGGGCTTGTCGGCCGTCGCAAGCTCGGGCAGGTCGAGCACCTGGTGCTGGGCGAGCAGGCGGACGCGGAGCCGGTCGTAGTCGAGCGACTGGACCGTGACGCCTTCCTTGGCCGCCAGCGCGGCGGCGATGCCCGCGCTCTGGCCGATGGCCATCCAGGTCGGTTCGACGCGGACGGACGAGTAGGCCACGTGGGTCGCGGACAGCGCGACAGGCACCAGCAGGTTGGTGCATTCGGCGGCGGCGGGCGTGATCGCGCGGTAAGGGATGTGGTAGGCGTAGCCGTGGGGCCGGCCGGGCATGCGTACCGGGAAGATCGTACCTTCGTTCAGCACGCCTTCCGGCAACGCGATGCGGCGGCAGTCATGCGAATCGATCGGGAAGGACGAGACCGCGATCGGGTCCTCCTTCTTGGGTTCGTCGAGGACGTCTTTCTGCGAGAGCGTGTAGCGTCCGTCCAGGCGACGGCCTTCGCGGACATAGAGCTGGGGCGACCAATGGCCGGTCTCGGGGAATTCGTCGCGGCAGAGCCCGAGTTCGGCCATCGTCTCGCGGATCTTGGCCGGGACGGCGGCGTCGGTCGTGAGGAAGTGGTAGAACTCCAAGGTGTATTCCTTGTGCTTGTCCCAGAGCTTGGCGCGGCCGGCGGGGTCGGAGGCGCACCACCCGTTGGCCTCGCCGACGAGGCCCATCGAGAACATCTTATGGATACCGTTGTTCGCGTCGAATTTATTGCCCGGCAACGGGTAGAGGTCCCAGGGCAGGGGGGCTTTCGGGTATTTGAGGAAATAGCGTCGGACCAGTTCGAAGCGGGCCGGATCATAGGCCTTCGGCGCCGGGAAGGGCACGCGATTGGCGGGGTCTTTGGTGAGGCAGAGGCGGAAGCTGTAGACCATCACCGTCTGCTCGCCTTCTTGGTCGTCTCCCTTGCGCACGGTCGTGATGAAGGGCAAGGGGAGGCCGTGCGCGTCGAAGCCGTCGATGGCCATCAGCTGCTTCGGGTACTGCCGGCCGGCCAGGGATTCGCCGTATTCACCTCGGCTTTCGCGTCCGAGGTGCCAGTAGACGCCGGCCTTCGCCAGCAGGTCGCCTTCGTAGGTGGCGTCGACGAAGACCTTGGCCGTATGGACTCCGGCGGGCGTCCGGAGGCCGACGATCCGGGCGCCTTCCTTTTCGACGTCGGCGAGCGGCTGCCGGGTCAACACGGTCACGCCGGCTTCCTTGAGCATCGTGTCCGTCACGCGGGCGGCGACGTGCGGCTCATAGGTCCAGACCGCGTTGTTTTTGACGGCGACGTCGTAGGGCAGCTTCACGCCGCGGGCGGCGTAATCGGCGGCGACACGCTGATGCCATTCTTCGAAAAGGCCGAGCAGCGTGGAGCGGACGGTCTGGTTCGAGTCGCTGAAGCTCAGGCCGCCCGTATTGACCCCGCCGACATGGGCGGTGGGTTCGATCAGCATCACCTTCGCGCCTTCACGGGCGGCGGCGATCGCCGCGCAGAAGCCTCCCGGCGTGGCCCCGTAGACGATCACGTCGGCCTCGACGGCCCGGACGGAGGGCATGGATAGGAGCAGCCCGAGGGCGAGGAATAGGCGCATGGGCGGGGAGGCGGCGACTTTACGTGGCGGACCGCGGTTGCCAACTCATTCTGGCGCCGGCCGGCGGCTTACTTGGTCGCCGCCGGAGGCAGTTTGGCGCAAGCCTGGCGGATGACCCAGTCGCTGGACGCGAGGGCCTGGCGCGCGGCGGACTCGTCGGCGCCGGTGAGTTCCTGGACGATGCGGATGGCCCGCCCGCGCAGCTTCGAGTTCGAAGGCTTCAGGTCGATCATGAGGTTGCTCATCACCTTGCCGGAGCGGGCGAGCGCGAGCGTGGTGATCAGATTGAGGACGAGCTTAGTGGCGGTACCGGCCTTGAGTCGGGTGGAGCCGGTCAACACTTCCGGCCCCGTGTCGGGCAGGATAGCGCGGTCGAGCAGCGGATGGTCACGGTAGCCGGGATTGCACGAGACGAGCACCGTCTTGGCGCCGCGGCGGCGGGCCTCGGCGAGGCAGCCCCAGATGAAGGGCGCATGGCCGCTGGCGGAAAGGCCGATGACGACGTCGTTCGCCTGGATCGTGCGGGCTTCGATGGCGCGTCGGCCGGCGTCGGCATCGTCTTCGGCGCCTTCGACCGCGCTCCAGAGCGCCTGGTTGCCGCCGGCCATGATGCCTTGCACGAGGCGAGGCGGGGTGCGGAAGGTCGGCGGGCATTCGCTGGCGTCGAGGACGCCGAGACGGCCGCTGGTGCCGGCGCCGCAGTAGAAGAGGCGGCCGCCGGCGGCGAAGGCGCGCACGACCTCGTTGACGGTCCATTCGATGTGCGCGCTTTCCGCGAGGATCTTGCCGGGGAGAGTCGCGTCTTCGTCGAGCATCAGGCGGATCGCCTGCGGCAGGGGCATCTCGGCGAAACCGACGGACTTCGGGTTGCGTCCTTCGGTCGGTGCGGAGGCGACGGGGCGCCAGGAAGCGGTCGCGGCGGAGGCCGGTGCCGGCACCGTCTGTTGTTTTGTGGTAGCGTTGCCTTCGAGGCGACGGGCGAGACGGATGGCTCCCCAGGTGCCCGGGCGCGTGAGTCGGGTGACTTCGCTGCCGGGGCGGGCGGCGAGGATCTTGGCGGTCACCTCGTCGGCGAACCAAGGATTCTTGAGGATCGTCGAACCGTTGAGCAGGAACTGCACTTTCTCGCCGGTTTCGGCGACGCGGGCGGCGCAGTGGACGGCGTCCTTGCTAAGGCGATCGGAGGCGCGGCGGAGGATGGCGACGGCGATCTCATCCTGACGTGAAGCCGCGGCGGCGAAGACCACCTGGGCGAGCGAGGCGATCTCGGTCTTGCTGGCCGACATCGACCACTCGATGAGGGCCTCGGGGTCGTTCATCTGCAGGAAGGCCAGCATGTCGGCGCCGAGGGCGGGCCAGCCGGCTTCGATATCGGAGATCGTGACCGTCGAGCGGAGGGCGTGCACGGCGATGTCGCACGCGCTGCCACGGTCGCCGATGATGTGGCCGCGGCCGCCGACCTTGACCGTCGCGCCGCCGCGATGGCGTCCCAGCGAGCACGAACCCGTGCCGCTGAGGAGGAGGACCTGCGCGGGGCAGTCGGGCGCCCAGGCTTCGGCTTCGATGGCGAGCAGCAGGTCGTCGCCGACGAAGGCGGGGGTGTCGGGCCAGGTCCGGGCGATCGCTCGGCTGAGGCGGTCGCGATCCGCGGCGGTGCGGACGCCGGCCATGCCGATGCCGATGCGGTCCGGCTCGGCCGGAAGCTGGTCGCGGATCGAGTCGAGCAGGGCGGTCAGCTGGTCGTCAGCGAGGAGGCGGAGGTTGCCGGGTCCGGCGGTGACGGAAGCGAGCACCTGGTCCGCGGCGTCGACCAGGGTCGCCGTGGTGCGGGTACCACCGCCTTCGATGCCGAGGACGAGCATAGGATCAGCGGACCTTGTAGATCTTCACGTCGTCGATCCAGACCGTCGAATTCGCGAGGAAACTGAACCAGCGCTTCATCCCGTGGGCGTAGCCCTCGGAGCGGTGGCTGGCGATGAGCTTGCCGTCGAGGCTGAAGCGCATCTCGTCGCCTTCGGTGACCAAAGTGAACACGTGCCATTCCTGGTCGGCCTTCAAGGGGGTGGTCTGCGACTTCTTCCGGAGCATCGCTTCGAAGGCCGGATCCGGCTTCCGCTTCGCGGCCGCGTCTTCGGCGTGCTTCTTCTTCACGGCGAGGTTCATCGAGCCCGTCTTACGGTCCGAGAGATTCAGGTCGGTCTGCGAAATAGTCGCGTAGCAGAGGTGGCCGGCGTGGACGTCTTTGAGTTCGCGGTCGACGAAACCGGTCACGAGGTTCTCGGCCTTGTTGAGTCCCGGGAATTTGAATCGGACGATCACCCCGCCGTCGGCGAACCCGGCGTCATGGTGGATGTGGGCGGCATGGCCGGCTTCCTTGGTCGCGCTGGCGATCTTCATGATACCGGCGTCGAGGTCGGCCTGCTTGAGCTTCGGGACGCGGTCGGCCGTGGCGCTTTCCCAGCCGTTGCCGATGTCCTTGAGGCCGGTGCCGGTCTCCTCCCGCTCGAAGGCGTCATGGAAGATCAGCGTACCCTTGGTCTGCAGCCAGGCGGTGTCGTCGGCGGCGGCGAGGGGGAGGGCGAGGAGGCAGGCGAGAAGGGCGGTTCGCATGAGTTAGGGGTAGGGGCGGGGGTAGGGGTAGGCAAGATGCGACCAAGCATGAAAAAGAAAAGGGGCAGGAGATTCCTGCCCCTGCCCCTACCCCCACCCCTACCCCAATCAAGCGACCAACGCCTTGACGACCTTGGTCGGGAGCACGCCGGTGAGCTTCTGGTCCAGCCCTTGGTATTTGTAGGTGAAACGCTCGTGGTCGTAGCCGAGGAGGTGGAGGACCGTCGCGTGGAAGTCGTTGATCGGGAGCGGGTCCTTGACGATGTTGTAGCTGAATTCGTCGGTCTCGCCGTAGATTTGGCCGCCCTTGGCGCCGCCGCCGGCCATCCACATCGAGAAGCAACGCGGGTGGTGGTCGCGGCCGTAGTTCTCCTTGGTGAGTCCGCCCTGGCTGTAGATCGTGCGGCCGAACTCGCCGCCCCAGACGATGAGGGTGTCGTCGAACATCCCGCGCTGCTTGAGGTCCTCGATGAGGGCGTGGCAGGGCTGGTCGATGTCCTTGCACTGGCTGGGCATGCGGCCGTTGACGTTGGAGTGGTGGTCCCAGTTGTTATGGTAGATCTGGACGAAGCGGACGCCGCGTTCGACGAGGCGGCGGGCCATCAGCACGCTGTTGGCGAAGCTGCCGCGCTTCCGGGCTTCCTCGCCGTAGAGCTTGAAGATGTGCTCGGGCTCCTTGGTGAGGTCGGTCAGTTCCGGCACGCTGGCCTGCATGCGGAAGGCCATCTCATACTGCTTGATGCGGGTGTGCGTCTCGGGGTCGCCCACGGTCTCGTAGTTGAGGCGGTTGAGCTGGTTGATGCCGTCGATGGTCTGCTTGCGCAGGTCGTCGGGCACGCCGGGCGGGTTGTTGATGAAGAGGATCGGGTCCCCCTTGCTGCGGAAGGACACGCCGGCGTGCTCGCCCGGCAGGTAACCGCTGGACCAGAGGCGGCTCGAGATGGCCTGTTCCTGGTCGCGGTTGGTCGGGGTGGCGATGAGCACCACGAAGTTCGGCAGGTTGTCGTTCTCGGAGCCGAGGCCGTAGGAGGCCCAGGAACCGAGGCAGGGACGGCCGGTGATCTGGTTGCCGGTCTGCATGGCGCAGATCGCCGGTTCATGGTTGATCGCCTCGGTGTTGAGGGAGCGCATCCAGCAGATCTCGTCGGCGTGCTTGCCGAGGTTCGGCAGCAGGTCGGAGTTCAGCCACATGCCGCATTGGCCGAACTGGGAGAAGTTATATTTCGACGGCGCGATAGGGAAGCGGGCCTGGCCGCTGGTCATCGTCGTCAGGCGCTGGCCGTTGCGGATGCTCGCGGGGAGGTCCTTGTCATACATCTCCTTCATCTTCGGCTTGTAGTCGAAGAGGTCCATCTGGGCGGGGCCGCCGACCATGTGGAGGTAGATGACGCGCTTGGCCTTGGGCAGGTGCTGCGTGCTGATGGCGCCCGGCGCGGCGTGGGCCATCGTGCGGCCGAGGAGGCTGGTGAGCGCGGCGGCGCCGAGGGCGTTGGCGCCCGTGCCGAGGAAGCGGCGGCGGGTCTGGAGGGTGTTCCACTCGTGGAGGATGGACATGGCGATTATTTGTTAAGGATTTCGTCGAGGTTGAGCAGCTGGCTGCAGACCATCGTCCAGGCGGCCAGTTCGGTCTTGGGCAGTTTCTCGTCGGCCTTCGCGTCGCCGATCCCGAGGAGCGCGGCGGCGTCGGCGGGCTGGGCGACGTAGTGCTTGCGCAGCTTCGTGAGGCTGTCGGTGAGGATGGCGGTCTCGGCCGGCTTGAGCGGGCGGCAGAGCACGCGCCGGGCGGCGGCGTCGAGGCGGGAGAGGTCTTCGCCGCCGGCCTGCAGCGTATGCTGCGCGAGGATGCGGGCGGCTTCGACGTACTGCGGGTCGTTGAGCATCACCAGCGCCTGGAGCGGCGTATTGGTACGGTCGCGGCGGACGCAGGTGACCTCGCGCGACGGGGCGTTGAAGAGGTCGAGGCTCGCGGGCGGGGCCATGCGGCGCCAGTAGTTGTAGAGCGAACGGCGATACAGGTTCTCGCCCGTGTCAGGGCGGTAGACCTGGATGCCGACGCCGACGACTTCCCAGATATTCTCGGGCTGGTAGGGCTTGGTGCCCGGGCCGCCCATGCGGGGCGACAGCGTGCCGCTGACGGCGAGCGCCTGGTCGCGCAGCATCTCGGCGTCCATGCGGAAGCGCGGACCGCGGCTGAGCAGGGCGTTGTCGCGGTCCTTCTCGACCTTCTCCTTGGTGGTGAGCGCCGCCTGACGGTAGGTCGCGCTGGTGAGGAGCTGCTTATAGAAGCGCTTCACGTCCCAGCCGTGCGTGCGGAAATCGATCGCGAGCCAGTCGAGGAGCTCCGGATGGGAGGGCAGGCTGCCCATGATGCCGAAGTCTTCGGAGGTCTTGACCAAGCCCGTGCCGAAGAGTTCCTGCCACATGCGGTTGACCGTCACGCGGGCCGTGAGCGGATTGGCGTCGCTGACGATCCACTTGGCCAGGCCGAGGCGATTGCGCGGGGCGTCCGCGGGGAGCTGGCCGAGGGCGGAAGGAATCTCCGCCGGGACGGCGTCGCCCTTCTTGTCGTAGGCGCCGCGGAGAAGGATGTTGGCCATCGCCGGACTATCCATCTTCTCTTCCTGGACATGGGTCAAGGGACTGCGGGCGCGGATCATGGTCTGCTCGGCGGTCAGCTTCGCGACGGCGTTCGAGGCCGTCCTGAAAGGTTCATGGCGGTTGAGCAGGAAGTGTTCGCGCAGGGCCTCCTTCTGCTGGGCGTTAGGTTTGCCGGCCAGCGATTGGCGCAAGGCGCCGAGCTTGGCGAGGGTCGTCACTTCGCCGGGTTCGAGCGCGCGGGCGTAGAGGAAGACGTCTTGGATCGATCCGTGGAACGGTTCGCTCTGGCTGCGCTGGCCGATGCGCGTCGGGGTGGCGGCCTTGGTGTCGGTCTTGAGCTTGTCGACCTCGGCGCGGGTCTCGGCGAGGACGCCGTTGACGTAGATCTTCACGCCGGCGGCCTTGCCGCTGCCGTCGTAGGTCATGAGGACGTGCTGATAGGCGGTGTTGATGGCATTGCGCGTGGTGACCACCTTGATCGCATCGCCGGGCCACTTGCTGATGATGTAGACCCCGAGGGTGCGGCCGTTCTGGAAGAAGTTCCAGCCTTGGGCCTGCTTGGGGTCGTCCATGCGGGCGATGATCGCGCCCGTGCCTTCGACCTTGTCAGCCTTGATCCAGGCGGCGGCGGAGAAGGCCTGCTTGGTGCGGAAGTCGCCGGCCTCGCCGAGGACGAGGTGGGAGCCTTTCTTGAAGACCGGGGCCGGGCCGGTCTTGCCGGCTTTGTTCCAGCTCACGGGCTCGCCCGCGACGGTGGTGCCGGCGGGGATGCCCTTGCCTTCGTTCAACGCGAGGCGGGCGACGAGGCCCTTGGCGGGGATGTCCGCGTCGAGGTCGGCGGGCTTGGCCGTGGCGATCCATTTATCGAAGAGAGGCGTGCCGAGCTTACGGGCCGCGGCGACCTGCTCGTTGCCCTTGGCGATCTCACCCGGCAGGGCGTTCCAGCGCGGACGATCGGCGTCGGAGGGCAGATAAAGCACCGGCCCTTTGCCGTCCTTCACGTTGCCGTCGAGGCCGCCTTGGGTGGTGTTCCGGAAGAAGGCGGCCATCGAGTAGAAATCCTTCTGCGAGAACGGGTCGAACTTGTGGTCGTGGCACTGGGCGCAGTTGGTCGTGAGGCCGAGGTAGACCCAGCCCATCGTCTGCACGCGGTCGGCCGCGTAGTTGGCGAGGTTTTCTTCGACGATCGTACCGCCTTCGTTGGTCGTCGGGTTGCAGCGCTGAAGGCCGGTGGCGATACGCTGTTCTTCGGTCGGATTCGGGAGCAGGTCGCCGGCGAGCTGCCAGACGGTGAACTTGTCGAAGGCGAGGTTGTCGTTGTAGGCCTTCACGACCCAGTCGCGGTAGGGCCACATCTCGCGGTAGGCGTCGAAGTGCAGGCCGTGCGAATCGGCGTAACGGGCGGCGTCGAGCCAGTAGCGGGCGCGGTGTTCGCCGTAGGCCGGCAGGGCCATGAGTTCATCGATGAGCGCCGACAGCTGGGCGTCGGAGAGGCGGGCGCCGTCCTTGGGCAGGTGCTTGGCGAGGAGCGCCGGGGAGGGCGGCAGGCCGGTGACGTCGAGGCTGACGCGGCGGATGAGCGTGGCGGCGTCGGCTTCGGGCGCGGGCTGGAGTCCGGCGGCGTCGAGCTTGGCGCGCACGAACTGGTCGATGGGGTTCTTGGCCCAGCGGTCATCGGAGGTCTTCGGCAGCGGCGCCTTCTGCGGGGCGACGAGCGACCAGTGCGGCTGCCACGGCGCGCCTTGTTCGATCCAGCGGCGTACCAGCGCGATTTCGGCTGGCTTCAGCTTCTTGTGGGTTTCCGGCGGGGGCATGATCTCGTCCTCGTCCGTGGAGAGCATGCGCTGGTAGAGGGTGCTTTGATCGGCCTTGCCCTTGATGATGGTCGGCGGCTCTTCTTTGCCCTGCTTGTCGACGCGTGCCGCGAAGAAGCCGGCTTCGGTGTCGAGACGGAGGCCGGCCTTACGGGTGCCAGGATCCGGGCCGTGGCAATGGAAGCAATTGTCCGCGAGCAGGGGGCGGATGTCGCGGTTGAACTGCACGCTGTCCTCGGCCGCGAAGGTGGCGGAGACGAGGAAGGGCAGGAGCGCCAGGTGGGGCTTACGCATGGGGAAGTGGTCTAAGTTAACTAATCAGACAGTTGAGGGAGGGAAAGCCGGATTGGGAAATTCATCATATAAGAGTGGGTGCCCCGGCGGGTTGTTCCCCGCCTAGGCGTTTAAGACCACCCAAACTGAAGCCTCGTTAGCCTAAAACTCCCAGCGTCGGGCCGGGCCGAGATGGGGTGTCAGGACGATTTCGTCGAGGTCGACCGCGGCGGAACCGGCCGGGAGAAAGAGGCGGAGGATACCCGTGGTCTCTTTGGGATTCAGCTCGACGGTGATCGTCTGCCAGACGGCTTCACCGGAGGTCCGATAGGGCACGGAGAGGATTTCGGCTCCGCCCGCGGCGCCCAGGAGTACGATGCGACCTTCGCCGGCCTGCGGGGCGCGGATCTTGAAGGAGAGCGATGCCTTGCCGGCGTAGGTGCCGGCGCCGACGCCGATGAAGGAGTCAGCTCCCTTGGATTCGATGTGCAGGGCTCCTTCGACGACCGTAGCCTTCCCGGCTCGGTTCTTCCAGCCGCCCGGGAGGTCGTCGGGCGCCAGGGCTTTCTTCTTGGCCGGCGCCTTGGGCGCGGCTTTGCCGAAGTTCGGATTCGCCTTCGGAATCACCGCCTCGGTGTCCTTCAGGAAGCCGTCGATGAGTCCGTTGAGTTCCTGCGCGACCGCCGGCTGCGCCTTCGCGAGGTTGCGGCGCTCGCCGAGGTCTTGCCTGAGGTCGTAGAGCTCCAGTTCGTCGGAGCCATCTTCGTTGCGTCCGTAGAAGCGGATGAGTTTCCAATCGCCCTTACGCACGTAGCTGCCGGCATAGAAGCCGTCCATGACGGAGTCACGCGTGGCGTTGCCGTGCGGGAAGTGGCAGAAGACGCGGTCGCGGGGCGACGCGCCGCCGAGGAGCGCGTCGGTCTGGTCGAGGCCGTCGACTTTCTGGTCGGGCTTGCTCGCGCCGCTGCCGGCGCGCAGGAGCGTCGGGTAGAGGTCGACGGACTGCATCAGGAAATCGGCCGTCGTGCCGGCCTTCACCT
>JBDKIN010000082.1:0-3561 GCA_039797095.1 Verrucomicrobiota bacterium
ACGACCCTACCCAAGCCCTCAGATCGCCACCAGGAGGAAGGTCAGGGCGAGCTTGTAGCGCAGGCGGAGCTTGGAGACGAAGACGGCGGCGATGAGGCCGAGGGAGATGCCGCTGAGATAGTGGTTCCAGAAGAATCCGAAGCCTTCATCCGCGCCTTCGAACTTCGACATGACCCAGAAGCGGATCGGCAAGGCGCACATGATGACGATGAAGTAGCCCGCGATCTCGCGACGCAGGTTACGCTTGAAATCGGACGGATGGCTATTTGGCATTTTCGTAAGGTTTCTCGGCCGGGACGACCGCGGGGGCGATGACGGACTTCCACACGACATAGCCGGCCGGCAGCATGTGGATATCACCCGGGATGAAGAGCTCGGCCCGCGGCTTGCCGTCCGCGCCGATCAGCGGCTCGGTGATGTCGATGAACTTCATCCAAGGCTGCGACGAGCATTCCTGGGCGAGCAAGGCGTTGGTCTTGCGCAGGTCGGCGATCTTCTCAAAGCGCTTCCCCGGACTTGGCACGACGCTGAGCACGTAAAGGCGAGCCTCCGGCAGCGCGGCGTGGAGCTTACGATGCAGCTTCTGGAAATTCACAAGGACCTCCTCGGGCTTGGTGCCGGCGTTGATGTCGTTGCTGCCTTCGTAGAGGATGACGGCCCGCGGCTTGAACGGGATGACGAGGCTGTCGACGAAGAGGTCGGCGGCGTGGGTCATGCGACTGCCGCCGATGCCGAAGTTACGGACCGTCAGCGGAGCGAGGTCCTCGTTCACGCCCTTCCAGAGCTGCATGTGCGAACTGCCGACGCAGATGACGGAACCCGGGGCCGGCGGAGCCTGCTGGGCGCCTGCCAGGACCTTCCGGTACAGGCCCATGATCTTCGTCAGCGCGGACTTGTCCGACAGGATCTCCTCGGCGGCGAAGGCCGGAGCCGCCAGCAGGAGCAGGGCGCAGAGCAGACGCAGAGGCATGCCGCTTACTTAGCCTCTTTGGCCTTCTTTGTCTTCTTCTTTTTATCTTCCTTATTACCGCTCCGGCCGGAGCCATCGCCGACTTCGTCCTTAAAGCCGGCCCCGGGGTTCAGGCCCGTCAAAGCGGCCGCAAGCCGGGCACGGGCGGCCACGGCGGCCTCGTCCTTGGTGTCCGCCGCGACGGCGACTTCCCGGAACGGCGCGTCCTTCATGTCATGAAGGGTGCCTGCCTGGTCGAGCTTCCAGCCCGCTTCGCGGACGTAGTAGTTGTTGCTGAGCTGGCAATAGGCCCAGGTCCGCGGGGACTTCGTATCGCCCTTGAACTGGGAGACGAGGCTGCGGCCGTCGATCACGCGTCCGGTCGGCAGCGGCGCGCCGGCGAGTTCGGCGAAGGTCGGCAGGAGGTCGCTGGCATCGGCGACGTTGGTATTCACCTTACCGGAAGGCATCACGCCAGGCCAAGCGGCGATGAACGGAACGAGGCCGCCGCCTTCTTTCATCGAGCCCTTCTCGCCTTCGATGCGACGTCCGCCGACGGTGGCGACAACCGCCGCCGACTTGGTGCTGCCGTTGTCGCCCATGAAGACGACCAAGGTGTTCTCGCGCAACTTGAGTCGCTCGAGCTCGGCCACCAACTTGCCGACGAGCTTATCCATGTAGACAATATTGTCGGTGAGCAGACGCTGTTCGCGCTGGGAATTCGACTCGCCCTTCGGCGCCGGGAGGCTGTCAGGTGTCGGCAGGATTTCGCCGTGCACATGGGACAGCGAGTAATACAGGAAGAACGGGCCGGCCTTATGGGCCTCAAGCCAGGCAGTCGCATCCTTGTGCAACAGGTCGGGGATATACTCGTCGTCCTTCACCGGGACGGTCTTGCCGTCGAGGACATAGGTATCGGGGTCGCCGCGGACCTCGCCGCCTTCGGACATCGGCTTGGCGACCTTGCTGTTCCAATACATGCCGCTGCCTTTGTAGTAGAGTTCATGGTCGAAACCCCAGTCCGACGGATCGCCGGACGGCGTAAGCTGGCCCCATTTGCCGATCATCGCGCTCGCGTAGCCGGCTTGCTTCAGGACGGACGGAATCATGACTTCGGCCTTTTCACCCGTGCGGATGATGGTCTTGCAGGCGTCTTGCGTGACGGCGCCGGTCCGGAAGCCGTAACGTCCGGTCAGGATGAGCGCACGCGAAGGTCCGCAGAGGGGTACGGTGTAGAAACGCGTGAAGCGCACACCGCTGTTCGCCAAGGCGTCGATGTTCGGGGTCTTGTAGCGGTCGGACCCGTTACAACCCAGCTCGGCGAAACCGAGGTCATCGGCCAGGATGTAGACGATGTTCGGCTTCGGGGCGGCGGCGGCGCCCAAGCAGGCTAAGGTCAAGAAGACGGAGACGAGTTCGCGCATGGGGACTCTCATGAAACCCCGGACAGGCCAGAAGTTTGCCCGTAAAACGATGTTTCCATGCCTACGACTGCCCTTCATGGTCAGCCCATGCGCCCCACCCTCCTCGCCCTGCTCGCCTTCGTCCCGGCCTTCGGCGCCGACATCAAGGTGACCCTGAACGAAGCCGTCGACGTCGCCCAGGACGGCAAGGTCGTCGCCCGCTTCATGACGGCCCACGACGTCAGCACCCCGGCCAAGCGCCTGGAGACGTACAAGCCCTACCTCCATGTCTTCGACCCCAGCGGCGCCCTGCGTCTCACCAAGGGCCCGGGCTTCAACTTCACCCACCACCGCGGCATCATGCTCGGGTTCATGAAGATCACGGTCGACGGCAAGACCTACGACCGCTGGCACATGGTCAAGGGCGACCAGGTCGTCACCGCGGTCAAGGCGACGACCGACGGTTTCGTCGCCTCGATCGACTGGCAGGGCGCGACCGCCCAAGACAAGCCGATCCTGACCGAGGAGCGTGCCTTCACGTTCACGAAGGCGACCGCGCCCTTCTATCTCGGCATCGAGATGAAGAGCACGCTCAAGCCCGACCACGGCGAGGCCAAGATCGACGGCGACCCCGAGCACGCCGGCGCGCAGTTCCGTCCTTCGGAGAAGATCGATGGCTCGAAGACCACGTACGTCTACCCGGGCAAAGACGTCCTCATCCACAAGGTCCGCGACCTCACCTGGGTCGCCGAGATCTTCACGGTCGAGGGCAAGACCTTCACGGCCCTGCTCCTCAACCACCCTTCCAACCCCAAGGAAACGGCCTTCTCGGCCTACCGCGACTACGGCCGCTTCGGTGCTTTTCCGAAGGGCGTCGCCACGCCGGAGTCCCCGTTCAAACTGCGCTACCAGTGGCTCATCGCCGAAGGCGACGTCCGCGACGCCGCGGCCTTCCAGCAGGCCTACAACGCCTTCGCGGGCGTGAACGAGCCCACGCCGGCCATGACGGTCATGCTCGCCGAACAGCCGAAGCCGAAGGCCCCGGCGAAGAAGTAAGCCGAGCTTAGGCGCCGATGGCCTTGCGGACGCGGCCGATGCCGGCGGACTGACGCTCCTGCAGGATGGCCTGGGCCTTGAGGACCTTGGCCTTCGCGGCGGCGGGGTCTTTGGCCATGGCCAGCACGGCGGGGACGATGCCGGCGAGCTGGG
>JBDKIN010000083.1:0-9990 GCA_039797095.1 Verrucomicrobiota bacterium
GCGCCGGCGATCAGCAAGAAGAGGGCGGAAAAGACAAAGGCAGCGGTCATGCCGAGACCGAGGGCATTCGCCAAGGCGATCGATAGGGCGAAACCGATGGTGCTCAGGCCGAAGACGGCGAACGAGCCGTAAAGCGATGGTCCGGCGTGGGCTAGCGGCGGACGAACGATGAGGTAGAGCGACATCAGCACCGCGCCGATGGAAGACGCGGCACGCAGGAGGCCGAAGCCGAAGGCGCCGACTTGCAGCATGTCGGCGAAGATCGGCAGCAGGGCGACCGCGCCGCCGAGCAGGACGGCGAAGAGATCCATCGTGAAGGCCCCGAGCATCACGCGCTGGCTGAGCATGAAATCGATGCCTTGGCGCAGGCTCGTGAAGATCGGCTCGGGGTTACGGGACTGCAGGGTCTGCGTCGGCCGGAGCACGATGGTCAGCCCGAGCGAGGTCGCGAAGCAGAGCGACATGGCTGCGTAGGCGACGTTCTCCGCGTGGGCCATGCCGTTCTTTTCGCCGAGCCAGACCATCAGACCCGCCAGTCCGGGCCCGAGTACGCAGGCGAGTTCGAAGAGCGTGTTACGCCAGCGGACGCCGCCGGGGATGAGGTCGCGCGGGAGGATCTCCGCGATGAGCGCTTGGCGGGCCGTCGTGAGGAAGCTGCGGGCGAGGCCGCCGAGCACGATCACGCCGTAGATGACCGTCAACTGGGCCCAGCGGGCGGTCAGGAATTCGGGGATGAACAGGAGCAGCCCAAGCCCGAACATCGCGGACAAGGCGCCGATGGCGATGCGCCGGCGGTTGTTCGTGTCGGCCACGTGGCCGGCGAAGAGGACCGCGCTGACGAACGGGATGACCTCAGCCAAGCCGATCGCACCGAGCGCGAGGGCCGCGTTGGCACCTTCGTCCTTGGTCAGACGAAACACCTGCCAGGCGACCGCGACGTTCTGGATCTGGATGGCCAGCGTGCCGAGAACGATCGACGCCAGATACAGCCGGAAGGACCGAGAGGCGATGGCGGAAGCGGGAGCCGGCGTGGACATCGGGCCCACTATCGAATGAAGCGAACGACTTAGGCAATCACGGCTTTGACCACGTGCCCTGCTACGTCCGTCAGACGGTAGTAACGTCCTTGGAACTTGAAGGTCTGCCGCTCGTGGTCGACGCCGAGGAGGTGCTGCATCGTGGCGTGCAGGTCGTGCACGTGGACCGGGTCCTTGACGATGTTGTAGCCGAACTCGTCGGTCTGACCGTGGACATGGCCGCCCTTGATGCCACCGCCGGCCATCCAGAGGCTGAAGCATCGGGGGTGGTGGTCGCGACCATAAGATTCCTTGGTGATCTTGCCTTGGCTATACGCCGTGCGACCGAATTCTCCGCCCCAGATCACGAGCGTGTGTTCGAGCAGTCCGCGCTGCTTGAGGTCTTTGATGAGCGCCGCCGAAGCCTGGTCGGTCTGCTTGCACTGACGTTTGATGCCGCCCGGCAGACCGCCGTGCTGGTCCCAGCCTTGGTGGAAAAGCTGGACGAAGCGGACGCCTTTTTCGATGAGCCGACGGGCCTGCAGGCAGTTGGCGGCGAAGGAGCCAGGCGTCTTCACGCTGTCACCGTACATCGCAAGGGTGGCGGGGGACTCCTTCGAAAGATCGGCGACCGCGGGCACGCTCGTCTGCATGCGGTAGGCCATCTCAGCCTGCGCCAGACGGGCGTCGACTTCCGGGTCGAGTTCCGCGGCGCGCTGGTCGGCGTTGAGCTTGCCGAGCGCGTCGAGCATGCCGCGACGGGCATGCGGCGAGACGCCTTCGGGATTCGTCAGGAAGAGCACCGGCTCCTTGCCGGCCTTGAACTGCACGCCTTGGTGTTCGGAAGGCAGGAAGCCCGCGCCCCAGAGGCGCGAGTAGAGCGGCTGGTCCTTGGTGGCGTCCTGCGAGACCAGCACGATGAAGGCGGGCAGGTTCTCATTCATGCTGCCCAGACCGTAGGAAGCCCACGCGCCCATCGACGGACGACCCGCGACCTGATTGCCCGAGCAGAAGAACGTGATGGCCGGGTCGTGGTTGATGGCCTCCGTGTGCATCGAGCGGATGACGCAGAGATCGTCGGCGACCCCACCGGTGTGACTCATCAGGTCGCTGTATTCGACGCCGCTCTGTCCATACTTCTTGAAATCCGTGAACGAGCCCGCCAAAGGCAGCGTAGCCTGGTAACCGCTCATGCCGGTCAGACGCTGGCCTTGACGCACCGAGTCAGGCAGCGGTTGCGTGTGTTTTTCGCGGAGCAGCGGCTTGGGGTCGAGGGTCTCGAAATGCGAAGGTCCGCCGGCCTGGAAGAGGTAGATGACGCGCTTGGCCTTGGCCGGGAAGTGCGTGCCCTTAGGCAAGGGGGCCGCGTGGGCGTCGCCGACGATGCCGCGGAGCGCGAGGGCGCCGAGACCGAGGGCGGACGTGCCGAGGAAGTGCCGACGCGTGGGCTGCATCAGGCCGTCATAGGAGGGAAGTTCGGCGGACATGATCAGCGGGAGGTGACGGCGGCGTCGCTCGCCAGAATAGTGGAGCAGACGAGGGTGAGAGCGGCCAGGGCCGGATCGGCCGGGATTTTCGGCAGAACCTGGGCCGGCGGCGGAACGGCCTGCTTCTTCGTCTTGGAATCGGTCTTCTTCGGTTCGGCTTTGGTCACGACCGGCGCCGGCGCGAACTGCGGCGGGTTGGCCTTCTGAGTCGCGTAGAGTTCGGTCAGGGCGGCGAGTTCCGCGGGGCGGGGCGCACGGGTGCACACTTGACGGAAGGCCTCATTGATCTGAGTGGCCGGCTCGGCGGAAGACTTGCTGACGCGCGTGGCGAGGTGCTTGGCGGCTTCGACGAAGCCGGGATTATTGAGGAGCACCAAGGCCTGCAGCGGGGTGTTGGTGTTCAGCCGCTTCGGCTGGCAGATTTCGCGGGAGCCGGCGTCGAAGATCAGCATGTTATCCGGCGGGGCGGTGCGCTTGCGGAAAGTATAGATGCTTCGACGATTGGCGGATTCCTGGACGCTTTCGCCGCCGACCTGCTCGACTAGTTTGCCGGAGGCCAGCAGCGCTTGGTCGCGGACCATCTCAGCCGTCAGGCGGAGCACCGGACCACGCGCCAGCAGGAGGTTCGCCGGATCTTTCTCGCGGCCTTCTGCCGTCGGGGTGGAGGACTGCCGGAATGTCGAGCTCAGCACGAGACGGCGGAGCATCGCCTTGGTGTTCCAGCCGCTCCGGATGAAGTCGACGGCCAGAGTATCGAGCAGCTCCGGGTGCGTGGGCAGGTCGCCTTGCATGCCGAGGTTTTCGCTCGAGGCCACCAGACCCGCGCCGAAGACCTGGGCCCAGAGCCGGTTGATGATGACGCGGGAAGTCAGCGGATGCTTCGGGTCGGTCAGCCACCGGGCCAGGCCGAGGCGGTTCTTAGGTAGTTCGGCGTTCCAAGGGAAGATGCGGGCGGGGATGCCTGGCTCGCAGGGCTTGGAGAGGTCGGGCTTGTCGTATTCTCCGCGGGTGAGCACGAACGACTTCGGCGCGAGCGGGGAGTGTTCCATCGCGAAGAAGGCGGGCGCGGTTTCTTCATGAGCGGCGAGGGCCCGGCGGGCTTGCTGGACGCGTTCCCAGGCTTGGGCGAAAGCCGGGTCGGCCCGGCGGAGCGCGTGTTCGGCGTGGACCGAGGCGGGGAGGGAGTCGACGGCGAGCCCGTGGTGGACGGCGACCTCGGCGGGCGTCAGGGCCATGCGCCAGAGCTGAATCTCGTCGAGAGAACCGTTGCGGAAGCCGGCATCGCGGGAGCGTGAGCCGATCTCCAGGGCGTTGTCACGGGGCTTGGCGTGGAGCGTGTCGCGCAAGACCGTCGTCTTCACTTCGCGGCCATCGACGTAGAGGCGGAGTCCGGCGGCGTGCGACGAGCCATCGTAAGTCGCCGTCACGCGACGCCACTGGTCGACCGGCAGCGCGTCGACCATTTCGACGGAGGCGGCGCTGTTGGGCCATAGGTGGATCATGCTCCAGCGGAGCTTGCCTTGGGTCACCAGCAGCTCGATGCCCGTGGCGTCACCGTCGCCGGTGTAGAAGCCCGTCGAGTGCAGGATCGTCGCGCGGGCGTTCTTTTCGCCGAGACGTAGGAAGGCCGAGAACGTGAGGGCATCGAAACGCCCCACCTGCTTGAACTCGGGGAGTTTGAAGCCGGCGTCGCCGTCGAACTTGACCGCCTGACCTTGGACACCTGGGACGAGCTGAAGATCTTCGGGCGAGCCGCGGCGCTCGAACTTGGCGGGCTTGCCTCCGGCGAGCGCGTCATCGACGCCCGTCTTCGTGAAGGCCTCGAGCGGGAAGTGGGCGACGGGGGCGGGCACCTTCACTTCGGCCTTGGCCGTGGCGGTGTGCGTGGTGACGAGTCGTTGTTCGGCCGCCCTCACGGCGGCGCGGAGCTCGGCTTCCTTCCGACGTTCTTCGTCGGACTTGTAAAGGCGCACGAAAGGCGGCGGCACTTCACCATGGAAAGAGAGGAGGCCGTTCTCGTTCTGGTCGCCGAACATCGCCGCCATCGAGAAATAGTCCTTCTGCGAGATCGGGTCGTATTTATGGTCGTGGCAGCGGGCGCACTCCATCGTCAGTCCCATGAAGCCGTAGCCCGCGGTCATCACGCGGTCATTGATGCCATCCTGGCGGAACTCCTCGGCGATCGAGCCGCCTTCGAAGGTCATGCGATGGATGCGATTGTAAGCCGTCGCGACGCGTTGGCCCTGGGTCGGATTCGGGAGGAGGTCTCCGGCGAGCTGCTCGGTCAGGAACTGGTCGTAAGGCTTGTTCTCGTTGAAGGCCTTCAGCACCCAGTCGCGCCAAGGCCAGGCGAACATCGCCTTATCGCCGGTATACCCCCAAGTGTCGGCGTACCGCGACAGATCCAGCCAGGCGACGGCCAGATGCTCGCCATAACGAGGTGACGCCAGCAAAGCGTCGACGCGCTTTTCATAGGCGTCGGGTGAAGTGTCTGCCAAGAATGCGTCGACCTCGGCGATCGTCGGAGGGAGGCCCGTCAGCGCAAAAGAAGCGCGGCGGAGCAGGGTCGCACGGTCGGCGGGGGCCGAAGGACGGAGGCCTTTCTTGGCCGCAGCTTGGGCGATGAAAGCATCCAACGGATCTTTCGCCCAAGCGGGGTCGGCGATCGTCGGGGTCGGATGAGACTGCGGGCTCACGAACGCCCAATGCGGATCATATTGCGCGCCTTGTCTCACCCAGCGTATCAGGATGTCCTTCTCCTGCGGAGAGAGCGGGCGATGCAGTTCCGGCGGCGGCATCACTTCTTCCTCATCTTCGCTCAGGATTCGTTGGACCAGAGCGCTCTTCTTGACGTCACCCGGCACCACCGCGACATCTCCGCTCTTCAATTCTTTCGTCGCCCCGGCGAATTCATCGAGACGCAAGCCGGCCTTGCGGCCCTTGTCGGCGTCGGGCCCGTGGCAACCGTAGCAACGGTCGGAAAGGATCGGACGCACCTCACGATTGAAGTCGACCGGCGCGTCGGCCGCGCAAGCGACGGCTGTGCCAAGCAGGCAGAGCAGGGAAGTGACGTGCGTGGGGCGCATCAGGGGGCTGACACTCAACGCCGTGGTCTAGTTCCTGTCGAATGATGAATGACGGATAGGGTCGCTGCCTCATCTCAATCTCCCTCGATTAATCCGGCATCCCTCATGATCTTCATGCGCGGTGATGGTGCGCGTCTCTGACCTCCCCATTTGCTCGCTCGATTTCTTTCGGTCTTATGGACCTATCGTAATTCGGCTGAACCGCTCCGTTGTTTAATCCTCATTTAAGATTAATGCCCGAAACGCTCATATCTGTCATATAGGATGCTTTTCGCTCATTTAATCTTGCTAAACCCTCTGATTTCATCGGAATTAGGACCATGGCGACCAAACTCTTCGGTACGGACGGTATTCGCGGACGAGCTAACGAATATCCGATCACCCCGGAAATTGCCCTCCGTATTGGCCAGGCGATTTCGCGGGTACTCCGTTCCAGCGGGGCCAATCACAATCGCGTCATCATCGGCAAGGACACCCGCATCTCCGGGTACATGCTTGAGACCGCCCTGACCAGCGGGCTCGTCTCCAGCGGCATGGACGTGTTCCTCGTCGGCCCGATGCCGACGCCGGCGGTCGCGCATCTCACCAAGTCCATGGGCTGCGGCGCCGGCATCATGCTGACTGCTTCGCATAATCCCTATGAAGACAATGGCCTGAAGATCTTCGGCCCGGACGGCTTTAAGCTCTCCGATGACCTGGAAGCGCTCGTCGAACAGGAAGTCCTTTACGACGTGAAGGCCAACGGCGTGACCGGTGACAAGATCGGCAAGGCTTACCGTATCGACGATGCCCGTGGTCGATACATCGAGTTCGTCAAGCATAGCCTGGGTAACGCGAGCCTAGACGGGATGAAGGTCGTCGTGGATTGCGGACACGGGGCTGGCTACCTCCTGGCGCCGCTCATCTTCAAGGAACTAGGGGCAAAGGTCGTGAAGCTCGGCGTCGAGCCCGACGGCATCAACATCAACGCCGGTGTCGGCGCCCTCTATCCCGATTACGCCGGTAAGGTAGTCAAAGAGCAGGGGGCCGATGTCGGCATCTCGCTCGATGGGGACGCCGACCGCGTGATCTTCAGTGACGCGAGCGGCGCCAGCGTCTCCGGCGACCGGATTCTCGCGCTCTGCGCCTTGGCTTTGAAGGAAGAAGGCAAGCTCAGCGGCAATACGATGGTCTGCACCGTCATGTCGAACCTCGGCCTGCACGAAGCCATGCGCAAGGCCGGCATCGGCGTGGTCACCACGGCCGTCAGCGACCGCCACGTCATCGAGGCCCTCCGTAAGGGTGGTTATTCTTTCGGCGGCGAGAACAGCGGTCACCTCATCTTCGCCGATTACGCTTCGACCGGCGACGGCATCCTCAGCGCCTTGCAGGTCCTTAGGTTCATGCGGAAGAAGGGCGCTACCTTGGCGGATCTCGCCGCGGGCATGCGGGAATATCCGCAGGCCTTGGTCAACCTGAAGGTCCGTTCCCGGGTACCGCTGGGCCAGCTGCACTCGTTGCAGGATGAGATCAGCAAGGCGGACTTGGCTTTCGGCAAAGTCGGACGTCATCTCATCCGCTACTCGGGCACGGAGAACAAGCTGCGCATCCTCGTCGAACATCAGGACCAAGGCGAGGTAGACCGCTGGTCCCAGGCCTTCAAGTCCGCGGTGGAGGCTGATTTCGAGTCCCTCTGAGATGGCCACCTTCTTCTTAGCTGAAGCCGGAGAGACGGCCGGTTGCCACCCGCTTACCCTCACGCGATCGCTGGGTGACTTTCCCTTGGCTAATCTCGCCTTGCGACGTCATCAGCAGGCCGCACTGCTGGCTCTCGGCCTGACCGAAGCCGCGGGCGCTGATGCCGATTTGACCGTTCATGCCTCGGCCTGGTTCTCGTCCGCAGAACTGGCGACCTTCGTCGCCGATGCTTCTTATGGCACCATGACGACCGCGGAGGGTGTCGTCTTGGTTACCCGGAAAAACGGCGGTCGTGAACTCCGCGCCAGCCAGTCTTTCGCCATCACCTACGCCTGGGACCTGCTGCGAGCCAACGTCGAAGCCATGACGGCACGTAAGGCTTACGTCCAGGAATCCGGCGCGCACGCGTCACTCTATGTCGACGGACGCCTGCAGGTCGGCAAAGGCACCAAGATCCTGCCGGGCGTCGTCATCGAAGGTGACGTCATCATCGGCGATCACTGCAAGGTAGGTCCGAACTGCTACATCCGGGGTTCGACTTCCATCGGCGACAAGTGTCACGTCGGCCAGGCCGTCGAAATCAAGAACTCGATCCTGCTGCCCGGCACGAACGTCGGCCATCTTTCTTACCTCGGTGATTCCATTCTCGGCGAGAAGGTGAACTTCGGCGCGGGTACGATCACTTCCAATCTTCGTCACGACGGCGGCGCGCATCGTAGTCCGGTCGCCGGACGTATGGTCGACACCGGCCGTCGTAAGCTCGGCGCGATCGTCGGAGACGGCGTCCATACCGGCATCCATACCTCCTTGTACCCCGGGCGTAAGCTCTGGCCCAAGACCTCGACCTTGCCCGGCGCCATCGTCGACAAGGACATCCTTGCCTGACCATGTGCGGCATCGTCGGCTATGTCGGTCGCCATGCGGCCACGCCAGTCCTCCTCGGCGGCCTTCGCCGGCTCGAGTACCGCGGCTATGATTCGGCCGGCCTGTCCGTCCAAGACGGCGACGAGCTCCTGACTCTGCGGGCCGTGGGCAAGGTCTCCCGTCTGGCCGACAAGGTCCGGGCCGAATGGCCCGAGGAACTGCAAACCCGCTGCGTCGTCGGCATCGCCCACACCCGCTGGGCGACGCACGGGGCGCCGACCGAAGCCAACGCGCACCCGCATGCGGATGCCAGCGGGCGCATCCGTCTCGTCCATAATGGTATCATCGAGAACTACCGGGCCATCCGTACCAAGCTGGAGGCCAAGGGGCATCTCTTCGCCTCCGAGACCGACACCGAAGCCGTCGCAAGGCTCGTCGGCGAATATTACAAAGGAGACCTCCGCAAGGCGGTGATCGCGGCTCTCCGTCAGGTCGAGGGCGCCTACGGCATCGCCGTCATCTCGGCCGATGAACCGGGACGCATCGTCGTCGCCCGGAAAGGCAGCCCGCTCGTCATCGGAGTCGGCGAAGGAGAATGCCTGATCGCTTCCGACCCCTCGGCCCTCATCTCGCATACGCGGCGGGTCATCTACCTCGACGACGGCGACGTCGCCCTGGTCACTGCCGACTCCGTGGACATCACGGACCTGAACCATGCGCCCATGGATCGGGACGTGGCCGAACTGCAGTTCGAACCCGGGGCGGTGGAGAAGGGCGGTTACGACCATTTCATGCTCAAGGAGATCCACGAGCAGCCTGAGTCGGTCCGGAACGCCCTCCGTGGCCGTCTGGACCTCCTGAACGGTACCGCGGTCCTGTCCGGCATGGGCGCCAGCGCCCGCGAACTCCTCGACCTGCAGCGCATCGTCATGGTCGGTTGCGGCACCTCGCTGCACGCCGGTATGGTCGGTGATTTCGCGTTCGAGGAACTCGCCGCGCTCCAGGCGGAAGTCCAGCCCGCCGCCGAATTCCGTTATCGTAATCCTTTGATCGATGGACGCGACCTCGTCGTCGCCATTTCCCAGTCCGGTGAGACAGCCGATACGCTGGCCGCCGTCCGGGAGGCCAAGGACAAGGGCGCGATGATCATGGGCCTCGTCAACGTCGTCGGTTCGACCATCGCCCGGGAGACGGGGCGAGGCGTCTATCTGCATGCCGGCCCGGAAATCTCCGTCGCTTCCACCAAGGCTTTCACCGGCCAGGTCGCCGTCTTGTTGCTCATGGCGCTCAAGCTCGGGCGCGGACGCCGGCTGTCCCGCGAGCGTGGCCTTGTCTTGGCCGCCGAGATCGCCCGCCTCCCGGAGCTCATCGAAGCCGTGCTCCGCCAGGACGCCGCCATCGCGAAGGTCGCTGAATCCATGGTGAAGCACGAGCACGCCTTCTTCCTCGGACGCGGCCCCATGCATCCCGTCGCCCTCGAGGGCGCCCTGAAGCTCAAGGAGATCTCCTACATCCACGCCGAGGGTTATCATGCCGCCGAACTGAAGCATGGCCCCATCGCGTTGCTGACGCCCGGCATGCCGGTCGTCGTCCTCGCCAACCGTTCGCCCGTCGTGGACAAGACCTTGGGCAACGCCGAGGAGTGCAAGGCACGGGGCGCTCACGTCATCGCCCTCGTGACCGAAGGCGGCCCCGAGGCGGCGATCGCCGACGAGGTCATCCGGATCCCGGACTGCGATCCCTTGGTCGCCACCATCCCGGCGACAGTGGCGCTGCAGCTGCTCGCTTACCATGTGGCGCGCCTGCGTGGTTGCCCGATCGATCAGCCGCGGAACCTGGCGAAGTCGGTGACGGTCGAGT
>JBDKIN010000084.1:0-5616 GCA_039797095.1 Verrucomicrobiota bacterium
GGGCCGACGGGACGGAGCAGCGAGCGGTGGTCAGGCTTGGGCAGGGGCTTGCGGTCCGGGTTGGCGGTCTCGATGCGGGCGTCGATCCAATCGCCTTTCTCGACGAGGTCGGCGAAGAGTCGCAGCTGGCCCATCGTGCGTCCGATCTCACCCTGGCAGCGGGCTTCGGGGAGGCCGGTCTCCTGCGTCGCGCGGGCGACGAGAGCGGGCGTCGCGGCTTCGATGCGGGCGGCGATGTCGCGGAGGAAGGCGGCCTTCTTCTGGCCGGAAAGTCCGGCGAGCACCGGGGTGGCCTGGTCGGCCAGGGCGCAGGCCTGGTCCGCTTCGGCCGCGGTGGCGGGGAAGAAGTCCGGCTCGAGGGCGGCGGCGGTGGCCGGGTTGACGGAGCGGTAGGGCGCGGTGCGGGACTGGCCGCGGGCGAAACCGATGAAAGAGAAGCCGAGGAGGGACGACATAAAGAGAGGAGAGGGGATAGGGGAGGGGCTGGCCGGAGGCAAACAAGATAGGGTCGAAGGGAGGGTTGCGGAACGGGAACCCGTCCCCTAGGAAACTGTCACCCCACCATGCGCTTCCCCTTGCTTTGCGGTTGTCTGATGTCCTTGGCCTTGGCCGCCGCCGATCGGCCCAATATCATCGTCATTCTGGCCGACGACCAAGGCTTCGGCGATCTCGGCGCCAACAACCCGCAGAGCAAGATCGCGACCCCGCAGCTGGATGCCTTGGCCAAAGGCGGCATCCGTTTCACGGACGGCCATACGTCTTCGGGCGTCTGCACGCCGACCCGTTATAGCCTGCTGACCGGTCGCTACCACTGGCGCACCAAACTCCAGTCCGGCGTGCTCGGAGGTTTCTCGACCCCGCTGATCGCGAAAGACCGGCTCACCCTTGCCGGCCTCCTGAAGCAGCAGGGCTATGCGACGGGGTGTTTCGGCAAGTGGCATCTCGGCATGAGTTTCCCGCTGAAGAACGGCGGCATCGCCGACGACGGTGGCAACTTCGGCAAGGCTTTCCAGGATGCGGCCTCGGTCGACTACGGCCGCGACATCGTGGACGGCCCTTTGGAACACGGGTTCGATGCTTATTTCGGCATCAGCGCCTCGCTCGACATGCCGCCGTTCGTCTGGATCAAGGACCGACGCGTGACGGAGATCCCGAGCGCCACCAAGACCTGGTTGCGTTCCGGTCCGGCCGGACCCAAGTTCGAGGCCGTCGACGTGATGCCCTCGGTCATCGACCAGACCATCGCCTTCATCGAGGCGCAGCGTAAGGCCGATCCCGCCAAGCCGTTCTTCGCCTATGTGCCGTTGAACGCCCCGCATACGCCGATCGTGCCGACCAAGGAGTTCCAAGGTTCCAGCGGCATCAGCCCTTACGCCGACTTCGTGAAGCAGGTCGACCATGACGTCGGTCGCCTGCTGGCCTCGTTGGATAAGCAGGGCCTGACCGAAAACACCTTGGTGATTTTTACTTCAGATAACGGCTGTTCGCCCGCGGCCGATATTCCCACGCTGCAGAAGGCCGGCCATGAACCCAACCACATCTACCGCGGACACAAGGCCGACCTTTACGAGGGCGGGCACCGCGTGCCGTTCCTCGTGCGCTGGCCCGCCCAGGTGAAGCCCGGTGTGAGCAATGCCCTGGTCGGCCAGATCGATTTCTTGGCCACGTTCGCTGAGATCACCGGCGCGAGCGTTCCGGCTACGATGGCCGAAGATAGCGTGAGCTTCCTGCCGGTCTTGCGTGGTGACAAGCCTGCGGTTCGCCAAGGCATCGTGAGCCAGTCGATCAACGGCAGCTTCGCGATCCGTGACGGTCAGTGGAAACTGCTGCTCAGCGCCGGTTCCGCCGGTTGGAGTTCGCCTAAGCCTGGTCCCGAAGAGGCGGGCCTGCCGCCGGTACAGCTCTATGACCTTTCGAAGGATCCGGGCGAACGTAACAATCTTCAGGCCGAGTTCCCCGAACGCGTCGCGTCCATGAAGGCCGAGCTCGAGAAGCTCATCGCACGTGGTCGCAGCACTCCGGGCGATGCCCTCAAGAATGATGTCGAGGTCCAGCTCATCAAGAAAAGCCCTGCCGGCAAAGCGAAAGCCAAGGCCAAGAAGAAATGAGGGCCTTGCTCGCCGTCGGTCTGCTTGCGGCTTCGGCCTATGGCGCTAGCACCAAGGTCCCGGAGGGGGTCAATGTGCTGCGCGATCTCGAATACGCGCAGGTCAAGGGCCTCAGCCTCAAATTGGACCTCTATCGTCCTGCGACGAAGCCCTCGGCGCCGATGCCCTTGGTCATCTGGGTGCATGGCGGAGGCTGGAGGAACGGTTCCAAGGCGAATTGTCCCGCGGCTTGGTTGGCGACCAAAGGGTACGCCGTAGCCAGTCTGGATTTCCGTCTATTGCCTGAACATCCGTGGCCTGCGCAGATCGAGGATCCGATCGCGGCGCTCCGCTGGTTGCGCCAAGAGTCCGGAAAATACGGCTTCGACGCCGAGCGCTCCGCCGCGATGGGTGGTTCCTCGGGCGGCCACGTGGTCGCACTCTGGGGGACGCTTTCCTTGCCGGCGTCGGACAAGGTCAAGGCCGTGGTGGACCTGTATGGTCCGACCGACCTCCTGACCATGCCTCCGAACGTGCTCTCGGAAAAGCGCACGCGCGCCGATCTCGCCAAGGCCAACGGCGCCCTGTTGCTGGGCGGCGTCGTGATGGACCAGCCGGAGAAGGCCAAGGCCGTCAGCGCCTTGCATCAGGTTTCCAAGGATGATGTCCCGTTCCTGATTCTGCATGGTACGGCCGATCCCGGCGTGCCCGTCGATCAGAGCGAGCGCCTGCACGCGGCGCTCAAGGCGGCGGGCGTGGAGTCGACCCTGAAGCTGCTTCCCGGCGCCGGCCACGGCGGCAAAGAGTTCGACTCAACGGAGTCGAGGGCGCTGATCCAAGGATTCCTGGACAAGCACCTGAAGCGCTAGGCCGGCTTACTTCGCGGCCTTCTTCTTGCCCTTCTTGGTCACGCCGGGTTCGGGTCCGTCGTTGTCGCCGCCGCCTGAGCCCCACAGGGGCTTCACGTTGGCCTGGTTCCATTCGTCCCAGCGGGCCTGCAGTTCTTTGACTTTGTCCTGATGCTCGGCGGCCAGGTCCTTGTCCTCGTGCACGTCGTTGGCCAGGTCGTATAGTTTCGCCGCGGACACGGGCGCCTTCTTGCCGGCGTTGGTGTCGGCGTTGGTGTCGTAGCGGACGAGCTTCCAGTCGCCCTGCCGGACGGCCATCTGTTCCCCGAAGCGCCAGTAGAGCGCGTCATGCGGCGCGGATTTGTTCTCGCCAGCCAGGTAAGGCAAGAGATCGACCCCTTCGAGTTTCCATGCCGGCTTGGCCGTGACGCCGGCCGCGGCCAGAGCGGTGGCGTGAAGGTCGAGCTGCGAGGCCATCGGCTGGAAGGCGGCGGGCTTGAGCTTGGCCGGCCAGGACACGACGAAGGGCACGCGGATGCCGCCCTCGAGGGTCGTGCGCTTGGAGCCGCGGAGCGGGGCGTTGACCGAACCGTTGACGGTCACGCCGTTCATCGTCGGGCCGCCGTTGTCGCTGATGAAGGTCACAAGGGTGTTCTCGTACTGTCCGCTCTCCTTGAGGGCTTTGATCACGCGGCCGATGTTGTCGTCCATCGCCGACATCATCGCGGCGTAGGTGCGGCGGGTCTTGTCCTTGATCGCCGAGAACTTCTCGAGCCGATCTTTCGTCGCGTCCATCGGCGTGTGCACGGCGTTGAAGGCGAGGTAGAGCATCCACGGCTTGCCCTTGTGGCGTTCGACGTAGGCGACCGCCTCGCGTCCGAAAGCATCGGTGGCGTAGTCCATCTCCTTCACCGGTTCGGTCCCGCGGAGGAAGCCGCCGGCGTCGAAATAGCTGTGGGCGCCGCCGAGGAAGCCGAAGAACTCGTCGAAACCCCGTCGCGTCGGGACCTGCTCGGGCAGGGAACCCAGGTGCCATTTACCGACCATGCCGGTGGCGTAGCCAGCCGCTTTCAGCCGGTCGGGCAAGGTGGATTCCGTCAGCGGCAGCCCGTTGCGACCGGAGGGGTTGAACTCATGGCCGAAGCGGGACTGGTGGCGGCCGGTCAGCAGGGCGGCGCGGGTCGGGGAGCAATAGGGGCCGGAGACGTATCCGTTCGTGAAGCGGACGCCCGAGGCCGCGAGCGCGTCGAGGTGCGGGGTCGGGATATCCTTGCAGCCATGGAAGCCGACGTCGGCGTAGCCCATGTCGTCGCCGACGATGACGAGGATGTTGGGCCGGTCGGCGGCGAGGAGTCCGACGGCGAGAAGCAGGAGGGCGAGCAAGGGGCGCATCGTCTCTTTAACCCCGTCCGCCGGCTTTGGTTGCGTCCGGCCCCGTCGTTCGCTCAGTCGGCCAGCTGAGCGATCAGCTTGAGCGTTTCGGTCGGCGACTGGTGCGACTTCGCGGCGTTGTGCAGGCCGGGAGGCAGGACGTCGACGGCCATGGCCTTGAGTTCTTCGAGGCGGGCGCAGAGCTTGTCGAGGCAGGCGTCGACAAGCTGGGCGTCGGCCCAGACGTCGTAGATGGTCACCATCTCGCCGGGCTTATCGCCGTCGATCTCGCCTTCGCCGACCTCGTAGTCGCAGTCGAGGAGCTCGTCCCAGAAGTTGGCGTCGAGGTCGAGGGCGTCCTCGAGCTCATAGAGGCGGATGCCGCTCATCCATTCGTTGAGGAGAGTGAAGGCCTCGCGATGGGCGGGCAGGACTTCGGTGAACGTATCCCGGATGCCGACGGCGATGAGCGTGAGGCCCTCGACCGTGTCGCCCAGCTGGGGGCCGTCGAAGGGAGGCGTCGGTTCGGAAGACATGCGGAAAAGGGATGGGGTGCGTGGTCGGAAGCGCCAGCCAAATCAGGGCGTGATCCCGGCCAGGAGCTTCTCGAGGCCCTGGCCGTAGCGGACATAGGAGTCGAAACGCTCCTGCGGGGAGGCTTTGGTGCCTTCGCCGAGGTGGACGATGCTGGCGACGTGGGGTTCGATGGAGACGCCGGCCTTGTAGCCGCGGGCGATGAGGTCGGTGAGGATCTCGCGAACGAGCGCGTCGCCTTCGCCGGCGTAGGTGAAGGCGCTGCTCTTACCGCCCTCCGGGTTGCGGCGACAGTCCTTGATGTGGACGTATTCCACGTAGGGCAGGATCTCGCGGTAGAAGGGCATGGTCTCCTGGCCGTAGGAGACCGTGTTGCCGATGTCGAAGAGGTAGCGGACGCTGGGATGGTCGATGCTTTCGATGAAGCGACGGGCGTGCGTGCCGGAAAGGCCTCCCCAGCCTTCGCAGTTCTCGTGCAGGAGCATGATGCCGCCGTCGGCGGCGAGCTTGGCCATCTCCTGGTAGCGGCGGACGCCTTCGTCGCGCCACGCGTCTTCGGAGACGTCGCCGCGGACCCAGCTCATCGTGCGGACGAACTTCGTGCGGGTGCGCTGCATGCGCGGGATCAGGACCTTGAGGTCGGCGAGGTCGGTGGCGAAGTCGCCCGTGATGGGCCGGCTCCAGTTGCCGATGGCGGACGCGTAGCTGCTGACCCGCAGGCCAGCGGCTTCGATCTTGTCGACGGCCCGCTTGAAGTCGTCGTCGCTCACGGCCGG
>JBDKIN010000085.1:0-2818 GCA_039797095.1 Verrucomicrobiota bacterium
ATTACCCTTTTCCCAGAACCTCCGCTGCTCCAACCTGTCTGCACCCCTACCTCCCATGCGTCTCGCTTCCTTGCTCTCCCTTGTGGCCGCCAGCGGCCTGGTCGCCGCCGAAGGCTACACCGACACCCCTTTCATCCCCGGCACCCAGTGGCGTGTCCATGACGCCACCCGGCCGCAGCCGCCCCGCGCCGACGCTTCCAAGCTGAAGTGCAACGAGTCCCCGGCCCCGGCCGGCGCGATCGTCCTGGTCGGCGGTCCCGATTCCGCCGGCGAGTGGGAGCCCGACGCCGTTCCGAACGCCAAGCTCAAGACGCCGGTCACCTGGGAGATCAAGGACGGCGTGATGACCGCCCGCACCAACGGCATCCGCACCAAGCGCGCCTTCGGCGACATCGCCCTCCACGTCGAGTGGCGCTCCGCCGCCGGTTACGACACCGACCCCAAGAAGAAGAGCCAGGGCAACTCCAATAGCGGCATCTTCTTCATGAAGACCTACGAGCTCCAGGTCCTCGACTGCTATAAGACCGAGACCTACGCCGACGGCATGACCGCCGCGATCTACGGCCAGCAGCCGCCCGCCTTCAACGCCTGCCTGCCTTCCCGCAGCTGGAACAGCTACGACATCGAATTCACCGCGCCGCGCTTCAATGCCGACGGCTCCGTCGCCAGCAAGACCCGCATCACCGTCGTCATGAACGGCGTCAAGGTCCAGGACGGCACCGAATACATCGGACCGAGCAGCCATAAGAAGAATCCTCCTTACGTGAAGCACGCGGACAAGCTCCCGCTCGGGCTGCAGTGGCACGGCGACGCCGTCGAGTTCCGCAACATGTGGGTCGTCGAGAAGAAGTAAGCCGACGGCATGGAAATCCAGGCCCATACGGTGAGGCACCTGCTGGGGCTGCTTCTGCTGGGCCTGGTCTTCTACTTCATCGAACGGATCATGGGCGCGCGTCGCCGGCCGGGTTTCTTCCGGACGGGGATGCTCACCGACGCCGCTTATTTCTTCACCATCGGGCTTTTCAAGCAGGCCTCGCGCGTCCTCTTCATCGTGCCGTTCTTCTTCCTGGTCGTCGCCGGCGTCACCACGGGTGAGGCCGCGAAGGCGGGGCAGTATCATGGCTTCGGACCGGTCGCCGCCCAGCCGGCCTGGCTGCAGGCGCTCGAGACCTATCTCCTCATCGATTTCCTGGATTACTGGCTCCATCGGCTCTTTCATACCGGCGCCTGGTGGCCTTTCCATGCGGTGCATCATAGTTCCGAGCAGCTCGATTGGCTCTCGGCGGTACGCGTGCATCCGGTCAACGAAGCCGTGAACAAGATCGCCCCCGCCGTGCCGTTGCTTTTCCTTGGCTTCGATCCGACCGTGACGGCCGGCGTCGCCGGTTTCCTGACCTTCTACGCCATCTTCCTGCATGCCGACGTCGACTGGGATTTCGGTCCCCTCCGTTCCGTCGTCGCGACGCCGGTCTTCCATCGCTGGCATCACTCCAAGGACCCGGCGGCGATCGACAAGAACTTCGCCGGCCTGCTGCCTCTCTGGGATATCCTCTTCGGCACCTACTACATGCCGAAGGATCGCCTGCCGCAGGACTTCGGCGCGACCGAGCCGGTGCCGACGGGCTATTTCGGCCAGCTCTGGCATCCGTTCTCCGGCTGGTTCAAGCGCAAGGGCCCGCCGTCGCGGCCGTAAGGCCGGATTGCTTCCCCGTTTGCATTACGCCTCCCGGTCGTTAGGGTATTGGGCTTAGCCGATGTATCCTCAGGACCTCCGCGAAAACTGGCATGCCGGCCAAGGCCTGTGGAAAGACGTGCCCGCCGCGGAGTGGAACGACTGGCATTGGCAGCTCCGCAACCGCATCACGACGCTGGCGCAGCTCGAGGAGCGCCTCGAACTGACCAAGGAAGAGCGGGAAGGGTGCCTGTTCGCCCCGCATAAGCTGTCCCTGTCGATCACGCCCCATTTCTTCAACCTGATCGACCCCAAGGATCCGAACTGCCCGGTCCGCCGGCAGGTCATCCCCCGCATCGAGGAGTCCTACGTCGCCCCGGGCGAATCCGAGGACCCCGTCGGCGAGGAGGGTACCATGCCCGTCCCAGGTATCGTCCATCGCTACCCGGACCGCGTCCTCTTCCTGGTCACCGACCGCTGCGCTTCCTATTGCCGTTACTGCACGCGCAGCCGCCTGGTCTCCAACGCCCAGGCGTATGACTTCCATCCCGAGCTCGAGGCCGGTCTGAAGTATATCGAGGCCCATCCTGAGATCCGCGACGTCCTGCTCTCCGGCGGCGACCCGCTATTGCTCTCCGATGCCAAGCTGGACGCGCTCCTCGGTCGTCTCCGCGCGATCAAGCACGTCGAATTCATCCGCCTCGGTTCGCGCATCCCGGTCTTCCTTCCGCAGCGCATCACGCCCGAGCTCGCCGAGATCTTCCGTAAGCACGGGCCGATCTGGATGAGCATCCACACGAATCATCCCAAGGAAATCACCCGCGAACTCGCGACCGCCTGCGAGCGGCTTTCCTACGCCGGTGTTCCGTTGGGCAACCAGTCCGTCCTCCTCGCCGGCATCAATGACGACGCCGAGGTGATGAAGTCGCTCGTGCACCGCCTGCTCATGATGCGGGTCCGTCCGTATTACCTCTACGCTTGCGACCTGATCGAAGGCTCGACCCATTTCCGTGCGCCCATCCAGAAGGGCATCGACATCATCCGCGCGCTCCGTGGCCACACTACCGGCTACGCCGTCCCGCAGCTGATCATCGACACCCCCGGCGGCGGCGGGAAGGTCCCGATCAATCCGGAATACGTCCAGGC
>JBDKIN010000086.1:0-3012 GCA_039797095.1 Verrucomicrobiota bacterium
TCTTCCCTCGTGGATTTCACCCCGCCCCAGCCACCCCGCCTGCGTCCGCGTACGCCGGCCGCGCCGCCTCCTCCGCCGCCCGTGGACGAAGTTCCGGCGGCTGCCGCGCCTGCGCCGGAACCAGAGCCGCGTAAAGTCAGCTCGGGAATGTCGGCCTGGGCGCGAAGGTGGTTCAAGTTCGGCGGGCAAGGCCTGATGGTCTCGCTGCTGATCCACGGTGGCTTGCTCTTCCTTGCGACCGCCTGGGTAGTCTCGGTCGCCGTAAGCAAGAAGAAGGAGCCGAATGCTTTCGCGACGGGCGCGGGCGGCGGCAGCGGCGGCGAGCGAGCCGTCGCGACCAAGGCCAAGCAGAAGCCGAATGCGCCCAAGAGCCTGACCAAGAGCGCGAGCAAGATCACGTCCAAGAGCGCCACGGCTTCGATCGCCCTGCCCGAGATGCCCGACATGAACCGCGCCATGCTCGGGGCGCTCTCGGGTTCGTCCAAAGGTTTCGGCGGCGGCGTTGGCGGCGGGGTCGGTGGTGGAGTGGGCCTGGGCAAGGGCGGCAAGAACTTCACCGGACGGGCCGTCATGGGCATGAAGATTTCCGGCGCCAACATCGCCGTCTACTTCGACAGCTCGCCGTCGATGAATCCGTATTTCGCCGCGGTCGAGAAGCAGATCAAGGAGCAGTTCCCCAGCGCCGACGTCTACCGCTATTTCGGTGTCTTCAACTTCATCCAGGACGGCGAAGTCCTCGGCGCCCGGCCCAACCAGAAGCTCGTCGTCCCGACCGTCGACCAGATCTACATGGACCGACGCGGCGGGAAGCGGGATTCGCCCGCGACGGACCCGAACAAGCTGAGCCCGGCCGGACGGAACATGTTCGGCAGCAAGGACGCCCTCTTCCGCATCGGGGGCGTCGGCGCCTGGCTGGAGGCCATGCTCAACCAGAAGCAGTACGACGCCATCGTCGTCTTCTCCGACTTCGAGGACGGCGTCATCCAGTGGCGCACCATCGGCGAGGTTAAGCCAAGCATCGTCTTTGATGCGGACCTGCGTCCGCCGACCGACCTGCGCACCGAGGCCGAGAAGGCCTGGGAAACGCGCTGGATCAGAGGCTTCGCCCAAGCGCAGGACCGGAAGGCTCCGCGCCTCTACCTTTATTCGACCTCCCGGGAGCCGCAGGAAATCTACCGGCGTTGCGTCTCGGCCTCCGGCGGTGATTTCAAGATCGTCACGATGGCGAGGGGCGGGATTTTCCCCTCGCCCACGAAATAGCGGGCGAGAGTGGGCAAGTTGACACGGTGACATGGGGACACGGGCGGATACAAACTAGAGGCTCAGAGGCTCGGAGGACCAGAGAGAGATAGTGCAAAGGTGCAGATCGGCCTGCGGCCTGTGCAAAGGTGGCATACGAGAGTATCGAGTATGGAGTATTGAGTATAGGGAGAGGCATTATCTCGGGTGGCGGGTGGCGGGAAGATACTGAACTCAAGGGGAGTCAGGATAGTTAGATCTGTCATCGATTCAGCCATCCCATCTTCAATTCAGCCCTCAACTCAGTCCTCAACGCAGTCCTCCATTCAGTCCTCCTTTCTGCATCACCCCCCTTTTCCCCTCCTTGCCTCGGGCCCGCCCGTCCTCTAAGCCTCGAATAACCCCATGCGCCTGCTCCGCCATCTTTACGTCCAGGTCCTGATCGGCATCATCCTGGGCGGGGTCGTCGGTTATGTCTGGCCGGACTTCGGTGCGCAGCTGAAGCCGCTCGGGGATGCGTTCGTGAACCTGATCAAGATGCTGATCGGGCCGATCATCTTCACGACCGTCGTGGTCGGATTAGCGGGCATGGGTGACCTCAAGAAAGCCGGCAAGGTCGGCCTGCGGGCCTTCGTCTACTTCGAAGTCGTCACCACGCTGGCGCTGGTCATCGGACTCGTCGTCGCGAATGTCTTCACCCCGGGCGCAGGCATCCATGCGGATCCGGCGACCTTGGACACCAAGGCTACGGCCGGCTATGCGCAGGCCGCCCAGAATCTGGGCTGGGTCGACACCCTGTTACACCTCATCCCCAAGACCTTCGTCAGCGCCTTTGCCGAAGGTGACATCCTGCAGGTCCTGCTGCTCGCCCTGCTCTTCGGCTTCGCCCTGGGGCGGCTGGGCGACCACGGCCGGCCCGTCATCAACCTCCTGCATGAGGTCGCCCGGGTCTTCTTCGGCATCGTAGCGATCGTCTGCAAGCTCGCGCCCCTCGCCGCCGCGGGCGCCATGGCCTTCACCATCGGCAAATACGGCATCGGCACCTTGGTTAACCTCGGACAGCTGATGCTGTGCGTCTACCTGACTTGCGGACTCTTCATTTTCCTCGTGCTCGGCGCGATCATGCGGGCGAACGGCTTCAGCCTCCTACGGACGCTCCGTTACGTGAAGGAAGAACTCCTGATCGTCGCCGGGACGTCGTCCTCGGAGACCGCCCTGCCCGGCCTGATGGACAAGATGGAGAAAGCCGGCTGCGCCCGGCCCGTCGTGGGCATCGTCGTCCCCGCCGGCTATTCGTTCAACCTGGACGGCACGTGCATCTACCTGACCATGGCGGCGCTGTTCATCGCTCAGGCCACGGACACCCCAATGACGCTCACCCAGCAGCTCACCCTGCTGGCCGTATTACTGCTGACCTCGAAGGGAGCGGCCGGCGTGACCGGCAGCGGCTTCATCACCCTCGCCGCGACCTTAGCGACGACCGGCTCGATTCCCGTCGCCGGCATCGCGCTCATCATCGGCGTGGACCGGTTCATGTCCGAGGCCCGCGCCATCACCAATTTCATCGGCAATACCGTCGCCACGCTCGTGATCGCCAAGTGGTGCGGGGAGTATGATGAGGCGAAAGGCGACGCGTGCGTAGCACGCGAGACACGATAACAATAGGGGGCACGTGGGCACGGTGACATGGGGGCAAGGACACACACCAGAGGCACGGAGGCTCAGAGGCTTAGTTGACCAGTGAGCACACCTTCAGGTCTCGGGTCTCAGCTG
>JBDKIN010000087.1:0-8644 GCA_039797095.1 Verrucomicrobiota bacterium
CGAGGGAGACGAACATCTCGTATTCGCAGGGCGTGGCGCCTTGCGAATTGTCGCGCAGGATCCGTCCCTTCGCGGTGCGGTAGGCGAGGCGACCGATTTTCTCGACGCGGGGCAGGGTGATGACGAGTTCGGCCGGGCTGCCGATGTACCACTGCGCGCCTTCGTCGCCGTCGATGGTCAGGGCGGCGCTGTAGGCTTCGGGGAAGTCTTCCGCGGTGGCGCTCTGGGCTCCGGCCGCCTTGGAGCCGGCGGAGGCGAGGGCGACGTTGCGCGGCGTCGGCTCGGCGGTCCAGATCTCGAATTCGGAGATGCGTCCGCGCGCGACGCTCCTGGGACTTTCGGAGCTGGCGGACATGGTGAGCTTCACGAAGCGGGCCTCGGTCGGCGTGATGACCTCTTCCGTGAGCAGGGGGTCGGCCTTCGGGCGGGGGTACTTGCGGGTCGCCAGCAGCGCCTTGGCCTTCGCTTCGACGGCCTTGGTCAGGGCGTCCTGCTCGCCGACCACCTTGGCGCGTTCTTTGTTCAACGGGCCCATCGCGGCATTGAAGGCCTGGGTCTGCTCCTTGGTCGCGAGCGGCCGGCGTCCGTGGACGACTCCCTCGAAGGCGGAGCGGATGCGGTAATAGTCCTCGGTCGGGATGGGGTCGAACTTGTGGTGGTGGCAGCGGGCGCAGTTGATGGTGAGGCCGAGGAAGGCGCTGCCCGTCGCGGTGACCATGTCGTCGAGCGTGGCCGAGCGGATGACCTTCTTGGCGACCGGGTCCTGGTTACCGACGTCGTCGTACGGACCAGCCACGAGGAACGCGCTGCCGACCTCGACCGCGGGGTCGAACTTGCCGAGCACGTCGCCGGCGAGGTGCTCGCGCATGAACTGGTCGAAGGGCTTGTCGTGGTTCAGCGAGCGGATGACATAGTCGCGGAAAGGATAGAGGTCATCGATGACGAAGTTACGTTCGAAGCCGTTGCTCTCGCCGAAGCGGACGACGTCGAGCCAGTGGCGGCCCCAGTGTTCGCCATAGCGAGGCGAGGCCAGCAGGCGGTCGACGAGGGCTTCGGTCGCCTTGCGGGCGTCGGCCTGATGTGCCACGACGAAGGCGTCGACCTCGGCCTGCGTGGGCGGCAAGCCGGTGAGGTCGTAGCTCAGACGCCGGATCAGCGCCTGCGGCTTGGCCGGAGCGCTCCGGGTGAGTTTCTGTTCGGACAGCTTGGCGTCGATGAAGCCGTCGATGTCCGCGTGCTTGAATTCCTTGGCGAGCGGCTGGAGGGACCACCAGGACTTGTCGGCGCGTTTGACCTCGACCGTTGCCTGGTCGCGCGGATCGACGGCGCCGGCCTTGATCCAGGCGGCGAAGTCGGCGACGAGCGCGTCGGGCAGCTTCGGTTTCTTCGGCGGCATCTCCATGTCCGGCTCGAGGTGGCGGACGTAGCGAAGGAACAGGCCTTCATCGGGCTTGCCAGGGACGATGGTCGGGGAGCCCGAATCGCCGCCTTTCTGCCAGCCGGCCTTGGCGTCGAGGGCGAGGCCGCCTTTCAGCTTCCTGGCCTTGGCGCTATGGCATTCGTAGCAGTGTTCGGCGAGGGCCGGGCGGATCTTCTGTTCGAAGAACGCCACGCTGCCGGGGTCGTCGGCGCCGACGACGCGCCCGGCGACCAGCAGGGCGAGGGCGAGGCTCAGGCGGCTCATGTGAGGACCGGCTTGATCACGTGGCCGTGGACGTCGGTGAGGCGGCGGTTCACGCCGTTGTGGTAATAGGTCAGTTTCTCGTGGTCGAGGCCGAGGAGGTGCAGGACCGTCGCGTAGAAGTCGTAGCAGGTCGCGACGTCGGTGACGCTGCGGCGGCCGAAGTCGTCGGTCGCGCCGTAGGAGACGCCGCCCTTCACGCCGGCGCCCATCATCCAGGCCGTGTAGGCGTCGGGATTATGGTCGCGACCGGTCGTGCCGACCTGGTGGGTCGGCATCCGGCCGAACTCCGTGCACCAGATGATCAGGACGTCGTCCAGCATCCCCCGCTGCTTCAGGTCGGCGAGCAGGGCGGCGGTGGGTTGGTCGAAGATCGGACAGTGGCGGTCGTAGTCGGCCTTGAGCGTGCGGTGGGCGTCCCAGTTGAGGAGCCCGTCGACCCCGCTGGCGCGGGAAGCGCAGTAGAGGCTGACGTAGCGGACGCCTTGTTCGAGGAAGCGACGGGTCAGGAGGCAGTTCCTGGCGTAGGCCGCCTTGAGCGGGTTGGCGTCCTTCGTGCCGTAGAGCGCGTGGACATGTTCCGGTTCCCGGGAGAGGTCGCTGACTTCCGGCGCGGCCAGCTGCATCTTCGCGGCGAGTTCGTAGGCCGCGATGCGGGCGCGGAGCTCGTCGTTGCCCGCGTGGGCTTCGGCGTGTTCGAGGTTCGTGGCGCGGAGGAACTCGCGGGTGGCCTCGTCTTCGGCCCGGGAGATCCCGGCCGGGCGATCGAGATTACGCAGGGCCTGCTGGGCCGCCATGCTGACGCCTTGGTGGCGGGCGGGCAGGAAGCCGTTGCCCCAGTTGGCCTTGCCGTTGGGCGGCTCGCCGCGGACATCCTGGACGGAGACGTAGGTCGGGAGGTTCTGATTGAGCGAGCCAAGGGCGTGGCTGATCCAGGCGCCGCCGCTCGGGTAGCCCTCGCGGGTGAAGCAGGTGTTCATCGCGATGCAACCCGGTCCGTGGGTGTTGCTGCGCGACGTCATCGAATGGATGAACGCGATGTCGTCGACGTGCTGCGCCATGTGCGGCAGGTTCGAGCTGATCATCTTCCCGCTCTGGCCGGCCGGCTTGAAGGCCCAAGGTGACTTCATCAGGTTCCCGTTCTTGCCTTGGAAGGTCACCTCGACCGGTCCGGGCAGGGGAGTGCCGTCATATTTCTCCAGCAGCGGCTTGTGGTCCCAGAGGTCGATGTGCGAAGCCGCGCCCGGGCAGAAGATCTGGAGCACCTGCTTCGCCTTAGGGGCGAAGTGCGCTCCGGGCGGCACCGCCGCGCCGAGGTCGCTCATCAGCAGACGCGACAGGGCCAGTCCCGTCATGCCAGTGGTCATCTGGCCAAGGAAGCGGCGGCGGGTCAGCTCGAGGGGGTCGCTCATGGGGTCCGTCTATTCTACTCTCCTTCTGACAGACTACTACGCCCGATGTTTCACCGGGCGGCACTATCGTCTCACTTAGGCCAACAAGACCCCTTACTCAGCGCGAGCGGAAGACGTCGCTGGTGAGGCACTCGACGACGAGGCTGCGCAGGCCGAGGCCCTGCTGCTTCACCTTGTCGTAGATGCGGTCGATCGCGAACTCGTCGGCCGGCTCCATGAGCCGTCCGCTGCCATAGGCGAGCAACGAGCGGATGAGGTGACGGGTGAACATCTCCTCGCGTTTGTCGTGCAGGATCCCGCGGAAGCCGGCGAAGTCCTGGTAGGTCTCGCCCGAGGCGAACTCGCCGGTGGTGTCGATCTTGGGCGCCGGGCCTTTCTTCGGCTTGGCGTAAGTGGAGCGGGTTCGGCCGATCGGATCGAAGGCCTCCAGGCTGAAGCCGTAGGGGTCGATCTTGCGATGGCACTCGGCGCAGGCGCGGTCGGTGCTGTGCTTGGCGAGGCGCTCGCGGATCGTGGTCGTGCCGCTGACGTCGGGTTCGATGGCAGGTACGACATCCGGCGGGGGCGGCGGCTTGATCCCGAGGATGTGCTCGCTGACCCAGGCGCCGCGGGTGACGGGCGAGGTTTCGACGCCGTTGGCGCTCACCGTCAGCACGGCCGACATGCCGAGCAGGCCGCCACGATGCTTGTCGTCCTTCAGGCTGACCTTCTGGAAGCCGTCAGCGAGGCGCAGGGTCTTCTGTGCGGGCAGGTCGTAGAGCTTGGCCAGCTTCTTGTCGACGAACGTATGGTCCGCCTGCAGGAATTGGTTCGCAGGGCGGTTCTCCTTGAGCATTTCGCGGAAGAACAGGCGCGCCTCGGTCTTCATCGAGGCGGGCAGGTCCTCGGCGTAGTAGGCCCGGTTCGTCTCGCGCGGGGGCGGCATGCCGCCGAGCTCGCGCAGGTTGAGCCAGCTGTCGAGGAAGCCGTTGATGAAGCCGTCGACGCGTCCGTCGGCGAGCAGGCGATCGATCTGCTTCTTCAGCTCCGCATCACCGGTGAGCTTGCCCGAGGCCGCCGAAGCGAAGAGGGCCTCGTCGGGCGGCGTCGCCCAGAGGGCGTAGGCGAGACGCGTGGCGAGGTCGTGGGGGCGCAGGCGCCGGTCGTCCTCCGCGGTCACCTCGCTCAGGTAAAGGAAGGAGGGCGAGCAGAGGATGAGCTTGAGCGTGTCGAGCGCCGCCTGGCGGGGCGCGGCTTTCTCGGCGAGGCGCTTCTCATGCATCTTCCGGATCGTCGCCCGGTCGGCGTCCAGCAGCGGGCGACGGTAGGCCTTCTCCGCGAAGGCGAAAAGCTGCTCGATCGCCCGGTCCGCCCGGAAGCCGTCCTGGCCGAAGACCGCGACTTCCTCGGCTCCGCCCGCCGGCTCGGCCACCGGGCCTCGGACGACGATCTCGCTGATGCGGATATGCGGCAGCTTGCCCTCGCGGAGGATGTGGGCGCGGCCGACGCCCGAGGTTCCGATGGGGCCTTTGAACTGGTCCTTGTAGCGCTTGTTGATCGTCACCACCGAAGCGCGCGACTCATACGGACCGTTCGGGAAGATGAAGCGCGGGGTCTGGCCGGCTTCGAGCCAGACGCGGAACTTCAGCCGGGTGGGCGTGTTGTCGGGCACCACGCTGCTGGCGAGCAACGGTTCGATGGCCTGCGGGTAATGGATGTGGCCCTTCGTGATGTCGCCGGGCACGACGCCGAGGATGAAGGGTTCGGAGAAGTCGATGCCGAAGATGGCGGGGTCGTAATGGGTGTCACGGTGCATCGCCGCCGCTTCGACCTCGAGGTCGTAGAGGCCGGAGACCGGCACGCCTTGACGGAAATCCTCGATGTGTCCGTAGCCGCCTTGGCGCGTATCGGTGTTCGGCTGCTCGTAGAGGTTGAGGTAGCGGAAGTTGAAGGCGCTCTTATGCGAGCCCGTCAGCTCTTCGTATTGGACGAAGTTCTGGTTGAAGCGCCAGGTCTGCGGCGCCGTGGCCGGCTTGCCGAGGCGGGTCTCGACGAGACGGTTGGCCGAGAGGAAATATTGGTCGACCAGGAAGCCGGAGGTGACCAGCGACTGGCCGATCGTGTCGAGGTGCCGGGCGGTCTTCTCCTTGGGGAAGTCGGCGGTGAGCCCGAGCGTGTCGACGCGACGGCCGAACAAGGTCTCCAGCGTGTTCTCATACTCGCGGTTGGAGAGACGGCGCAGGACCGTCCGCGAACCGGTGCTTTGCAGCGAGGCCTGGGCCTGGGCGGTGCCGTCACGGAGGGCCCGGATGACCGCGAGACGTTCTTCGTCGCCCGGCTGGTCGGCCTTCTTCGGCGGCATCTCGCGCAGGGTCAGCTGGTCGATGATGTCGCGGGCCTCGATCACGTCGGGGAGCGTCTTCAGCGGCAGCTTGAACTCATGGAAGGAGCGGTCGCCCTTGTGGACGTCGGCGTCGTGACACTCCAGGCAGTAACGGTTCAGGAAATCCTGTACCGATTTCGCCGGCGCATCGGCGGCGTGACTCGCGCCGGTCGCGACGGTCGCGGACAGGGCCAGCAGGCAGCGGAGGGAGGCCGCGGATCGGAATTCCGTAAGCAGGCTCACGACGACGGTCAGGGTCGGGAGGCTCAGGCGAAACGTCCCGTGCTGCTGCCGAAGGCTTCCGTCTCGACGCCCATCTTCTGGGCGATGTCGACGAAGAGGTTGCAGAGGGGCACCTTATGGCGGACCTCGCGCGAGACTTCGCGGAAGCTGCCGTGCTTGTAGCCGCCGCCGGCGAGGAAGATCGGGAGGTCGGTGTTGCGGTGCGAGTTGGCGTCGCCCATGCCGCTGCCGAAGAGGACGGTCGTCGAGTCGAGCAGCGAGCCGTCGCCGTCGTTGATCTGCGAAAGGCGGCCGATGAACTTGGCGTACTGCGCGATCTGGTAGCGCTCGAGGGAGATCAGGTGGGCGACGGACTCGGGGTCGTTGCCGTGGTGGGAGAGGCCGTGGTAGTCCTTCTTGATGCCGAGATGCTGGGGCAGGAAGTCGCCGCCCACCTCGAGCGTGGCGATACGGGTGCTGTCGGTCTGCAGGGCGAGCGCGATCAGCTCGTACATCAGCGGGAGGTCGTCGACCGCGTTGCGGTTGGCCGGCTTGCCGAAGGGGGCCGCCGGCTTGGGGAGGTGCGTCCAGCGCTGGCGCAGTTCGAGGCGTTTCTCGACGTCGCGGACCGAGGTGAAGTATTCGTCGAGCTTGGCCTTGTCCTCCTGGTTAACCTGGCCGGAGAGGCGCTTCGCCTCCTCGCGCACGGAGTCCAGGATGGAGGCCTGCACGCGGTTCTCCTGTTCGCGGCGCGTGCGGCGCTCCGCGGAGTCGCTGAGGAAGAGCTTGTCGAAAAGTTCGGCGGGGTTGGTGACCGGCGGCACGCGCACGCCGGACTTCGTCCAGGCGATCTGGCAGCCGCCGTGGATGCCTCCTTCGGAGCCGACCGTCAGCGAGGGGAAACGGGTCTGGTGGCCGATCTCCTCGGCGAGGAACTGGTCGAGCGAGACGTTGCCGTCCGCGCGGTTCTGCGCCTCGGAGTTGAGCACCCCGGAGAGGAAGGAGTGCACCGCGAAGTGGCCGCCCTTGACGCCGTGGTCGAGGCCGCGGAAGACCGTCATCAACGCGCGATGCTCCCAGAGGGGCTCCAGCAGCGTCGTCTTCTCGTAGTCCTTGCCGGTGGTGGTCGGGAAGAGCTTCTTCGTCTGGTAGCCGAGCAGGTTGCCGATCGCCACGAAGCGGCGGGCGCCGATGCCGGCGCCTTTGGACACCTGGACGGTCGGATTGCCGCTGAGCGACTTGGCGCTGAGCGAGCAAAGGCCGGGGAGGGCCAGGGTGGCGCCCAGGGAGCGCAGGATGAAGCGGCGGCGGTTCATGTCAGGGCGGACTAAGGGGGTATGTTGATATTTTGCGATATGCGGACTTCCCGAAGCGAGCCTTTCCTTGGAGGGGAAGGGGCGGCGTGCGAGGGTCGGACGGGCCTCCGGACGCTTCGGGGGCGGCGGAAGGATGGTGCCTCCCGTTACGACAGGCCGGACGTCGCAAAGTTCCCCTTCCGCGGCCGTCAGGCCAGCAGGGGCTTGATCACCTTGGCCGGGTTCACCCCGGTGAGGCGGACGTCGAGGCCCTGGGACCTGACGCTCAGCCTTTCGTGGTTCAGGCCCATCTGATGCAGCAGCGTCGCGTGGATGTCGCGGACGTGGACGGGGTCCTTGGCCGCGCCGAAGCCGAACTCGTCGGTCTCGCCGTAGGTCATGCCCGGGCGGAAGCCGCCGCCGGCGAACCACATGGTGAACGCGTCGATGTGGTGGTTGCGGCCGGTGAACTCGCGGACCTCGCCCATGGGCGTACGGCCGAACTCGCCGCCCCAGACGACGATGGTGTCGTCGAGCAGGCCGCGGGACTTGAGGTCCTTGACCAGCGCCGCGCAGGCCTGGTCGATGTCCTTGGCCTTCATGGGCAGATGCTGCTGCAGGTTCTCGGTGACGCCGCCGTGGTGATCCCAGTTGGTGTCGTAGAGCTGGACGAAACGCACGCCGCGTTCGACGAGGCGGCGGGCGAGGAGGCAGTTGCGGGCGAAGCTGGCTTCGGCGGGATCCTTGATGCCGTAGAGGTCGAGGGTCGCCCTGCTTTCGCCCCGGAGGTCGATGACCGCCGGCGCGCTGGTCTGCATGCGGTAGGCCATCTCGTAGGCGTTGAGGCGCGCCGAGATCTCGTCGTCGCCGGTCTTGGCCAGGCGTCCGCCGTTCAACGCGCGCACGGCGTCGATCACCTTCCGCTGCTCCGTCGCGGCCACGCCCTGCGGGTTGGTCAGGTTGAGGATGGGTTCGCCTTGCGCGCGCAGGGGCACGCCCTGGTAGGTGCTCGGGAGCATGCCGCTGCCCCAGAGGGAGGCGCCGCCGCGCGGACCGCGCGGGCCGCTCTGCAGGACGACGAAGCCGGGGAGGTCGGCGCATTCGCTGCCGAGGCCGTAGGTCATCCAGGCTCCCATGCTCGGCCGACCGAACAGGCCGCTGCCGGTGTTCATGAACAGCTTGGCCGGCGCGTGGTTGAAGAGGTCGGTCTTGCAGGTCTTGACGAAGCACAGCTCGTCGGCGACCGAGGCCGTGTGCGGGAGCATGTCGCTCACCCAGGCGCCGCTCTGGCCGTGCTGCTTGAACTTCTTGTCATGCCCGAGCAGGTTCACGCGGTGGCTCGAGCCCATGAACGCGAAGCGTTTGCCTTCGATGAAGCTGGCGGGGATGGGCTGCCCGTTGAGTTCGTTGAGCTTGGGCTTGTGGTCGAAGAACTCCAGCTGGCTGGGGCCGCCGGCCATGAAGAGGTAGATGATGCTCTTGGCCTTGGGGCGATGATGCGGCGTCTTCGGCGCGAGCGGGTCGGCGGACGGCGTGGGTTTTTCCGCCGCGAGCAGCGAGGAGAGGGCGATCGAGCCGAGCCCCACGCCGCAGTCGCGGAAGAAGTGGCGGCGGGTGCGGTCGCGCAGGCGGAGGAGGTCAGTCACGGGTGATGGTTTCGTCGAGGTTGAGG
>JBDKIN010000088.1:0-3615 GCA_039797095.1 Verrucomicrobiota bacterium
ATCATTCCCGGGTGGCAGGTGGCGGCCCCAGGTGACGGGTGTCGGGCAATGATCCCGACGCCTGCACCCGAACCTGAACACCCGAACCTGATACCCGGTGGCCGAGACCTGAGACCTGAAAATGCGCGCCCGCCACCTGCCACCCGTGGCCGCCACCCGCCACCTGAAACGTCTGCGTCTCCCTAGTCTCGATTCTCCATACGCTACACTCTCGAGATTACACCTAGGGCAGCACGCGGTGCTGCCCCTACCCCAACCCCTACCCCTTGCTTTATTTCCCGCGGACGCTCACATTCCCCTCATGGAAATCTTTCTGGCGACGGGCAATGCGCATAAGGCCGAGGAATTCGGCCGCATGTTCGCCAAGGCGCGGCTCGACGTGCGCGTGCGCTCGGCCAAGGACCTCGGCGGCATGCCGTATGTCGAAGAGATCTCCGGCACCTTCAACGGCAACTGCCGCCTGAAGGCCGAAGCCCTGCGCGCGATCGCGCCGCGCAAGGCCTGGGTGCTCGCGGATGACAGCGGCCTGTGCTGCGACGCTTTGCAGGGCGGACCGGGCGTCGACTCCGCGGTCTACGCCGGCGTCGGCGCGACCGATGCGCAGAACCGCGCGAAGCTCCTCGAAGCGATGAAGAAGGCCCCGCTCCATAAGCGCGGCGCCCGCTTCGAATGTCACCTCATCCTTCTCGGGCCCAATCAGGAAGTCGGTAAGTTCGTCGGCCAGTGCTGGGGCAAGATCCTTGAAGCCGAGGTCGGCACCGAAGGCTTCGGTTACGATTCGCTCTTCGTGCCCGCCAACGAAGAACGCACCTTCGGCGAGCTCAGCCCGGCGAAGAAGGACGCCATCAGCCACCGCGCCAAAGCCTTCCAGCTCATGGCCGCTTGGCTGCGGGAGAATGGGGTAGCTTGAGCGTAACCCAGATAGGAAATACAGATGAACGATGGGCGATGAAGGATGCGAGGCATGGAGGCAGAAAGGCCTCCTGACCTAATCAAATCGCAGATTCTACATCTCCCATCCTCTATCTGTATCTTTTATCGTCCATCCTCCATCGCGCGAGCGCTGGGCGCTTCGCGCTCAGAAGAACACCGCTTCGGACAAGGCTTCCGGGGCGGCCATGAAGGCGACGCGCTGTGAGATCTTGCGGCTGTCGTGGCTGCGCGTGAAGGCGATCGTGGCGTGGGAACAGCCTTCGGAGTGCTCCCAGGAGAAGCGGGCGCCGTCGGCGAAGATCCATTCGGCGTCGAGGCAGTCGCCCGCCGGAGGCTTCTCGGAAAGGGCGAACGTGACGTCGAGGTGCGAGCGCGTGAGCCCCGCGCAGTGCGTCAGGCAGGAGCGCATCCACTCGAGGATGCCGTAGGCCTCGCCGCGCATGCCCGCGCGATGCGAGACGGTCACGGAGCGGAGGCCGCGGACGAGTTCGGCCGGCTTGTGCGCGGCGAGATACTGACCGAGGGCCTGACGGACCGGGAGGCAACGCGCGACGGAAAGGTCGCGGACGGACTGCGGCTTCGGGAAGGCCTGCAGGAAGAAGGCGTCGCCCACGAGGGAACGATCGGCGACGACACGACGGCAGCGGGCGGTCCAGGCGAGCCACGGCTTGAACTCATCGGCGGTCACGCCATGGGCCCAGACGTTGACCGGCAGGTCGCCTTCGAGCCAGGTGGAGACGAGCGATTCCAACTCGGGCGTCGGCGCGCCGTGGGCGAGCATGAGCGCCTCGCAGCAACGCTTGCCGCGGCGGGAGGGATCGAAGAAGCAGAGGACGTTGACCTTGGCTTCAAGCGCGGCGGCGGCCAAGGCGGCCGGGCGGGCGGCAAGCACGACGAGGCGGCAAGGATAGCGCTGGGCGAAACGGATGGCTTCGTCGAAACGGGCCTGCGCATCTTCGGGCGTGACGTTCGCGCCGAACATCAGCACGAGGTTCATCTGCGAGGCGCGCGCGGCGTCCTCGCCTTCGTCGGCCCACGCCTTGTCGAGGGACGGCAGGACGGCGGAGATCTTGACCGGGAAGCCCGGCAGCGCGTCGATCAGGGGATGAGCCATGATCAGCGGCCGGCGTTGCGCCAGGCGTGTCCGTGGGCGGCCAGGAGCGCGTCGCCGCCCGCGGGACCCCAGGAACCGGCGGCGTAGGTCTCCATGCCTTCGCGGCCCTGCTGCTGCCAGCTCCGGAGGAGCGGCGTGAACAGGCGCCAGGAAGCCTCGGTCTCGTCGCCGCGGATGAAGAGCGTGCGGTCGCCGACGATGCCGTCGAGGATCAGGCGCTCATACGCTTCGGGCGTGTTGGAACCGTAGGTGGTGGCGTAGCGGAAGCTCAGGCGGACCGGCTGCGTGCGCGGCTCGAGGCCGGGCACCTTGGAATTCAGGACGAGCGTGGTGCCTTCGTCGGGCTGGATCTGGATGACGAGGCGGTTCGGGGCGAGGTCGTAGCGGGCGTCGCCGGCGAAGAGACCAGACTCGGGCTGCTTGAACTGGATGGCGATCTCGGAGACACGGCGGGCGAGGCGCTTGCCGGAACGCATGTAGAACGGCACGCCGGACCAGCGGCTGTTCTCGATGGAGAAACGGAGCGCGCAGAAGGTCTCGGTGGCGGAGTCCTGCGGGATATCCTTCTCGCCGAGGTAACCCGGCGCCTTTTCGCCGCCGGAGAGGCCTTCGGCGTATTGGGCGCGGACGGCGTCGGCATTGGCGCCGAGGCGCAGCGGCTGGATGGATTCGAGCAGCTTGACCTTCTCGTCACGGATATGCTCGGCGGAGAGGGAGCGCGGCTGTTCCATCGCGACGAGCGCGAGGAGCTGCATCGTGTGGTTCTGCAGCATGTCGCGCGTGGCGCCGCTGCCGTCGTAATAGCCGCCGCGGGTGCCGACGCCGAGTTCTTCGGCGACGGTGATCTGGACGTGGTCGACGTGGCGGCGGTTCCAGAGGGGCTCGAAGATCGGGTTGGCGAAACGCAGGACGAGGAGATCCTGGACGGTCTCCTTACCGAGGTAGTGGTCGATGCGGAAGATCTGCGACTCGCGGAAGTTGCGGGCGGCGACGGCGTTGAGGTGGACGGCGGAATCGAGGTCCTTGCCGAACGGCTTCTCGATGATGACCTTGCTTTCGAGTTCGGTGCCGATGCCACGACCGGCGAGGCCGGACTGGCCGAGGTTCTCAAGGATGGGCTCGAAGACCGAGGGAGGAGTCGAGACGTAGAAGACCAGTTGGAGCGGGCGGCCGGCGCGCTGCTCGGCGGCGGCAATCTGCTCCTTCAGGGCGGCGTAGGCCTTGGGGTCGTCGTAACCGCCCGCCTGGTAGGAGGTGTTGTCCTCGACGCGCTGCCAGATGTCGGGGCGGAACTCGCGGCGGGAGAACTTCTTGATGTCGGCGGCAGCCTGGGTGCGGAACTCGGCGTCCGGTACGGGCTTACGGCCGAAGCCGATCAGGTGGAAGTCCGCCGGCAGGAGGCTGTCGACCGCCAGGTTGTACAAGGCGGGCAGCAGCTTGCGGGCGGCCAGGTCGCCGGAGGCGCCGAAGATGACCACGCAGGTCGGCTGGGCGCCGCGGTGCTTGCTCAGGCCGGAGAGGAACGGATGGCGGTCGGTGTCGGACATCGGAGTCTAGAAGCGGCGACG
>JBDKIN010000089.1:0-3422 GCA_039797095.1 Verrucomicrobiota bacterium
TTGGCGGCGAAGAGCTGCAGCCCGAGGGCGAAGAGGATCTTGGCGAGGCCGGAGACGTCCTGTCGGGCCTGTTCGGCCGTCGGTTCGTCCTTCTCGGCGAGCACGGTGAAGACCTGACCGAGGCAGCCCGGGATGTTCAGGTCGTCCTGCAGGACTTCCCAGGCCTTGGCGAAGCGACCCCAAGAGGTCTGGACTTCCTGGGCGACGGGCGCGGCGAATTCGGCGCGGGTGAAGCCGGCGGCGGCGAGCAAGCGGTCGGCGCCGCGCTCGAGCTTGGCGAGGGCGGAACGGGAATCGTCGACGCCCTTCATGGTGAAGTTGAGCGAGCTGCGGTAGTGACCGGAGATCAGCGTGTAGCGGACCTCCATAGGCGAGAAGCCCTTCGCGACGAGTTCGTCGAGCGTGTAGAGGTTACCCTTGCTCTTGGACATCTTCTCGCCCTCGACCATCAGGTGGGCGCTGTGGAACCAGTGGGCGGCGAAGCCCTTCACGCCGGTGGCGCATTCGGACTGGGCGATCTCGTTCTCGTGGTGCGGGAAGCAGAGGTCGATGCCGCCGCCGTGCAGGTCGAAGGTGGCGCCGAGGTGCGCGAGCGACATGGCCGAGCACTCGATGTGCCAGCCAGGACGGCCTTCACCCCAAGGAGACGGCCAGAAGTTGGCGCCATCCTCAGGCTTGCGGGACTTCCAGAGCGCGAAGTCGGAGGCGGACTCGCGTTCGTACTCATCGGCGTCATTGGCCTCGCCGGCGGAGTTCTCGGACTGGGTCTCGAGCTTGGAGAAGTCGATGTGGTTCAGCTTGCCGTAATCTGGGCAGGAGCAGACCTTGAAGTAGACCGAACCGTCCTTGGCGACGTAGGCGTGACCGCGGTCGACGAGGGCCTTGATCATCGCGACCTGCTGCGGGATGTGCTCCACCGCGCTCGGCTCGACATGGGGAGGCAGGAGACCGAGGGCCTTGCAGTCGCCATGGAACTTGTCGGTCCAGGTCTTCGTGAAGGCGCCGAGCGTCTGGCCGGAGGCCTGGGCCCCGCGGATGGTCTTGTCGTCGACGTCGGTGATGTTGCGGACGTGCTTCACCTTCAGGCCGGCGACCTCGAGGGTGCGGCGCAGGACGTCCTGGACGGTGAACGTGCGGAAATTGCCGATGTGGGCCGGTCCGTAGACCGTAGGCCCGCAGCAGTACATGCCATAGAGGTCGCGGCCGGGCTTCGGGAGCAGCGGCCGCTTCTCGCGGGACATGGTGTCATGCAGGAACACGGGCATAGGCCGTGGAGTTAGCGAACCTTGCCCCCGTTGGGCGAGTCGGAACTACGGCGTCACCGCTGGAGCACGCGGACGTAATCGACCCTGAACTGGGCCGGGAAACGCGTGTCCGCCCCGACCGGGCCGCCGAAGCCGCCGCCGACGGCGAGGTTCAGGACCAGGAAATATTTCTGGTCGAACGGCGCGGGGAAAGGCCCGCCGGACGAACTCCACTCCTTCTGCTCCTGCACCAGGACGCCGTCGACATACCAGCGGAAGGCGTCTCTTTCCCATTCGACCGCGAAGACATGGAAACCGTCCGTGAAGTCGCCCTTCGGCAGGCGATACGGCTTCCCCTTGTAGATATTCTTCGGCCAAGGCGCACCGTAATGCAGCGTCCCATGGACCTGCTCGGGCTCGTGGCCCTTGAACTCCATGATGTCGATCTCCCCGCTGGCCGCCCAGCCACCGTATTTCTCCTCGGAAGGCAGCATCCAGAAAGCCGGCCACAGCCCTTTCCCGGCCGGCAGCTGGGCCGACATCTCGAAACGTCCGTAGAGCCAATCGGCGCGCCGTTTGGTGCGGATGCGCGCGGAGGAGTAATCCTTGAGCACGCCGGCCATGTTCAGCTTCTCCTTACGCGCTTCGAGGATGAGATGGCCGCCTTCGACCCGGAGATTCTGCGGACGGTCCAGATAGTACTGGAGCTCGCCGTTACCGCCTCCGTGGCCGTTCTCCTCGGCTGCCCACTTCGTCCAGTCGAGTTCCTGGCCGTTGAAATCATCGCGCCAGACCTCGCGCCATTCGGCGGCCAGGATGGCCGTGGGCAGAAGCAATAGGAGGCTGGGGAGACGCATAGCGGATGATGCCCACCCCGGCCGGGCTTCCTCAAGGTCATAAACGGGCTTCCGGCTTGTTCGCCGGTCGAAAAACCACGATAACCCATCTCACCCACTCCCATGAAACTAGGCACCAAATCCCTGCACGCCGGCCAGAAGCCCGACCCGACCACCGGTTCGCGCGCGGTCCCGATCTACCAGACGACGAGCTACCAGTTCCGCGACACGGAGCACGCCGCGAATCTTTTCGGCCTGAAGGAGCTGGGTAATATCTACACCCGCATCATGAACCCGACGACGGATGTCCTCGAGCAGCGCCTCGCGGCCCTCGAAGGCGGGTCCGGCGCGCTCGCCCACTCCTCCGGTCAGGCCGCCATCACCGCGTCGATCCTTAACCTCGCCGGCGCCGGTGACCATATCGTCTCGGTCTCCCAGCTCTACGGCGGCACCTACAATCTCTTCCATTACACCCTGCCGAAGCTCGGCATCCAGGTCTCCTTCGTCGACGGCGACGATCCCGAGAACTTCCGCAAGGCCGTGAAGTCGAACACCAAGGCCTTCTATGGCGAAGGCCTCGGCAACCCGCGCCTCAACATCTTCCCCTTCGCCGAAGTAGGCAGGATCGCCAAGGAAGTCGGCGTCCCGCTGATCATCGACAACACCGCCCTCTCGCCCTACCTGAACCGCCCGTTCGAACATGGCGCCAACATCGTCGTCCACTCGGCCACCAAGCACATCGGCGGCCACGGCACTTCCATCGGCGGCATCGTCGTCGACGGCGGCAACTTTGACTGGGGCAACGGCAAGTTCCCCGGCTTCACCGAACCCGACATGTCCTACCACGGCCTCCCGCACTGGGAAGCCTTCAAGGCCTTCGCCCCGGCCGGCGGCGCCAACATCGCGTTCATCATGAAGATGCGCCTGCAGTTCCTCCGCGACGTCGGCAGCTGCCTCTCCCCCTTCAACTCCTTCCTTCTCCTGCAAGGCCTCGAGACCCTGCACCTGCGCATGGAGCGCCATTGCGCCAACGCCCTCAAGGTCGCCCAGTATCTGGAAGCGCACCCCAAGGTGAAGTGGACCAACTATCCCGGACTGAAATCCTCGAAGTATCACGACCTCGCCAAGAAATACCTGACCAATGGTTACGGAGCGCTGGTCGGTTTCGGCCTCAAGTCGGGCTTCGAAGGCGGCAGCAGGTTCATCAACTCCCTGCAGCTCCACAGCCACGTCGCCAACATCGGCGACGCCCGCTCGCTGGCGATCCACCCGGCCTCGACGACGCATTCGCAGCTCACCGCCGCGGAGCGCGACAGCGCCGGCGTGACCGACGACTACGTCC
>JBDKIN010000090.1:0-8950 GCA_039797095.1 Verrucomicrobiota bacterium
GCTTGCCATCACGTTCGGCTTCCCGCTCCTCGTGATCATCTTCAATCTCGAAGGCTCCTGGGACGTCCTCAAGATTCCCATGGACCGCAACACCGCCTCGATGGAGGAGGTGAAGCAGGCCCTTGGCGTACAGCTGGCCAACGCCCAGCTGGCGGGTCTCGCCGCAGGTCTGGTGATGTTCCAAGTCATCCTGCTCACCCTCATGGGTGCCAATAACGGCGGACGAGAGATCTCCGCCGAGCGCGTGCTGTACGAGAAGGAGCGCATGACCGGGCTGCGTCCGTGGGCTTACGCGTTCTCGAAGATCGTCTTCGTCTCGCTCATCGGCATCGCCCAGGGGGCCTGGATGTGTTTCTTCGTGAAACTCGTCTGCAATTTCCCGGGCCCGTGGGCCGAGCAGCTGGCCATCCTCGCCGGCAGCTGCGTGTCGATGTCGGTGGTCTGCCTGGGCTTCTCCGCGATGATGACCTCACCCGAGAAGTCGTCGCTGCTCTCGATCTACCTCGTGGGCTTCCAGTTACCCCTCTCGGGGGTCGTCCTGGCCCTGCCGCCGGCGCTGACCTGGCTCTGTCGCCCTTTCATTAACTCCTATTGGGGCTGGTCGGGCTATATGAAATCTATGATGGGGCTGCCTCTCTATGATGCCTATACCGCGAGCATGTCCAACCAGAGCGCTTACGTGGCCAGTACGGAGCTGGGGCTCACGGTTCTCCTGGTACAGGGGCTTTTCGGCATCTGTCTGGTCGTCTTCGGCTGCCAGCAGAAGCGCTGGAGCTGAGGTTCGGCCCACCCCGGCCCGGTACTTGTCGGATTTGCCCTAGGCGGGGAAATCGCTGGAACAAATCCCAAAGCGGGCTAGGTTGGAGGGGCAGGGTAGCCTGCGCCCCTTCTTCCGCATGTCCAAGATCAACCCCCTCTTCTTCGCCCTCGGCATCCCTGTCGTGGTCATCGTGATCCTGGTCGCGATCGTCGTGCCTCGCATGGGCGGCGGCGGCCGCTTCGCGGACCTGACGCCGTTCTCGGTCGAGACCTACCGTCGCGATTGGGCGACGCTCCAGGGCAATAGCTACCGTCTCGAGTGTCAGGTCGAGCAGCAGCTCGCCTTCGTCGAAGGCCGCGGCCGCGTGCTCGCCGTCAAGCCGATCAGCAAGGATCCCGTCGGCCGCATCCCGGTCTTCATCCCCGCCGGCTCCGCCGACTCCTTCGAGGTCGGCCAGCGCTTCAAGTGCAAGTTGCGCGTCACCCGCGACCTCCTGGTCGTCGAAGCCCTCGAGCGTTTCTGATTCTCCCTGCCATGCGTCACCTCATCCTTTCATGCTTCGGCTGGTGCGCGTTGACCGTGCTCGGTTTCGCCCAGGCGCCTCCGCCCGCGCCCGCTCAAGGCGGTACGGCCGGCAACTATTCTAGCTCCACCGCCGAAGGCGGCGCCGACCGTCTCTTCAACGTCAACAGCGACTCCGTGGACCTGGAAAACGGGACCATGCAGTGGAAGGGCAGCACGATGAACCTCGGCAACTCCCGCTCCGTCCGGGCCCGTTTCGAGCGCTACCTCGCGGCGCCGACCGATAACGGCGACATGAAGCGCTACGTCGCGATCCTGGACCAGATCCAGTTCCTGCTCTCCCCGCAGGCGCTGACCAAGGACAACTATTTCCGCAACCAGCAGGAGGCCTTCAACCTGCTCTTCAAGGCCGCGGAATTCGAGTTTGATGCGCAGGGGTGCCTGACCATCGCCACCCAGGTCCAGAAGGCCTGGCGGATGAACAGCGAATACAAGAACATCGAGGTCACCCTCAATCAGCTGGAGATCCTGCGCAAGACCCAGGAGTCCGTCATCGTCAACCGCGCCGACATCATGGAGGCAGCCAACGATGCGCGCACCGCCACCGTCAGCAAGAACGGCGCGCTCTCCAAGGGGTCTTCGGGGGCGACCGAGCTGGGGCTCAGGGTCAAGGACGAGGCCCGCACGCAGGCCCAGATGCTCGCGCAAGGCACGCGGCTCTCCGCCATCGGCTTGAAGGCCAAGATCGAATTCCAGTCCCAGATGGTCGCCTTCCTGATGGCCCGACGCTATCGCCACGCCCTGGTCACCAGCGCCTTCTACCGGGTCATCTTCAACGCCAGCAACCAAGAGGTCGTCGTCGGCGCCAAGGAAGTGAAGGAATTCTTCCCGGTCTCGGATTTCGTGCCCACCCTCGAGTCCATCGACCTGCTTTCCCGCGAGGCGATCAAGGATGTGGGCAAAGGCATGCAGACCGTCGACGACCTGCTTAAGCAGGAGGAGCTCTATGGCGCCTTCGAGCGTCTCCAGGAGACCTTCTTCCTCGGTGAGTTCGAGCCGCCGGTCATGCTTTACCCTCAGGAAAAGAAGCGCCAGATGCTCACGCTCTGGAAGGACCTGCGCGAACTGCAGCGTCTCGGCGACGAGCGCGACCTCGCGAGCGTCGAGGCCTACGTGAACAAGGTCCGTGGCCAGGCCCGCGACTTCCCGAGCGCCCCGGTCCTCTCGAAGGTCAATAACGCCATGAACGCGTCGAACATGTCGCTGCTCTCCGCCAAGGCCGCCGCCCTCGCCGGCGACACGGCCAAGGCCGAGACCGCGCTCGAGCGCGCCACGAAGATCTGGCCGCAGAATCCCGGCGTGAAGGAATTCGCCAATCAGGTCGTGAGCCGCCAGGACACCCTCGCCCAGAAGATCCCCGAGTTCGACCGGCTGATGGCCGAAGCCAAGTGGCGCGAGATCTTCAACAAGAAGCTCGAGTACGCGCTGGCGCTGGCTCAGGACAAGGAGCGCTCCGACAAGCTCCGCAAGGTCGTCCAGCGCGTCGGCGAGCTCGACGCCAACATCCAGAAGGCCTCGATGCTCGCGGCCCAGAACAATCCTTACCTCGCGTGGGATGTCATCGTCGAGATCTACAAGACCGAGTCCGATGACCTCGTGCTCGCCAAGACCCGTTCCGACATCGCCCCTCTCGTCGCCGGGTACGCCCAGCTGATCGGCCGGGCCGAGAAGCTGGAGAAGGAAGGCGCCGAAGCCGCGGCTCTGGCCGCCTGGCTGGCCGCCCAGGACATGAACCCGGCTTCGCCGACCTGCGGCGCCGCCGTCAAGCGTCTGGCCCGTGCGGTCGCCGAGAGCGCCGTCATCCGCTCCGAGGGCACCGTGCCCACGCCGCCCGCGGCCGACGACATCCCGGCGCCGCCGACGAAGTAAGCCTCACCAGAGGCTGACCGGATTGTCCTCGAGAGGATCGACCACCGTCACGCGGAGGTCGGTCTTGCGGTCGCGCACTTCGTTCATCAGGGCGTCGACGATGACGGTGCGGTTGCACTCCTTGCTGAGGTGGCCGAGGTAGAGCTCGGTCGCCTGCCATTCGCGCAGGCCGACGAGCAGGTCCTTGGTCTGCGTATTGGAGAGGTGGCCGAAGTTGCCGCGGATGCGCTGCTTCAGGGAGATCGGCCGCTTGGAGAGGTCGAGCATCTCGTCGTCGTAATTCGCCTCGAGCACGAGGATGTCGGCGAGGGCGACATGGTGGCGGACGACCGGGGTCACGTGGCCGAGGTCGGTCAGCCAAGTGAGGCGTTTCGCCGGACGCGCGTCCTCGGCGGGGAGGTCGAAGGCGAAGCCGACCGGGTCGGCGGCGTCGTGCGGGATCGGGATCGCGGTGACCTGCAGTCCCTTGAACTCGAACGTCGTGCCGGTCTCGAAGAGCTGCCAGTCGGGCTGCGACTTGAAGGAGTCCTTGATGCGGCGGGCGGTCTCGCGGTTGGCGAAGACCTTGAGTCGCGGATTCTGGCGGAGCAGGGCAGGCAGGCCGACGCAGTGGTCGGAGTGTTCGTGCGTGATGAACACGGCATCCAGGGCCCGGGCCTCGATGCCGAGCTTCTGCAAGGAGGCTTCGAGCCGCGGCCCTTGGAAGCCGGCATCCAGCATCACCCGCGCGCCGCCGACCTCCAGCAAGGAGCAGTTGCCGGAACTGCTGGTGCCGAGGATGTGGAAGGCGAAAGCCATGCGGGAGGCGATGCAACCCCGTGAACTCGTGGTCTTCAAGCCGCCATTCGACCTTTTCCGCTTGAGGGCGTCCGCCACCGGAGGGAAGGTAGGACATCCCGCCATGCCCTCCCTTCCTCGCGTCATCAGCATCATCATGGGGGGCGGCCGTGGCTCCCGCCTGTACCCTCTGACCAAGGACCGCTGCAAGCCGGCGGTGCCCCTCGCGAGCAACTACCGCCTCGTCGACATCCCGATCAGCAACTGCCTCAACTCGGGCTTCAACCAGATCTTCGTGCTGACGCAGTTCAACACGGCGTCCCTGCACAAGCACATCCAGCAGACTTATAAGTTCGACGGTTTCGGCCGCGGCTTCGTCGACATCCTCGCCGCCGAGCAGACCGGCGACAAGGAGACCTGGTACCAGGGCACGGCTGACGCGGTCCGCCAGAACCTGCACCACTACGACCTCAAGGACGAGGACCTCGTGCTGATCCTCTCCGGCGACCAGCTCTACCGCCTCGATTTCGACGAGCTCGCCCGCCAGCACATGGAGAACGCCGCCGACGTCACCATCGCCGCCAAGGCGATGCCTTCCGACCAGGTCTCCGCCCTCGGGGTCATGCGCGTCAACGCCGACCTGCGTATCGTCGAGTTCGTCGAGAAGCCGAAGGATCCGGCGGTCATCTCCTCCCTGGTGCTCGGCGGCAACGCCCGCGCCCGTCTCTCCGACAAGTCGGACAAGCCTTACTGCCTGGCTTCGATGGGCATCTACCTCTTCTCCGGCAAGGTCATGCGCGAAGCCCTCGCGGACCACACCCAGACCGACTTCGGCAAGGAAGTCATCCCCGGGCTCCTCGCTTCGAAGCGCATGATGGCCTACGTGTTCGACGGTTACTGGGAAGACATCGGTACGGTCGGCTCCTTCTGGGAGTGCAACCTGACCCTCACCGACCCGGTGCCGCCGTTCGACTTCTTCGACGGCCAGAACCCCGTGTACACCCACTCCCGTTACCTTCCGCCGGCCAAGCTGAACGGCGCCCGTTCTTCCCGCGTGCTGATGGCCGACGGGGCGATCGTCGACGACTCCGAACTCAACCGCTGCGTCATCGGCGTGCGCTCCGTCATCCGCGGCGGTTCCCGTCTCGAGAACGTCGTGATGATGGGCGCCGACGCCTTCGAGCGTCCGCATGACCTTGCCCGTAACAACTCCCTCGGCCGCCCCGACGTCGGCGTCGGCCCCAACTGCCTCATCCGGAACGCGATCATCGACAAGAACGCGCGCATCGGCGAAGGCTGCCGTCTGGCGCCCACGGGCCTGCCGGAGAAGTGGGAGACCGAGGCCTTGTTCGTCCGTGACGGCGTGATCGTCGTCAAGAAGGGCGCGATCGTGCCTCCGGGCACGGTGGTCGGGGAATGAAGACCTATGCGCTGACGTATTGGTTCACCTGGGCTTTCCTGGTGATCGCCGCCGCCCTCACGGGCGTGGCTTCGCTCAAGCAGGCTTTTTTCGGCGGACTCTTCGCCTCGGGCCTCTCGGCCTTGCTCACCGGCATGTATGTGCGCGCCGGCGCGCGCTATGCGCCGTTGCTCGGCGCGACCGCGGGCACCCTCTGGGTCGTCCTGATGTTCTTCCGGCTGCGTTGGTTCGGCCAGCCCGACGATTTCCTGTCCGCGCAGTGGACCTTAGGTATCGATATCTCGGTGCATGCCGCGGGTTTCGCCGGCGCGGGCCTGCTGGTCGCCTTGCGTGAACGTCACGACTTCGGCCGGGCGTTGGGCGGCGGCCTGCTGCTCGCGGCAGCCATGACGGCGGTGCCCTACGGCGTCATCGCCTGGATCGACCATCGTGTCGCGGGTCCTCTCGAGGTCGTCCTGCTCGTGCACGCGGACGTCCGGCCCGACGAAGGCCCCGTGCGACGCGTCGGCGCGGTGCGTGCCGAGTTCACCCCAGCCGAGGTGGCGTTCTTGAAGGAACGGATGCTGGTCGTGGACGGCCCCGGCGGGACGGAAGTTCTGGACGAAGCCGGCCGCCGATATTGGCCGCTCTGGCGTCGTCGCCTGGTCTATCCGGGTAATCCCGGCGGTCCCGTCCGTACCTTGGTGGTGCTCTTGCCGCCGGATCTGGCCGCCGACACCTGGGAACTGCCGGTCCATCAGGAGCCGACGGGCGTGGCGCTGGCGGTCCTTGGTCCCGCCAAGGGCGTGCGTTTCAGCGGGGGTCCGGTCAGCCAGGCCGTCCGCCTCGAACTCTCGCTCGCGGTCAAGGCACGCGAGGGCGTCCCGACGTACCAGTATCTTCAGGCCGAGGTCTTCCGTCGCTCTCCGGTCGGCGATCTCTACGCCCCGGTGCAGGCCAAGGGCCTGGCGCCGGCTTTCCCGACCACGGCGATCGACGACGAGCCTGCCAAGGATGCGGACTCCGTGAAGGGCCGTCCGGTCCGTCCGAAGTTCGGCGACGCGCCCGCGGTCAAGTGAGCCGGATCAGGTCGTCGAACTGAGGAAGTCGCGGTGCAGCGCGGCGTACGCGCCTTGCTTGACGAGCAGCTCGTCATGCGTGCCGCGTTCGACGATGCGTCCGGCGTCCAACACCAGGACGCAGTCGGCCCGGCGGATGGTACTGAGGCGGTGCGCGACCACGAAACTGGTGCGGCCCTTCATCAGGCGCGTCAGCGCGACCTGGAGGCGGGCTTCGGTCAGCGTGTCGACCGCGCTCGTGGCTTCGTCGAGCACGAGGATGCGCGGGTCGGCCAGCAGGGCGCGGGCGAAGGCCACCAGCTGCTGCTGGCCCATCGAAAGGCCGCGGCCTTTCTCCGAGCAAGGGGTGTGGATTCCTTCCGGCAGGGCTTCGATGAGGTCGAGGCAGTCGAGGTCGCGGAAGGCCTGCCGGATCTCCTCGTCGGTCGCCTCGGGGCGGGCGGCCTTCACGTTGTCGGCGATCGTGCCGGCGAACAGGAAGTTCTGCTGGAAGACGAAGCCCATCTGGCGGCGGAGGGTGTCCTGGCGCAGGTCGGCGAGGTCGTGCCCGTCGACGAGCACCTGACCCGCTAGCGGCAGCTGGAACTTTGCCAGCAGGCCGATGATCGTCGACTTGCCGGAGCCCGTATGACCGACGAGCGCGATGACCTGCCCCGGTCGGGCGGTGAAGCAGATCTCGTGCAGCACCGGCCGATCCGGGAGGTAGGCGAAACCGACGTCGCGGAATTCCACGTGTCCGCTCAGGCGGGGGCAGGCGGTCGCGCCCGGCTTGTCCGTCCAGGCCGGCGCCGTGTCGAGCACGCGGAAATAGCGTTCCGCGCCGGCCATCGCGAGGGTCGCTTCGGAGAGCTGCGTCCCGATGATCGTGATCGGCGAGAAGAACAGGTCGGCGAGGAAGAAGAACGTCACCAGGTCGCCCAGGCCTGTGCCGGTGCCGGAGAGGGCGGCCCAGCCGCCGACGCCGATGAGCGCGGCCATGAAGCCATGGGCGTTGAGTTCCAGCAGCGGCAGGTAGAGCGAAGTCAGGCTGGCCGTCTTCACGACGTTGCCGGCCAGGCTGCGCACGAGGCGCGTGAAGATGCCGGCGTTGGTGTCCTCGCGGGCGAAGCCTTGCGTGACGCGGATGCCTTGGACCGTCTCGGCGAGCGCCGAGGTCACGCGGGAGAAGGTCTCCTGCTGCACGCGGGAGGCATGGAGGATCTTGCCGCGGAAGAAGGCGTGGACGAGCAGCAGGCAGGGCACGATGGCCAGCAGGACGAGGAAGAGCCGGGGGTTGGCCAGGAGCATCAGCGCCGCGGCGCAGGTCATCTGGCCGAACGAGACGAAGGAGATGAAGAAGTTGTTCTGGACGCCGTTACGCATCGCCTCGATGTCCGAGACCATGCGGCTGATCAGGCTGCCGTGGCGGCGCGCGTGGAAGAACGAGAGCGGCTGCGTGAGCAGGTGCGCCATCAGGCGGTCGCGGAGGTCGCGGAGGACGTTCTCGCCGATCTGGTGCGCCAGCCGGATGCGCCAGTAGAGCGCGACGTCGGCGACGACGAAGAAGACCGTGAAGAGGGCGAGGGCCCGGAAGGTCGCGGCTCCGTCGCCGGCCTGGACCGGACCTTTGATGATGGAGCCGACGAGCCAGGCGAGGCCCGGCAGGGCCATCGCCCGGAAGACGCAGAGGACGAGCAGCGTGTTGCGCTGCAGGCGATGGGGGCTGGTGAAAGCGAGGAGCCGGGTGATGGTCGACCAGCGCAGGGGCAGACGGTCCGGTTCTTCTTCGTCTGGCCGCAGGCGGCGGACCGCGATCTCGAGGGGCGGCTTGCTCATGCGGGGGCTCCTTCCGATTGGACGAGGATCGCCCGGCGATAGTGGCCGTCTTCCGCCATCAGCTGGGCGTGCGTGCCGACCTGGGCGAGGCGCCCGCGGTCGAGGACGAGGATGAGGTCGGCCCGGCGGAGGGTGCTCAGGCGGTGCGCGACGATGAAGGTCGTGCGACCGGCCATCGCGGCTTCCATCGCCTCCATGATCTCCTTCTCCGTCTCAGGGTCGATGGCCGAGGTCGGGTCGTCGAGGAGGAGCACCGTCGGTTCGAGGAGCAGGGCGCGGGCGATGGCGATGCGTTGGCGCTGGCCGCCCGAAAGGTTCACGCCGCCTTCCCCGAGGAACGTCTCGTAACCCTCAGGCAGCGCCGTGATGAAGTCATGGGCGCCGGCAATACGCGCGGCCCGTTCGATGCGTTCCTGCGTGGCTTCGGGATGCCCGAAAGCGATGTTCGCCGCGATCGTGTTGGAGAACAGGAAGTTCTCCTGGAAGACCATCCCGACCTGGCGGCGGAGTTCGGGCAGCGGCAGGCGGCGGATGTCGTGTCCGTCCAACGTGACGCGCCCCGCGCGCGGGTCGTAGAAGCGGGGGATGAGCGAGAGCAGGGCGGACTTGCCTGCGCCCGTCGCGCCGGCGATGGCGATGCGCTGGCCGGGCTCGGCGACGAACGAGAGG
>JBDKIN010000091.1:0-29162 GCA_039797095.1 Verrucomicrobiota bacterium
GGTCAGTCCGCTCCGGTGTTCGATCCGAGCGCGCCGGCGGGTCCCCGAGTGGCGAAAGGCGGCCGGACGCAGCCCAGCCGGATCGTGGCGACGGGCCGGATCCGCTCGGAGTTGGGCTGGAAGCCTGTGTTTGCGGATGTTTTCGCCGGATTGGCCCCTTTTCTGGGCTAAGTCACCCATAGGGGTGTTGCGGGGTCTTACCCCGTTAGCCACGAAACCGTAACAATCGCATGAGAGGATGCCGTCGCATTCGCACCTTCTCATGAACCACCGCATCAAGCAGTTCCTCGTTGCCGCCGCCTCCATCGGTTGCGCACTCACCGCATCCGCCGCCGAGCGGAATCCCGCCCTCGACCTCCTGGTCAAGAAGGGGATCATCACCGCCGAAGAGCGCGCCCAGGCTCTCGAGCAGGCCGCCATCGTCAACCTCCGCTCCGGCCCCAAGGAGGCTGCCTGGTACGAGAAGCTTTCCATCGACGGCTACACCCAGTTCCGTCACACCGAGCAGCTCAACGACGCGGCCTATCTCACCGGCGGCCTGCCCGCCGACCGCTCGGTCGACCCTAACCAGTCCCTGATCATCCGCCGAGGCCGCTTCAAGCTCTCCGGTGACTTCGGCCGCGTCTACCTCTACACCCAGTGGGACGTCGCCGCCAGCGTCGACTCCGGTTCCTCCCGTAACTTCGGCCTGCAGACCCGCGACATCTACGCCGACATCGCGCTCGACGAAGCCAAGGAGCATCGCATCCGCGCCGGCGTCTCGAAGGTGCCCTACGGCTGGGTGAACCTCCAGTCCTCCCAGAACCGTCTGACGATGGAACGTCCGGAAGCCCTGAACTCGGCGGTCGAAGGCGAACGCGACCAGGGTATCTACTACATGTACGCCAACACCGAGGACCGCGCCCTCTTCAAGAGCCTCGTCAAGGACGGTTTCAAGGGATCCGGCGACTACGGCGTGTTCACCGCTGGTTTCTACAGCGGCGCCGGCCTCAACAAGGCTGACAACAACGGCGAGGTCCACAGCCTCGTGCGCTATAGCAAGCCTTGGGTCGCCGCCAGCGGACAGATGTATGAAGCGGGCATCGGTGCTTATGCCGGCCGTTTCAAGGTAGGTACCGCCGCCACGACCGTCACGGGCCTCGGAGGCGTCTCCCTCACGACCCTCGAGAACAACATCAACGCCAACGACCGCCGGGACCTCTCCGACGGCTTCGTCGACCGCCGCGCCGCCGTCACCTTCATCATGTACCCGCAGCCGTGGGGCATCGAAGCGGAGTGGACCACCGGCCAGGGGCCCCAGCTGAACGACGCCCGTACCGCCATCACCACGCAGCACCTCACCGGAGGCTACGTCATGGTGAACTACCGGCATAAGTACGGCGAACAGTCCGAACTGATCCCTTACGTCCGCTGGAACTACTTCGACGGCGCCCGCAAGTTCGCCACCAACGCGCCCAAGATGGTCGTCAACGAGCTCGACCTGGGCTTCGAATGGCAGTGGCGCAAGGAAGTCGAGCTGCAGCTCCAGTATACGCTCTCGGACGAACGCTCCAACACGAGCACCACGCGTCCCGAGGTCATCTCCGCTTCGCGCCGCGTCGCGCTCCAGCTCCAGTTCAACTACTGAGGCTAGGACAGGCAGGGATGTGCTTCGAGGGCCGGCCGGGAGGCCGGCCCTCTCCCTTTGGCGGCGTCGCCGGCCAGCCCGGACCTTGCGGTCCGGGCTTTTTCCTATCCATGATATGACATGGCGGACATCTATACCCGCGCCGAGCGCAGCGCCCTCATGGCCAAGGTCCGCGGCCGCGGTAACGTGACGACCGAGCAGGCCTTGGCGAAGCTGCTGCGGGCCGAGGGCTGGTCCGGCTGGCGTCGGCAGCAGGTCGTCCGCGGTCGCGCCGCCGGCGGCGAACGTTTCCAGGTCAGGCCCGACTTCGTGTTCCCTGTCCGGCGCCTCGCGGTGTTCGTCGACGGTTGCTTCTGGCACGGCTGTCCGCGGCATGGGACGCGCCCGCGGGGCCACGCCGCCTTCTGGCGGGCGAAGTTCCGGCGGAACCGGGCACGGGACCGTCGTGACACGCGGCGGCTGCGCCGCGCGGGCTGGCAGGTCCTGAGGCTCTGGGAGCATGACCTGAAACCGAAGTCACGACCGGCCTTGCTCGCCAGACTCCGGCGCGTCTTCGCCTAGGCACGAAAAAGCCCGACCGGCAGGTCGGGCTGATCGGTCGGTTTGGGCCGGCGCTCAGAGCACGCGGTAGTTCGGCGAAGTGTTCGGCGTGCCGCGCGGCTGCTCGCGGAGGCGGCGGTTCTCTTCTTCCAGTTCGGCGATGCGCGCGAGGGCGGCGGCCAGTTTGGCGTTCGCTTCGCGGAGGGCGGCGGAGGCGGCTTCGAGGTCGGCTTCGGCCTTCTTGCGGCTGGCGATCGCTTCCTTCAGTTCGGAGCCGTCACGGAGCTTGGCGAGTTCGGCGTTGAGTTCGTTGACGCGGGCGGCGGCGTCGTTCTTGGCTTTTTCGAGTTCGGCGGCCTTCACGGCGGCTTTGGCGGCGTCTTCCTTGGCCTTGGCCAGGTCGGCGACCGTCTGGGCAGCGTCGGCCTTCGCCTTCGCGAGGGCATCGGCGGCCTGCTTGCTGGCGGCTTCGGCGTCGGCCTTGGACTTGGCGAGTTCCTGGGCGGCTTTTTCCTGGGCAGCCTTGTGTTCGGCGGCGGCCTTGGCGGCGTCTTCCTTGGTCTTGCTCAGGTCGGCGAGCGCCTTGGCGGTCTGCTGCTTGGCCTCTTCCTCGCCGTTCCACGTGACGATGGCGATGGCGCCGAAGGCGGCGGCCAGGAGGAGGATGATGATTTCGCGAGGCTTCATGTGGTCGGTTGACGACCATCTTGCCCGAGCCCTTCCGGGGGTCAAGACCTAGCCCCGCTCAGGACAGGCGGTTCTTGTAATCGGCGTAGCCGAAGCGTCGGACGACCTGGACCTGTCCGGCCGCCGGATCGAAGCTGGCGATCGCCGGCAGAGGCACCCCGTTGAAGGTGGTGTTCTTCACGAAGGTGTAGTGCGACATGTCCATGAACACCAGGCGCTGGCCGATCCGGAGCGGCGCGGCGAAGGAGTAGTCGCCGATGACGTCGCCGGCGAGGCAGGTCACGCTGCCGAGGCGGTAGGTGTGCGGCAGCTTGCCCGGCAGGTCGGCGTCCATGATGTCGGCGCGATAAGGCATCTCCAACGTGTCCGGCATGTGGTTGGTCGCCGAGATGTCGATGATGGCGATGTCGACGCCGTTGTGGACGAGGTCGAGGACCGTGCCCACCAGGACGCCGGTGCCGATGCCGATGGCTTCGCCGGGTTCGAGGTAGACCTGGATGTGCTGGCCCCAGCGCTGGCGGAAGCCCGTGATGATCCGGATCAGGCGCTCGAGGTCGTAGCCCTCGCGGGTGATGTGGTGCCCGCCGCCGAAGTTGACCCACTTCAGCTGCGGGATGAATTCGCCGAACTTCGCCTCGAAGGCCGCGACCGTGCGTTCCAGGACGTCGGAGCCCTGCTGGCACATCGTGTGGAAATGGAGACCCTCGAGGCCGGCGAGGTCGTCGGCCGACTTGATCTCCGAGCGGAGGGTGCCGAGGCGGGAGCCGGCGGCGCAGGGGTTGTACAGCTCGACGTCGACCTCGGCGTGCTCCGGGTTGACGCGCAGGCCGAAGGAGATCTTACGGCCAGCGGCCAGCGCGGCGGCTTTGTGGCGCCGCCACTGCGTGGGCGAGTTGAACGAGATATGGTCGGCGACGCGGAGGAGATGGGCGAACTCCTCGTCCTTGAAGGCCGGCGAGTAGGCGTGGACTTCGCCGCCGAATTCTTCGCGACCGAGGAGCGCCTCGTTGATGCCGCTGGCAGTCGTGCCCGCGAGGTACTTCGCGATCAGCTTCGCCTCGCTGAACTGCGCGAAGCCCTTGAGCGCGAGGAGGACCTTGGCGCCCGAGCGGTCCATCACGGAGCGCAGGATGCGGAGGTTCTGTTCCAGCAGGCCTCGATGGAGGACGTGGCAAGGGCTCGGGACCTGGCTCAGGTCGACTTTCCGGAAGGCTTCGGTGAGGGCGTCGGACACGGCGTTGAAGTTGGTAGGGTCGGGGGGCGGCGCAAACGAAAAGCCCGCTTGGCAGCGGGCTTACGTGGCGGTCGTTCAGGCGACCGGGAGTTCCTTCACGTGCCAGGGCAGGCCACGCTTGTTGAGCTCGTCCATGAACGGGTCCGGGTTCATCTCTTCCATGTTCCAGACGCCGGGCTTGAGCCACTGGCCGCCGGCGAGCATCGCGCCGCCGATGGCGGCCGGGACGCCGGTCGTGTAGCTGATCGCCTGGGACTTCACCTCGGCGTAGCATTCCTGGTGGTCGCAGACGTTGTAGATGAAGACCTTGCGGGGCTTGCCGTCCTTGACGCCCGTGATCTCGCAGCCGATGCAGGTCTTGCCCTTCGTGCGCGGGCCGAGCGAGGCCGGGTCGGGGAGGAGCGCCTTCAGGAACTGGATCGGGACGATCTGGTGGCCCTGGAAGTCGACCGGGTCGATGCGGGTCATGCCGACGTTCTCGAGCACGCGCAGGTGCGTGAGGTAGTTCTCGGAGAAGGTCATGAAGAAGCGGATGCGCTTCAGGCCCTTGATGTTGATCGCGAGGGACTCGAGTTCCTCGTGGTAGAGCAGGTAGCTGTCCTTCGGGCCGACGACCGGGTAGTCGTACACCCACTTCACGGAGAGCGGGTCGGTCTCCTTCCACTCGCCCTTCTCCCAGAAGCGGCCGCGTTGGGTGATCTCGCGGATGTTGATCTCCGGGTTGAAGTTCGTGGCGAACTTGTAGCCGTGGTCGCCGGCGTTGGCGTCCATGATGTCGATCGTCTCGATCGTGTCGAAGAGGTGCTTCTGGGCGTAGGCGCAGAAGACGTTGGTCACGCCGGGGTCGAAGCCCGAACCGAGGAGGGCGGTGAGGCCGGCCTTCTCGAAGCGCTCACGGTAGGCCCACTGCCAGGAGTATTCGAACTTCGCGAGGTGCGGCGGCTCGTAGTTGGCCGTGTCGACGTAATGGATGCCGGCGTGCAGGCAGGCGTCCATCAGGTGGAGGTCCTGGTAGGGCAGGGCGACGTTGATGAGGAGGTCGGCGCCGAAGGACTTGATCAGGGCGACCGTGGCCTTGACGTCGTCCGCATCGACGGCGGCCGTGCGGATCGTGCGGCCCGTGGCGGCCTTGACGTCGGCGGCGATGGCCTTGCACTTGTTCTCGTTCCGGGAAGCCAGCATGACTTCCGAGAAGGACTCGGAGTTCATGGCGCACTTGTGGGCGACGACGTTGCCGACGCCGCCGGCGCCGATGATCAGGACTTTCTTGCTCATGGGTGAGTGATTTCTGTCCACTCGGCACGGAGGGGGAAGCAAAAAGGATGCACAGTCCCGCCAACGCCGGGTGGCGGTCCGGTGACGGCGTCCGGGCAGTCCTTTCCGGACCGGCGGACCGGTCGGAAAGTAAACCCTTTTGGCTGGCGGGATGGGCGGGACTCGAACCCGTGACCTCCGCAGTGACAGTGCGGCGCTCTAACCAACTGAGCTACCACCCCGGTAGCCAAAAGGAAGGGTAACAAAGGTTTTCGGGAGGGGGTCTGTCAAACGGAAAACCGACCCAAATTAACCCCGAACCTGGCCTTGGCCCACGATTTCGAACTTCCAGGTGGTCAATTCGCGGATCCCCATGGGTCCACGGGCGTGCAGACGGTCCGTGGAGATGCCCACTTCGGCCCCGAAGCCGAACTCGCCGCCGTCGGTGAAGCGGGTGCTGGCGTTCCAATAGACGCAGGCGCTGTCGATCTGGGCGAGGAAGGAGCGGGCGGCGGACTCGTCCGCCGTGATGATGGCGTCGGAGTGGTGTGAACCGTAGTCCTCGACGTGGGCGACCGCCTCGGCGAGGCCGGCGACGATCTTCACGTTGAGGATGAGCCCGAGGTGCTCGGTGCGGAAATCCTGTTCGGTCGCGGCCTGGGCGCCGGGCATGAGCGGCCGCGACTGCGCGCAGGCGCGGACTTCGGTCTTCTTGGCGGCGAGCGCCGCGGCCATCTGCGGGAGGAACTGCTGGGCGACGGCGGCGTCGACGAGCAGGGTCTCGAGGGCGTTGCACGCGCTGGGGCGCTGGCACTTCGCGTTGAGCACGATCTGTTCGGCCATCGCGAGGTCGGCCTGCGCGTGGACGTAGACGTGGCAGATGCCGGCGTCGTGCTTGATGACGGGGACCTTGGCGGAGTTGACCACCGCCTCGATGAGGCCGGGGCCGCCGCGGGGGACGATGATGTCGACGATGCCGCGCAGGGAGCCGAGGGCGGGCACCGCTTCGCGGTCGGTGAAGGGCAGGAGCGTGACGGCTTCGGCGGGCAGGCCGGCGGCGCGCAGGCCGGTCGCGAACGACTTCGACAGCGCGATGTTCGTGTGGATCGCTTCGCTGCCGCCGCGGAGCACGCAACCGTTGCCGGACTTCAGGCAGAGGGCGGCGGCGTCGACGGTGACGTTGGGGCGCGATTCGAAGATGATGGCGACGAGGCCGATCGGCACGCGACGACGGATGATGCGCAGGCCATTGGGGCGGGTCCAATCCTCGGTGACTTCGCCGACGGGGTCGGGGAGTTTCGCGACGGCCTCGCAGGCGACCGCGATATCTTCAAGGCGGGCGTGGTCGAGGCGCAGGCGGTCGGTCATCGCGTCCGTGAGGCCCTTGGCCTTGGCGGCGGCGAGATCCTTGACGTTGGCCTCGAGGATGGCGGCTTCGTCGGCACGGAGGGCCTGGGCGGCGGCGCGCAGGGCGGCGTCGCGGACGGCGGTCGGAGCGAGGGCGAGGGCGCGCGAGGCCTTCTTGGCCGTGCGGGCGATCTCCGTCACGCGTTGGAGGAGGTCGCTCATTTCTTCTTCAGCGAGAAGCGCGTGCCGAGCTTCTGGCCGTCGGCGAGTTCGAGCAGGACCTTCTCACGACGGCCGCTGGCGATGACCGTGTCGACGCCGCCTTCGGCCGCGATCTCCGCGGCGAGCAGCTTCGTGACCATCCCGCCGACGTTGCGTTCGGAGCCCGCGCCGCCGGCGAGGGCGCGCACGGAGTCGTCGATCTTGCGGACGGAAGGGATGAGGTCGCCGGTGCCGTCGGACTTCGTCATCAGGCCCTGGATGCCGGAAAGGATGACGAGCAGGTCGGCGCCGACGAGGGCGGCGACGTGGGCGGAGAGGCGGTCGTTGTCGCCGACCTTGATCTCTTCGTCGGCGATGGCGTCGTTCTCGTTGATGATGGGAACGAAGCGCTTACGGGAAAGGAGGAGGTCGAGGGTCGCGCGGGCGTTGCGCGTGCATGCGCGGCTGTCGAGGTCCCAGTAGGTCAGCAGCATCTGCGAACCCAGCAGCTGGTGGCGGCGGAGGTGCTTGCCGTATTCCGACATCAGCTCGGGCTGGCCGACGGTGGCGCAGGCCTGGAGTTCGCGGGCTTCCTTCGGACGTTTCTCTAGGCCCATGGCGGTCATGCCCGCGGCGACGGCGCCGGAGGTGACCAGCACGACCTGGATGCCGCGCTGATGCAGGCCGGCGACCTGATCGACGATGCGGCCGATCTGGACGCGGTCGACCTTGCCGTCCTTGCGGGTGAGGAGGCCGGAACCGAGCTTGATGACCCAACGTTTTGCCATGGCTTTGAGGGGTCGACCTTAGCCGAGGGAAAACGCCGTTGTCCAGCGTCAGAACGCCGTCCTCAGAACGAAGGCGGCTGCAGGCCCACGGCCAGCCAGCCTTTCGGGGCCAGGACGCGCCCTTGCGGGGTGCGGACGACGTAGCCTTCCTGCACGAGGAAAGGCTCGTGGACTTCTTCGAGCGTGTGGGCGTCTTCGCCGATGGCGGCGCCGATGCTGCTGAGGCCGACCGGACCGCCGTTATGCTTCTCGGCCATCGCGCGGAGGAAGCGGTGGTCCATGTCGTCGAGGCCGTGCTGGTCGATCTCGAGGAGTTCGAGGGCCGCGGCGGTGACGGCGGCGTTCGCCTTGCCGCCGGCGCGTTCGAGGGCGTAGTCGCGCGTGAAGCGCAGGAGGTTATTGACGATGCGGGGCGTGCCGCGGGCGCGGCGGGCGATCTCGTCGGCGCCGCCTTGGTCGATGTCGAGGCTGAGCAGTTCGGCGTTGCGGCGCACGATGCTGAGCAGCTGCTCGCGCGTGTAGTAGTCGAGGCGCGTCTGCAGCGTGAAGCGGCTGCGGAGCGGGGCGGTGAGCAGGCCCGTGCGGGTCGTCGCGCCGACCAGCGTGAACTTCGGCAGATCGAGGCGGACGCTGCGGGCGTTCGGGCCTTGGTCGATCATGATGTCGATGCGGAAGTCCTCCATCGCCGAGTAGAGGAACTCCTCGACCGTCTTCGGGATGCGGTGGATCTCGTCGACGAAGAGCAGGTCGCCTTCCTGCAGGCTCGTGAGCAGGCCCGCGAGATCGGAGGCCTTCTCGACCACCGGTCCCGAGGTGACGCGGATCGGGCGGCCCATCTCTTCGGCGAGGATCATCGCGAGCGTCGTCTTGCCCAGGCCGGGCGGGCCATGGAGGAGGATGTGGTCGAGCGTGCGGCCTTCGCGGCGCGCGGCGCCGATCATCACGCGCAGGCGTTCGACCGTGCGTTGCTGGCCGACGAAGTCGTCGAGCTTCGGCGGACGCAGGGCGGCGTCGAGCGAGCGGTTCGCGCGGGACAGGGCTTCCTTGCCGGCGGGCGGCTGGGGGTCATCGGGCGAATCCTGGCGGGCCATGGGCGCAAGGTGCGGGGTCGGGGCGAATTGGCAACCCTCAGTCCTCGGCGAAGCCTTTCGGCAACGCGGAGGCGGGGAGGCGTTCGACGTCGGCGCCCAAGGAGCGCAGTCGTTCCTCGAAGCGTTCGTAGCCGCGGTCGAGATGGTAGAGGCGTTGGACCCAGGTCTCACCCTTGGCGACCAGCGCGGCCAGGATGAGGGCCGCCGAGGCGCGGAGGTCGGACGCCATCACCGGCGCGCCGGAGAGCGGACGGCCGCCGGCGACGGTCGCCGTGGCGCCATCGATGGCGATGTCGGCGCCCATGCGTTGCAGCTCGGCCGCGTGCATGAAGCGGGCCGGATAAATCTTCTCGGTGATCGGGCTACGGCCGTCGACGAGGAGCTGGAGCGCCATGAACTGCGCCTGGAGGTCGGTCGGAAACCCCGGGTAGGGTTCCGTGACGATTTCGACGGCCCGCGTCGGCCGGCCGTGGGCGCGGATGAAGTCGGGACCGGTCTCGACCTGGACGCCGGCTGCGCGGAGCTTGTCGAGGAAGGCCGTGAGGTGCGCCGGCTCGCAGTGCGTGACCGTGACGTCGCCGCCCGTGATCGCACCGGCCACGAGATAAGTGCCGGCCTCGATGCGGTCGGCGATGACCGTATGGTCGCAGCCATGGAGGGACGCGACGCCTTCGACCTCGATGACGCCGGTGCCGTGGCCGCGGATCTTCGCGCCCATCTGGATGAGCATCGCGCAGAGGTCGACGACTTCGGGTTCGCGGGCGGCGCATTCGATGTGCGTGACGCCGGGCGTGAGCGTGGCGGCCATCACGAGGTTCGCCGTGCCGAGCACCGTGCTGCCCATCGGGCCGCCCATGGGGACCGTGGCGCCGCGGGCGTGGGAAGCGTCGACCGACACCAGGCCGGCTTCGACGGTGACGACGCAGCCGAGGGCCTCGAGGCCCTTCAGGTGCAGGTCGATGGGACGAGGACCGATGACGCAGCCGCCCGGGATGGCCATCTCCGCTTGGCGGAGCCGGCCGACGAGCGAGCCGAGCAGGCAGACCGACGCGCGCATCTTGCGGACGAGGTCGTAGGGCGTGCGGGGCGAGACCTGGGCGGCGCGGATCGTCCAGACGCCGGGTTCCGGGTTCGTGACCGTCGCGCCTTGATGGCCGAGGATCTCGGCCATGTAGCGGACATCGCTCAGGTCAGGCACGTTGCGCAGCGTCACCGTCTCGGCCGTGAGGAGCGAGGCGGCGAGCAGCGGCAGCGCGGCGTTCTTGGAACCCGCGGCGCGGACCGAGCCTTTCAGTTCGTGACCACCGCGGATGCGCGCGACCTGGAGCATGTCGGGGAAAAGAAGCGGGGGCGCCGATTGGCGCCCCCGTCATGTTCAGCCTTCGCGAGGACCGTTGCGAGGACCGCGGTCGCCGCGGAATTCGCCGCGACCTCCGCGCGAGCCGTCACGGCCGCCACGGGAACCGCCGCGGAAATCTCCGCGACCACGGCCGCCGCGATGACCGCGGTCGGAGCGTTCGCCGCGGGGTTCGCCGCGCGGCGCGTAGGGACGGGAGGAGGGCACGAAGACGGCCTTGTCGGGGATGCCGAACAGGGTGGCGAGCTTGCGCTTCAGCGAAGCCCAGAAGCCGATGGGGGCCTGGACCGGGATGACGACGGGCTCGATCTGGATGCGCGGACGGTCTTCACGACGCGGGCGGTCTTCGCGGCGAGGGCGGTCGCCTTCAGAGCGCGGGCGATCGCCTTCGGGACGCGGTTCGCGGGGTTCGCGGCGCGGGCCACGTTCGCCTTCGGCGCGGGGTTCGCGACGAGGACGGTCGCCCTGCGGGATGCCGGGCTGGCGGCCTTCTTCGGCGAGACCTTCGGGACGCGGTTCGCGGGGTTCGCGGCGCGGGCCACGTTCGCCTTCCGGGCGCGGTTCACGGCGCGGACGGTCCTCGCGGGCCGGAGCGGCGGACTGGGTGCGGTCACCCGAGAGGTTCTCGGTCAACTGCGACGGATCTTCGACGACGCCGATGGCCGGCCGGGCAGCCTGACCGTTGGCGGCGGAGGGAGCGGCGCCACGGGGCGTACCACGACGACCGAACTGCTTCGGGGCCGTGATGGTGCCGGGCTTGGCGGCGGGTTCGGACGAGGCCCCGATCACGGAGAGCGGAGGGAGTTCCGCGTGGGCGGACTCCAGCTTGGCTTCGTTGAGGCGGGGTGCGGGGGTGCGGACTTCATTGGCGCCTGCGTCCGCGGCGGGCTGGTGGGCGGAGACGTGCTCCTGGCCCTGGGTTTCTTCTTGGCTCATGTTGCTTATGTTGGGGCGGCCTTCGTTGTGGCCGACCGGATGATGCGGCCGCTCCGTTGTGGAGTGGCGACGCGGTTTGTCGGACCCTTGGTGACGGAGGACGAACCTCCTTGGGGTGCCGAAATGACCCGGGAGGAACTCCCGGAACCCATGTGAATAACTACCCCCTCTTGCTTAACAACAAGAAAGTCCCTCAGCGGGCCTCTTCGGTGAACCTTTGTTCACGAATCAGCACGATCTTGACGGTACCTTGGTAAGAAAGGCTCTCTTCCACCTTCAGGCGGAGGCGGCGGGCGAGTTCGGTCGCCCCGAAGTCATCGACCTTACCCGGGTCCACGATGACCCGGAGTTCGCGGCCGGACTGGAAGGCGTAGGCCTCCCGGACGCCCTCGAAGGCCAGGGCGATCTCTTCCAGGCGGCGGACGCGCTGGGCGTAGGACTCGAGGGTGGAGGAGCGGGCGCCAGGGCGGGAGCCGGAGGCGGCGTCGGCGATCATCACCAGCGGAGCATAGAGGCTTTCGGCCGGGACTTCGCGGTGGTGCGCGGCGACGGCGTTCACGACGCGCGCATCCTCGCCGAGTCGGCGGAGCAGGGCGGCGCCGGCGAGCGCGTGGCTCGAGCCGGCTTCGGCTTCGATGGCCTTGCCGAGGTCGTGCAGGAGACCGGCGCGTTTCGCGGGTACCGGGTCGATGCCGATCTCCGCGGCGAGCATCGCGCAGAGCTGGGCGACCTCGACGGAGTGCGCGAGCGTGTTCTGGTTGGAAGAGAGGCGGAAGTGCAGGCGGCCGAGCAGTTCTTCGACGGCGGCGTCCATGGGCGGCAGGCCGAGATCGCGCACGGCGTCGCGACCGAGGCGGCGAGCGTGCTTCACGACTTCGTCGCCCGCGAGACGGACGCTGTCTTCGATCAGCGCCGGCGAGATGCGGCCGTCCTTGACGATGCGTTCCAGCGCGATGCGGGCGATCTCGCGGCGGACCGGGTCGAAGCAGGAAACCATCGCCAGGCCGGGGGTTTCGTCGATGAGCAGGGTCGCGCCCGTCGTCTGTTCGAAGGTGCGGATATTACGGCCTTCACGGCCGATCAGGCGGCCCTTCATGTCTTCGTTCGGCAGCGAGACGGAGAGGGCCGTCGCGTCCTGCGTCGTGGAGGTGGTCAGGCGCTGCATCGCCGACAGCAGCGTGCGGCGGGCTTCGTCATCGATGTCCTGTTCGACTTGGTCGAGCAGGCCGCGACGGAGGTGCTGGGCCTCTTCGCCGTATTCCTCCCGGAGATGGTCAAGGAGCAGGGCGCGGGCTTCCTCCGGCGTCACCTTGGCAAGACGTTGGAGTTCGCGGAGAAGGTGGTCGCGTTGTCGGGCGTTCTCTCTCCCGAGATCGGCGGCAGCGGCGGCGGCGGCTTCGGCGTCAGCCATCGCCCGGGCCGCAGACCGTTGTTCGGCCTCGGCTTGGGCGTGCAATTCGGCCGCCTCGACGGTGGCCTCGCGGCGGGCCAGCTCGACTTCCGAGCGGAGCCGCGCCTCGCGGACGGCCCCAAGGGTGTTTTCGCGCCACTTCGCGACCGCATAGGCCACGATGGCTCCGGAGGAGAACGCCACGGCGGCGAGGATGCTTTGGTCGGCTGCCACAGGCATGGTCGTCGCGAAAACCGGAAATCCGGGCCCTTACCCTTGCCGACCCGGCCCCTTCGGCAAGCCCTTTCGGGAGGTTCGCCTTGCCTCGGAGCCTCGGGCGGGCTTCTTCAAGGCATGTCCAGACACCTTGACGATGAGCGGTCTTCGGCCGCGGTCTGGTGGGACAATTTCGCCAACTTCGCCTGGCGGACGGACTGGACCCAGGTGGTCATCATCCTGTTTCTCAGCACCCTCGGCATCGTCGCGATCCAGTCGGCCGGCAGCGCCCGCGAATCCACTTTCTACCGTTCGCAGATCGTCTTCGTGGTCATCGGTTGGATCGCTTACTGGGCGGTCTCGGCCTTGGATTATCGGCTCATCCAACGGCATGCCCGCCGCCTGTACCTCGGCACCATCCTGCTGCTCCTGCCCGTCTCGCTCTGCGCGCTGGCCAAGACGAACCTCGGGGACTTCATCCGGAGCGTCAACGGGGCCCGACGCTGGATGGATTTCGGACCGTTCTCGATCCAACCCTCCGAGTTCGCGAAGATCGGCGCGCTCGTCTTCCTCGCGGCCTTGCTGGCGCGTTCCCCGATCGGGTCCTTCCGGGCGACTTGGGGTACGGTGGCGCGCGCCCTCGGGGTCGCCGCGGTCCCGTTTGTCTTGATTTTTGTGCAGCCGGACCTAGGTTCTGCGCTCATCTACCTGCCGCTTTCATTCATCCTGCTGTTCGTCGCCGGCCTGACCACCAGGTTCTTCCTGGTGGCCGGCGCCGCCGCCGTCCTGCTGGTTGGCGTGGTGGCCGTCGACCTGACCGAATACGCGGCCAAGATCGACCAGTATGCGAAGGCGAACCCTCAGTCCAAGGACCCCGTGCGCGCGATCCGCGGCCAGCACGAGGCGGAGGCCTGGTTCTTCCTGCTGAAGGACTACCAGCGCGAGCGCATCATGTCCTTCGTCGCCCCCGACGTCATCGACCCGAAGGGGCTCGGCGTCACCTGGAACGTCAACCAGGCCGTCATCGCGGTCGGTCGCGGCGGTTTCCGCGGTCAGGGCGTCGGCAACGGCACGCAGGCCCGCTTCGGCTACCTGCCGGAAGCGGCGGCGCACAATGACTTCCTTTTTTCCGGGATGGCCGAGGAGATCGGCTTCACCGGCGGTTTCCTGGTGATCGGTTCCTTCGTCCTGCTGTTCTGGCGCGTCGTGCGCACGGCGGCGCGGACGACGGATCGGTTCGGCTCTTTGTTGGCGATCGGCGCGGCGGTCGTGCTCGGCACGCACGTCGTGATCAACGTCGGCATGAACATCGACCTGATGCCCGTCACCGGGGTCCCCCTTCCTTTCCTTAGCTACGGAGGGTCTTTCGTACTCAGCTGTTTCCTGCTCCTTGGACTAGTCCAGAGCGTTCACCGGCATTCGGCCGGTGGCGGCGAAGACGGAGGCTCTCCGGCAACCGGCTTAACCGCCTGACCGAGATGCCCGAAAATACCGAACCCGAAGATATCAACGACGAGCTGCCGGAAGGCGGCGAACAGACCTCCCCGATCGACCAGCGCCAGCTGGCCGACGAGGCGGCCAAGCGACGCAAGGAGCTCCCGCTGCTGCAGCGCATCGTGAAGCACTTCTCCAAGGACCGCGCGGTCTACCGCGAACTGGTCATCAACGCCGAGACGCTCGAGAAGCGCGTCGCGCTCCTCACCAACGGCGTCCTCGACAAGTTCGAGATCGAGCACAAGGGCGAGAACCGCATGGTCGGCGCGATCTTCAAGGGCCGCGTCCAGAACCTCGAGGGCGGGCTCAAGGCCGCCTTCGTCGACATCGGCCAGCCGAAGAACGCGTTCCTCCACTACTGGGACATGCTCCCGGCCGCCAATGACTCGCAGGTGGAGTTCATCCGCGACAACGAGTCCGCCGAACAGAAGCAGCGCAAGGCCCGCTACCAGGCCAAGGACATCCCGCAGCTCTTCCCGGCCGGCTCCGACATCGTCATCCAGGTCGTCAAGGACCAGATCGGCACCAAGGGCCCCCGCTCGACCACCAACATCGCGCTGCCGGGTCGTTACCTGGTGCTGATGCCGTTCAGCGGCGCGTGCGGCGTCTCCCGCAAGATCGAGGAATCGTCCGAGCGCGAACGCCTGAAGGACATCCTCCGCTCCCTGACCATCCCCGAAGGCATGGGCGTCATCATCCGCACCGCCGGCGAGGGCAAGCAGGCCCGCTGGTTCGTCCGTGACCTGCACATGCTGCTCAAGCGCTGGCAGGCCATCGTCGAGAAGATCAACGCCCCGGACCGCCGCCCGGTCCTCCTCTACCAGGAGCCCGGCCTGATCGAGCGCACCGTCCGCGACTTCCTGACCGAGGAGGTCGACCGCATCCTCGTCGACAATCCCGAGGACTTCAAGCTGGTGCAGGACCTCGTCGGCGAAGTGTCCCCCCGCTCCCGCTCGCGCGTCGAGCTGTACGCCGACCCCATCCCGGTCTTCGAGCGCTATAACATCGAACGCCAGATCGAGCAGCTCTTCCAGCGCCGCGTCCCCCTCCCGAGCGGCGGCGAGATCGTCATCGATGAGACCGAGGCCCTCACGGCCATCGACGTCAACACCGGCGGCCACCGCGGCAAGGACGGCGCCAAGGACGGCAACTTCATCACCCAGGCCAATCTCGAGGCCGTCACCGAGGCGGCCCGCCAGATCAAGCTGCGCAACCTCGGCGGCCTCATCATGATCGACACCATCGACATGAAGAACCCGAAGGACCGGAAGAAGGTCTTCGAGGCTCTCCGCGACGCCATGGAGGACGACCGGGCCAAGCACCAGATCCTGCCGATCTCCGCGCTGGGCGTGCTCCAGATGACGCGTCAGCGCCACACGGAGTCGAACACGACCTCGATGTACACGGCCTGCCCGCATTGCCAGGGACGCGGCATCGTCAAGAACCCGCGCACGGTCTCCGTCGAGATCCAGCGGAAGCTCCTCAGCGTCATCCGTCGCCTCCGCGAGGCCGCCGGTCCCGAGAAGGAACTGGAGATCAACATCCTGCTCCACCCCGTCAATCTCGAGCGCATCATCACCGAGGACCGCGAGTTCTTCCGCGACCTCATGAAGTCCTGCAAGGTCCGCCTCGGCACCAAGCCCGACCCGACCTACAGCATCGAAGCGTTCAAGCTCTTCGACGGCGCCGGCAAGGAACTGCGCTAAGCGTTCCGGCGGTCCGTCAGTAAGGCCTCCGGGTTCGCCCGGGGGCCTTTTTGTTCACCGGCGCGGGCGGTGCGCGAGCAGCCGCAGGCCGTTGAGGCAGACCACGACCGTGCTGCCTTCGTGCACGCTGACGGCGAGCGGCAGGGGTGCGCCCCGGAAGATCACGTAGGCCGCCATCCCGAGGGCGGCGCCGACCGAGATGATGATATTGAAGCGGATCGCCCGGCGGGCCCGGCGGCTCAGTTCGATCGCATCGACCAGGCGCTCCAAATGGTCGTCCATCAGCACCACGTCGCTGGACTCCAGCGCCGCATCGCTGCCTCGGCCGCCCATGCCGACGGCGACGTCCGCCGCGGCCAGGCTGGGGGCGTCGTTGACGCCGTCGCCGACCATCGCGACCACGTGGCCTTCGGCGGAGTAACGGCGGATCGCGGCCATCTTGGCGTCGGGCGTGAGCGCCGCCGCGTAGGCTTGGATGCCGACCTGCTGCGCGGCCGCGGCGGCCGCCTCTTCGCGGTCGCCGGTGAGCATGACCGTGCGGATCTTCGCCGCGTGCAGGGCGGCGAGGGTGGGGCGGCTCGCTTCCCGGATCCGGTCGACGAGCGTGGCGCGGACCGTGACGGTCCCGTCGGAGGCCCAGACCTCGCTGACGATGGCTCCGGCCGGCACCGCCGCCGCCGGCAGCGAAGCTCCGCCGACGAATTCACGGGTACCCACGCTCCAGCGGGCGCCGGCGACCGTGCCGGAGACGCCTTGGCCGGGGGAATTCGAAAGCCCTTGGACGGGCAGGAGGCGGGCGCCGGCGAGCTGGCAGGCGCGGACGACCCCGGCGGCGAAGGGATGCGTGGTCGCGGCCTCCAAGGTCTGCAGGGCGCTCAAGGCGCGTCCGCGGTCGGCGTCCGCCGGGAAGACTTCCAGGGCCGCCACCTCAGGGACGCCGGCGGTCAGCGTGCCGGTCTTATCGAAGCAGACGCAGTCCACGTCGGCCAGACGTTCCACGGCGGCGCCGCCGCGGAAGAGGATGCCTTGCCGGGCGCCGGCGGCGATGGCCGCGAGGACCGCAGAAGGTACGGAGAGGACCAAGGCGCAAGGACTCAGCACCACCAGCAGCGTCATCGCGCCGTAGAGCGGGGCGGCCTGCCCGACGGCGTCAGCCGGCGTCGTCAGGCGTAGGTAGAGATAGAAGACGGCGGCGGCCGACAGGGTGAAGAGGGCGTAGCCGTCGCCCCATCGGTCGATGGCCCTTTGCGCGGGCGCTTTGCTCTCCTGGGCTTCGCGGATGAGCCGGACGATGCGCTGGAGGGAGCTGTCCTTTTCTCCGCGGGTCACCTCGACGATCAGGCGGCCCCAGGAGTTCAGCGTCCCCCCGGCGACCTCGGATCCGGCCTGTTTCGAGGCCGGTTTGGCTTCTCCCGTGAGGTTGGATTCATCCACCGCGCTCTCGCCGGACAGCACCTTGCCGTCCGCCGGCACGAGTTCACCGGGCAGGATGGCGACGCGGTCGCCAGGTCGGAGGGCCGAGACCGGCACCTCGGTTTCGACGTCATCCGGGCCGAGGCGGCGGGCATGTTTGGGCGACTTGTCGAGGAGGGCGTCGATGGCCCCGCGGGTGCGGTCCATCGCGTAATGTTCGATCGCGCCGGCGGTCGAGAAGAGGAAAAGCAGCAGCGCGCCTTCGGCCTGGGCGCCGACGATCCAGGCGCCGACCGCCACGACGATCATCAGCAGGTGGACGTCGATGCGCCGCTGCCGGAGGGCGGCCCAGCCATCGATCGCGGCGTCCCATCCGCCGGTGACGCAGGAGGCGCCGACGAGGGCGAGCGCCCACGGCGAGCTGTCGCCGCCGAAATGCGCCGCGACCAATGATAGCAGGCCGAAGACGCCGCTCGCGGCCGCGAGGGCGGCGAGTTTCCGCCACTCGCCCGGCGCGGCTTCTTCGGATGCGTGCGCGGGATCGTCCATGCCGGCATCCTGTCCGTGCGCATCGCTTCGGTCAACCACGCGTCCGCTCCGCGGCCGTATCGATTTCATGTTTACGATGCGGACGCGCGGAGGATTTTTCACGCGTCGTCGGAGACGTTCCGGCGACATGAAAGTTTCCTCTTGCGCAAGCGCAGGTTTTACCTATCACTCGTCATCAAGAGTTGACCGCAACGTGACGAACCGAACCGAAACCCCGAGCGAAAGCCTGATCACCGTGTCGCTTCCCCCGAAGCTTCACTCCGAGGTGGTCGCCTTCCAGCATCGGACCGGTCTCAGCACTTTGAGCGAGGCGATCCGTCTCGCTCTCGATCGTTACGACGACTCCCGTCCTTCCCTGGAGACCACCCGGTCCCGCCAGGTTTCTTTCCGCGTACCGTCGGAGCTCCGTACTCGTATCACCCGCCAGGCGCGCAACGCCCGGGTGAGCGTGGGGCGAATCGTCAGGGTGGCGCTTCAGGCGCTGCCCTCAAACCCAACAACGATCCAAAAAAAGGACACACCTATGGCTAAAAAGAAGGCTGCTGCTAAGAAGAGCGCCAAGAAGGCCACCAAAGCTAAGAAGAAGTAATTCTTCCTAGTCTTTTCCGTCCCTCGGGGCGGATGGCGCCGGCACTCCCGGTCATCACAAGGACCCTCGCAAGGGGGTCCTTTTCTTTTCCCGGGGTTCCCGCCTGCGTATAGGCTTGAAACCGTCTGGCGGAAATCGGTTTCTTATGTCCCTTCTTACCATGAGCACCCCCGCATCCGGCCGCATCACCATCGCCAACGGCAAACTCACCGTCCCCGACCATCCCATCGTGCCCTTCATCGAAGGCGACGGCACCGGTCCGGACATCTGGCGCGCCTCCGTGCGCGTCCTCGACGCCGCGGTCGCCAAGGCTTACGCCGGCAAGCGTAAGATCGAGTGGCTCGAAGTCCTCGCCGGCGAGAAGGCCTTCAAGCAGACCGGCGACTGGCTGCCGGAAGCGACCCTCGCCGCCTTCCGCGATTACCTCGTCGGCATCAAGGGCCCGCTCACCACGCCGACCGGCGGCGGCATCCGCTCCCTCAACGTCGCCCTGCGCCAGCAGCTCGACCTCTACGTCTGCCTACGCCCGGTGCAGTGGTTCACCGGCGTGCCTTCCCCGGTCAAGAATCCCGGCAAGGTCGACATGGTGATCTTCCGCGAGAACACCGAGGACATCTATGCCGGCATCGACTTCGAAGCCGGTTCCGAGATCGCCCTCAAGACCCTCGAGTTCATCAGGACGAACTTCCCCAAGGAGTTTAAGAAGATCCGCTTCGGCGGCGAGCAGCCCGCCACGGTCGGCATCGGCATCAAGCCGGTCTCCCGCCCGGGTTCGGAGCGCCTCATCCGCTCGGCGATCCAGTACGCCATCGCCAACAAGCGCAAGTCGCTGACCCTGGTCCATAAGGGCAATATCATGAAGTACACCGAAGGCGCCTTCATGAAGTGGGGTTACGACCTCGCCAAGAGCGAGTTCGGCGCGGTCGAGATCGACGGCGGCCCCTGGTGCAAGATCCCCGAAGGCAAGCCCGGCGCCGGCCTCGTCATCAAGGACGCCATCGCCGACATCACCCTCCAGCAGGTGCTCACGCGCCCGACCGACTTCGACGTCATCGCCACCCTCAACCTGAACGGCGACTACCTCTCCGACGCCCTCGCGGCGCAGGTCGGCGGCATCGGCATCGCCCCCGGCGGCAACATCAATTACCTCACCGGCCACGCGATCTTCGAGGCCACCCACGGCACCGCTCCCAAGTATGCCGACAAGGACGTCGTCAATCCGGGTTCCGTCGTGCTCTCGGGCGAGATGATGCTCCGCTACATGGGTTGGACCGAAGCGGCCGACCTCGTCCTCAAGGGCCTCAACGGCGCCATCGGTGGCGGCCGCGTGACCTACGACTTCGCCCGCCAGATGCAGGGCGCGACCGAGATCAAGTGCTCGGAGTTCGGCGACGCGATCATCGCGTCGATGTGAACGTCCCGGCAGTCTTCCTCCTCGCCGTTGGCGGCCCCTTGGGGCTTGCCAACGGTTTCGTTTTAGACGGAAATATGCTTCGGCAATCCCTCTCATGAAAAACTCCCTCACCGCCCTCGCCCTCGCCGTCTTCGTCGCAGGCGGTCACGCCCAGGAAGCGGCGCCCGCGCCGGCTCCGGTCTCGGCCTCGACCCAGGATCTCTCCCTCCGCGGCGCCATCGCCTGGCAGGCCAAGAACGTCTTCCGTGGCATCGAGCGCTCCGACACCCAAGGCCTCATCCAGACCTCCGTCACCCTCGATTACAGCGCCCCCGGCCTCAGCGGTGTCTCGATCTACGGCAGCTTCTTCAACGCTGATTCCGTCGAGCGCACCTACGCCGTCGGCCTCCGCCGCGACTTCTCGTTCGGCGAAATCGACGTCGGCCACCAGCGCCTGACCGCGACGACCGCCCGCACCATCGCCACCCATGGCGTCACCCAGATCGACTCCAACCGCGAGGTCTACGCCGGGCTCTCCCTGTCCAACGTCGCCCTTAAGCCCTCGACCTACGTCTACTACAGCACCGAGCTCCAGCAGTTCACCGTCGAAGTCGCGGGTTCCAAGACTTTCGCGGGTTCCAACGTCGGTCTCACCGGTTGCGACATCATCGTGAAGGGTTACGCCGGTCTTTCCGACGCTTCCACCTCGGTCTACGCCACCAAGAACGCCTACCGTTACCTCGGAGCCTCCCTGGACGTCACCCGCCAGATCGGTCGTGGTCCGGAACTGGGCGCTGGTGTCAGCTGGGCCCACAACAGCGACGGACAGGTGCAGACCGCCGGTTCGATCTTCTGGGGTCGGGTCTACGCCAAGTTCATCTTCTGACCTGCCGGTCAGGCCGGGTAGGGCAGGGAGGCGCAGCCAAGGCCGCGCCTCCCTTGTTTTTGGCTTATTTAGGGCAGGCCCCCGCCGGGGCGCATTCGGGTGTTGACGGAGGGGGGTCCTTTCCCATGTTCCCGCTTTCCCTCTTTATGAAGACCACGCTAGCCAAGAACGTGCAGCTCAAGGACAAGACCTGGTATGTCGTCGACGCCAAGGATCAGGTCCTGGGCCGTGTTGCCGTCAAGATCGCCAATATTCTCCGCGGCCGTCACAAGCCCACCTACACCCCCCACGTCGACACCGGTGACTACGTCATCGTGATCAACGCCGACAAGGTCCGCCTTTCCGGCTCCAAGGAAGAGGACAAGACGTACATGTTCTACACCGGCTGGGTCGGTACCGCCTACCGCCGCACCGCCGCCGCCATGCGCGAGCGTCGCCCCGAGTTCCTGGTCACCCACGCCGTCAAGGGCATGCTCCCCAAGAACCGCCTCGCCAACGCCATGCTCCTGAAGCTGCGCGTCTACGCCGGCGACAAGCATGACCACGCCGCCTCCAACCCGATCCCGTTCAAGGGTTAATCGACCGATCCTTTCGCAATGAGCGCCAAGTCCTCCGCCATCCTCGCCGTCGGCCGTCGTAAGACCGCCTCGGCCCGCATCCGCCTTTCCCGCGGTACCGGTGTCATCGTCGTCAACGGCAAGCCCGTCGAAGAGTACCTCTACACCGAGGCCCTGGTGAAGTCCGCCACCCTCCCGATCACGACCGCCGGCCTCGACGGCCAGCTCGACGTCGTCGTCCGCGTCATCGGCGGCGGCCCCAACGGCCAGGCCGGTGCCATCTCCCATGGTCTCGCCCGCGCGATCCAGAAGATGGACGCCACCCTCCGCGCCCCTCTGAAGAAGGAAGGTCTCCTTACCCGCGACGGTCGTATGCGCGAACGTAAGAAGCCCGGCCGCCCCGGCGCCCGCAAGCGCTTCCAGTTCTCCAAGCGTTAATCCGCGAAGGGACAGGAAACCTCGAAGGCCCCGGCACCCCGGGGCCTTTTTGTTGCCCATTCCGCCCAGTCCAGCCATCAGTTCGTCATCCTAAACCACCAAACTCTCAAGCCATGTCCCATCACCTGACCAAGGTCGGCATCGTCGGCGCCTCCGGGTACACCGGGGAGGAGCTCGTCCGCGTCCTGGCCCGCCACCCGCGGGTCAAGCTCGCCGCGGTCTGCTCGCGCACCTTGGCCGGGAAGTCCGTGGCCGACGAGATCCCGCGTCTCCGGGGCGGCGTCGACCCGGCGCTGGTCTTCTCCGCCTCCTCGCCTGAAGAATGCGCGAAGTCCGACGTGGACGTCTGGTTCCTGGCGCTGCCGCACGGCGTCGCCGCCGAATACGCCGCGCCGCTCATCGCCGCCGGCAAGCGGGTGCTCGACCTGTCCGCCGATTTCCGTCTGCGCGACCTCGCGCTCTACAAAAAGTATTACGGCCATGACCATCCCGCGCCGGCGCTCGCCGCGCAGGCTCGTTACGTCATCCCGGAACTCCAGACGGACGACGCGTGGAAGTCCGCCAAGCTCATCGCCTGCCCGGGTTGCTACCCGACCAGCATCCAGGTGCCGCTCGTGCCGTTGCTGCGCGCCGGGCTCCTCAAGCCCGAACCGGGCCGCCTGATCATCAACTCCTACAGCGGCGTCTCCGGCGCCGGCAAGAAGGCCGACGTGGCGTTCCTGTTCTCCGAGCGCGACAGCTCGATCAAGGCCTACGGCATCCCCGGTCACCGGCACATCGCCGAGATCGAGGAGCAGTTCGGCGCGGCCGCCGGCCAGCCGGTCGTCGTGCAGTTCAATCCGCACCTCGCCCCGATGCACCGAGGCATCGCCACGACCATCGTCGTGCCCGCCCCGGGCGTCACCGTCGCCCAGGTCGAAGCCGCCTGGCAGCAGGCCTACGCCGGCCGGCCGTTCGTGACCTTGCTCAAGTCGGGCGAGTTCCCCGACACCGCCCACGTCGCCAACACCAACCGGGTCGCCTGCTCCGTCGTCGCCGACGCGCGCACGGGTAACCTCGTCATCACCTCGGTGATCGACAACCTGCTCAAGGGCGCCGGCGGCCAGGCGGTCCAGAACCTCAACCTGATGATGGGTTGGGACGAGGCCGAAGGCCTGCGCTGATCTTTCTCCATGTCCATCGAGTTCACCAATGATTCGCCGGGCGTCTCCGACGTGCCCGGCTTCCGCGTCGGCGCCGCCGGCTGCGATATCCGTAACAAGTCGACCGACCGTCTCGACCTGACGCTCGTCGTCGCCGACCACCCGTGCGCCGCCGCCGGCGTCTTCACGACCAATGACGTCAAGGCCGCCCCGGTGCGCTTCTGCCAGCAGGTCCTCGCCGTCTCCGCGGACAAGATCCGCGGCATCGTCGGCAACAGCGGCAACGCCAACGCCTGTACGGCCGCCCAAGGCGACGCCGACGCCGCCGCGATGGCCAAGCTCTCCGCCGCCGCCGTGGGCGCGCCGGACGACGCCTTCCTCGTCTGCTCGACGGGTCGTATCGGTGAGCTGCTCCCGATGGCCAAGGTCGCCGAAGGCATCAAGGTCTCGGCTGCCCGCCTCTCCCGCGACGCCGCCGAAGGCGTGCGTTCCGCCAACGCCATCCTCACTTCCGACACCCGCCCGAAGTCCGTCACCGCGCGCTTCGTCTGGGAGGGCAAGTCCGTCACCATCGCCGGCATCGCCAAGGGCGCTGGCATGATCGAGCCCAACATGGCCACCATGCTCGCGTTCGTCTGCACCGACGCCGCCGCTTCGCCGGCCGAGCTCAAGTCCGCCCTCAAGGCTTCCTCCGACCAGTCCTTCAATTGCGTCAGCGTCGACGGGGACATGTCCACCAACGACACCGTGCTCCTGCTCGCTTCCGGCGTGTCCGGCGTCTCCGTGGGCGCATCCGCTCCGGCCGCCCTCCGCGCGCTCTTCCAGGAAGCCCTCGACAAGGTCTGCTTCGCCCTGGCGGAGAAGATCGTGGGTGACGGCGAGAAGATCACCAAGGTCGTGGCCGTGGAGATCGAAGGCGCCCGCACCCGGGCCGACGCCGAGAAGATCGCCCGCGCGATCGGCAACTCCCTCCTGGTGAAGTCGTCCTGGTACGGCGAAGACCCGAACTGGGGCCGCTTGGCCGACGCCGCCGGCTACGCCCGCACGGGCCTGGATGAGTCCAAGCTGGATATCTACTACGACGACGTCCCGGCCGTCCTCCGCGGCAAGCCCTTGCCCGAGAACAAGCCCCGGTGGAAGCAGGTCGTGAAGGCCGCCCGCTTCGCCGTCCGCCTGAAGCTCAATCTCGGTGACGCCAGGTTCCGGCTGCTGGCCGCGGACCTCACCGACGGCTACGTGAACTACAACAAGAGCGAGTGAGGTTTTCCGTTTACTCCCCGTCCGCAGTCCTGACACTCCGTCCCGCAAGATGAGCATTCCCGCCGCCCAGAAAGCCGAGGTCCTTCACGAGGCGCTTCCTTACATCCATAAGTTCCGCGGCTCCACCTTCGTGGTGAAGTACGGCGGCAGCTTCATGGACGATCCGAATCCGGAGGGCCGCGACCGCGTCGCCACCGACATCGCCTTCCTGGCCGCCGTCGGCATCCAGGTCGTCGTCGTGCACGGCGGCGGCAAGGCCATCACCCGCGCCATGGACAAGGCCGGCATCAAGTCCGAGTTCCGCGGCGGCATGCGCGTCACCGACGCCGCCACCGTCAAGATCGTCGAGGAGACCCTCAACCACGAGATCAACGGACAGATCTGCGAATCCCTGAAGGCGCGCGGCGCCAACCCGCTCGGCATGCCGGGCAACCACGTGAACCTCTGCGAGAAGCTCTTCGGCGCGGACGAGCAGGGTCAGCCCGTCGACATCGGCTTCGTCGGCGACATCAAGTTCGTGAAGACGAAGCTGATCAAGAAGGCCCTCGCCGACGGCCACCTGCCGGTCGTCTCGCCCATCGCCCTCGACGCCGACGATCAGGCCTACAACACCAACGCCGACGTCGCCGCCGCGGCCGTCGCCAACTCCCTCCGCGCGCGCCGCCTCATCTTCATGAGCGACGTCCCCGGCCTGCTGGCCGATCCGAAGAACCCGGATTCCCTCATCACCACGCTCAAGGTCAGCGAGGTCGACGAGCTCAAGCGCAAGGGCGTGATCGCCGGCGGCATGATCCCGAAGGTCGACAGTGCCGTGAAGGCCCTGAAGGAAGGCGTCCGCCGCGTGCATTTCATCGACGGACGTGTCCCGCACGCGCTCCTGCTCGAAGTCTTCACCGACAAGGGCATCGGCACCGAAATCGTCCACGGTTGATGAACGGCCCGTCCGCAGATCCCACCGCCGCGAACTACGCGGCCAACGTCGCCCACAATTACGGCGCGCCGCCCATCACGCTCGTGAAAGGGCAGGGGACGCTCGTCTGGGACGCCGCCGGCAAGCGCTACCTCGACTTCGCCTCGGGCATCGCGGTCAACGCCGTCGGCCACGCCCACCCGCATTGGGTGAAGCGCGTCACCGAACAGGCCGGCAAGCTCGTCCACGTCAGCAACCTCTACCGGAACGAGCCGCAGGGCGAACTCGCCCAGGCGCTTTCGCTCCGTTGCGGCCCCGGCCGCGTGATCTTCTGCAACAGCGGCGCCGAGGCCAACGAAGGCCTGCTCAAGCTCGCCCGTCTCCATGGCCAGCGTAAGTCCGGCACCGAAGGCGCCTGCATCGGCGTCATCGTCGCCGAGAAGGCTTTCCACGGACGCACCTTCGGCGGCATGTCCGCCACGCCGCAGGAGAAGATCCAGAAGGGCTTCCGTCCGTTGCTGTCCGGCTTCACCGCCGTGCCGCTCAACGACCTCGCCGCCTGGGACAAGGTCATCGACGCCCAGACCACCGCCGCCGTGCTGATCGAATCGATCCAGGGCGAAGGCGGCGTCAATCCCGCCACCCCGGAGTTCCTCCGCGGGGTCGAGAAGCTCTGCCGCGAGCGTAACGTCCTGTTCATGATCGATGAGATCCAGTGCGGCATCGGCCGGACCGGTAAGTTCTTCGCTTACGAGCATGCGGGCGTGAAGCCTGACGCCATCGCCATGGCCAAGGGCCTCGGCGGCGGCTTCCCGATCGGCGCGATCTGGATGGCGCCTCCGCACGACGACCTCTTTCAGGCCGGTTCGCACGGGACCACCTTCGGCGGCGGCCCTCTTGCGGCCACCGCCGGTCTGGCCGTCCTCGAGATCCTCGAAGCCGAACAACTCGTCGCCAAGGTCGCTGAACGCTCCGTCGCCTGGCATGCCGCGCTCCGTGAGCTCGTCACCCTCCGCCCTGACCTCGTCAAGGAAGTCCGCGGCGCCGGCTACATGGTCGGCGTCATCCTGCACGTCGACCCGCTGCCGGTGGTGGCCGCCTTGCGTGAGGCCGGTATCCTGACCGCGCCGGCCGGCGGCGTGGCCGTGCGCCTGTTGCCTCCGCTCAACGCCTCCGTTGAGGAACTGGCGGAGTCGGTGGCGATCCTGCGTCAGGTCTTAGGCGGTTGGAAGGCGGCCTGAGGCGGTTTACCCCTCTATTTTCCGCTGTCCAAACGGTTCGGCAGGGCTATGTTCGAACGCTTTCCGAGATGCGTCATTTCCTGAAGGAGACCGACCTGAGCCCGGCCGAAACGGCCCAGGTCTTCGCCGCCGCCGCGGCCCTCAAGGCCGGTCGCGGCCAGTCCGCCGGCGCCGCCCTCGCGCACCAGTCCTGGGGCCTGATGTTCTTCAAGAAGAGCACCCGGACCCGCGTCTCCTTCCAGGTCGGCGTCCATGAACTCGGCGGCCTACCGGTGATGCTCAACGCCGATGACCTGCAGATCTCCCGCGGCGAGACCGTCGCCGACACCGCGCGCGTCCTTTCCCGTTACCTTCACGGCATGGTCATCCGTTGCCACGAGCACAGCCTGCTCGAGGAGTTCGCCCGCTGCGGCACGATGCCGGTCGTCAACGCGCTGTCCGACTTCCTGCATCCGTGCCAGTTCATGACGGACATGTTCACGCTCGCCGAACGCTACGCGCCCGGCCGTCCGGAACAGTATGCCGCCTCGCTGAGGGGCAAGAAGGTCGCCTTCCTCGGTGATACCGCCTGCAACATGGCGAACTCGTTCGTGCTCGGCGGCGCCGCCCTCGGCGTCGAGATCGCGCTCGCCGGCCCCGCCGGTTATGAGCCCGGCCCCGAGGTCCGTGCCCAGCTGAAGAAGGACGGCCTCGCCGAGTCCTTCACCTTCTCGACCGACCCCGCCGCCGCCGTCAAGGGCGCCGACATGGTCTACACCGACGTCTGGGTGAGCATGGGCATGGAAGCCGAGAAGGCCGAACGCCTGCGCACCATGCAGCCTTACCAGGTCAACGCGAAGCTGATGTCCTTGGCCAAGCCCTCGGCCTACTTCATGCACTGCCTCCCGGCCCACCCGGGCGAAGAGGTCTCGGCCGAAGTGCTCGAGAGCAAGCAGAGCATCATCTTCGACCAAGCCGAGAACCGTCTGCACGTGCAGAAGGCCATCCTCGCGCACCTCGCCGCCCACCGCGGCTGATTTTCCCATACCACACCCATGAGCAAGAAGAAGAAAATCGTCCTGGCCTACTCCGGCGGCCTCGACACCTCCGTCCTCCTTTCCTGGATCAAGGACAAGCATGACGCCGAGATGATCGCGTTCTGCGCCGACATCGGCCAGGAGGACGAGCTCAAGGGCCTCAAGCAGAAGGCCATGAAGACCGGCGCTTCCAAGCTCTACGTCGACGACCTCCAGGCCGAGTTCGCCCGCGACTTCATCTTCCCGATGATGCAGGCCAGCGCCATCTACGAAGGCCAGTACTACCTCGGCACCTCCATCGCGCGCCCGCTCATCGCCAAGCGCATGGTCGAGATCGCCCGCAAGGAAGGCGCCACCGCCATCGCGCACGGCGCCACCGGCAAGGGTAACGATCAGGTCCGCTTCGAGCTGACCTGCGCCGCCCTCGCCCCGGACCTCGAGATCATCGCCCCTTGGCGCAACGAAGCCTTCCGCAAGGACTTCCCCGGCCGCGCCGAGATGATCGCCTATTGCGCCGACAACAAGATCCCGGTCGAAGCCAGCGCCAAGAAGCCTTACTCGTCCGACCGTAACCTCCTCCACATCTCCTACGAAGCCGGCATCCTCGAGGATCCGTGGATGGACGCCTTCCACCCCTCGAACAAGGCCATGTTCAAGCTCTCCGTCTCCCCGGAGGACGCCCCGAACAAGCCGGAGTACGTCGAACTCGAGTTCCGCCAGGGCGACTGCGTCGCCGTCAACGGCAAGAAGCTCGATCCCCTCGGCGTCATGCGCACGCTCAACAAGCTCGGCGGCCGTCATGGCGTCGGCCGCGTCGACATGGTCGAGAACCGCTTCGTCGGCATGAAGAGCCGCGGCGTCTACGAGACCCCGGGCGGCACCATCCTGCACTTCGCCCACCGCCAGATCGAGTCCCTGACCATGGACCGCGAAGTCATGCACCTGCGCGACTCGCTCGTCCCGCGCTACGCCACGCTCGTCTACAACGGCTTCTGGTACGCCCCGGAGCGCCTCGCCCTCCAGGCCCTCATCACCGAGTCGCAGCGCAACGTCACCGGCACCGTCCGCGTGAAGCTCTACAAGGGCAGCGTCTACGTCGCCGGCCGCAAGAGCCCGCGTTCGCTCTACAACCCGCACATCGCCACGATGGAAGCGGATCCGACCAAGGCTTACAATCAGGACGACGCCACCGGCTTCATCCGCCTCAACGGCCTGCGTCTGCGCGTGAACTCCAAGGTCAACGGCGTCGCGAACCTCAGCAAGACGGTCCGCTAAGGTCAGCCTGAACCATCAAGAAGAAGGGCGTCCCGGTTCGGGACGCCCTTCATGTTTAAACTGGAGGCGCGGGTCGGAATTGAACCGACGCATGGGGCTTTTGCAGAGCCCGGCCTTACCACTTGGCTACCGCGCCTGAAGACTGACAGGCCCTCAAAATGCCTCCTCCGGGAGGGCGTTTCAAGGGTTTTGTGCGAGGGCTTCCCTTTGGGCGTTTTATCGCCTAATAACCCCCTATGAGCCAAGCCCAGCCAGCCTTCCGCGTCGGTCTCGGGTACGACATCCACCCGCTGGTCGCCGGTCGTCCGTGCATCCTGGGCGGGGTGAACATCCCGTCGCCGGTCGGTCCGGACGGGCATTCCGATGCGGACGTGCTGCTGCATGCCGTCGCGGACGCCATCCTCGGCGCCGCCGGCCTGCGTGACATCGGTCATTATTTCCCGAACACCGACGCTTCGCTCAAAGGATTGGATTCCGCCGTGATCGTCCGCAAGGCCGTCGCCGAAGCGAAGACGCAGGGCGGCTGGGTGGTCGGTAATGTCGATATCGTGATCATCGGCGAGCGCCCGAAGGTCATGGCGCACGTCGAGGCCATGAAGGCCAAGGTCGCCGAAATCATCGGAAT
>JBDKIN010000092.1:0-5715 GCA_039797095.1 Verrucomicrobiota bacterium
GATCACCGGAGGACAATATCATGCCGGTGATGACCATGCCGTCGTCGAGCACCACGCGCGTGCCTTCGAAGCCGTGCGAGATGTTATTGGACGGCTGGGCGATGTTCAGGATCAGCGACTCGAGCGACTGCTGCTTGGCATAGGTCGTCAGGTCCGGGCCGAAGTCGATACCCTTGCCATCGAACTTATGACAGGCCTGGCAGACGGCCGAGGCGGCCTTACCGTTGGCGACATCCCCCTTGAGCGCGGCGATGGCTTCCACGGGGGCGAGCGCCTTAGATCCCGGCATCTCGGCCGGGAGATCGGAGCCGACGAGCTTGGCGGCCGAGGCGTCGCCGCCGCGGGCCTTGACGATCGCGTCGACATCGAACGCCTTCCAGAGGCTGCCCTTACGATTGCCGACCCACCACTTGGCGAGATCCGCCTGGGCGAACTGCTTGTTCAGCGAGAGTTCGACCATGGTGCCGGCGGCTTCGGCGCTGCGGGTGAAGGCCAGCGTGGTGAGGTCGCGCTTAAGCTCGGTCTCGTTGAGTTTGCCAGAAAGCAGGCGGGCGCGGACATCACGTACGGTCGACGCCGGATGCAGACGCCAGGTAAGCCAGGCGTAGGCCGGGGTCCATTCCAGCGCGGGCTTGGCCATGGACTTGGCGATGGCCGCATGGACAGCCGCTTCGCGGTCGGTTGAGGCGAGGCCGATGGCCTCGAGGTAGGCGCGATCCTGGCCGTCGAACTGTTCGGCGATGGTCACGAGCAACGCGACCGCGGCCGGAGTCTTGAAGTCACGGAGCGCTATGGCTACTTCACGACGGACGGCCGGAGACTTGTCCTTGGCCATGCCTTCGCAGAGGGCGAAGACATCGCGGTCGGCCGCACGTAGCGCGCGGAAGGCCACGAGGCGACGGGTGTCATCGGCGGAGGTGAGTTCCTTGCGGGCGAGCGCCACGCCCTTGTCACCGAGTTGCGCGAGCAGCCAGACGGCGCGGGAGGCGACGTAGGGATTGGTGTCGGCGAGAAGCGCGGCGACGTCGTCGACGACCTTGTCACCGGCGGCCTTGAGGCGATTGAAACCACCGGCACGGACGTTGGGCGAGGGATTGCGCAGTGCGGCGATCTGGCCGGCGACGGTCATGAGGTCGATCTTCGGGACGACGAACTTGAAGCCCTTCGGCGCGATGCGGTAGATGGTGCCTGAGAGGCTGTTGTCGCGCGTACCGTGGCCGCCCACGCCCGGGTCGAACCAGTCGGCCACGTAGATCGCGCCATCCGGACCGACGCACACGTCGGAAGGACGGAACTTGGTCTTCAGGTTACCGGTGGGCTTGCCGCCGAGGAAATCGGAACCCGCCCATTCTTTCTCCTTATTGGAAGTGAGGAAATCAAAACGCTCCAGCTTCATGCCGGCTCCGTCCGGCTTAGGCAGGTAACCGAAGACGACGTTCTTGCCGGCCTCGCAGGCGAGCAGAAGACCGTTCCACTTGGGGTCGAGCGCGCCGTTCTCATAGAAGGCCACGCCGGTGGGCGAGCCACCGCCATAGACGTCACCGGCGGGCATGGTGCCGGGGTCATCCTGACGCCATTCGGCGACCGGGGTCTCTTGACCGGGACGTTTGTCGGCACCCCAGGAGCGCTGACCGTCGGCGGACGCGAAACCGGCGTTGCCGCCTTCCATGATCAAAGAGACGCGGCAGGCGGGCGGATCATCGTTATCGCTCTGATACATGTCACCGAACGAGTTGATGGACTGCTCATAGCTGTTGCGGTAGTTGTGACCGACGATGCGGGCGTTCGTGCCGTCGCTGTTCATGCGCACGGAGAAACCGCCGACCCAGACGTTACCGTCATCGCTGCGGACGCCGGCGACCTTCTGGGCGTCCACGGCCTGCTTGGTCCACTCGCCATGGTTGTAAGGGCTGCCGATGCGGAAGGTCTTGCCCGACTTGTCGGTGAACTGACCGCAGGTGTTGCCTTGGTTGAAGTTCCACTTCCCGTCCGGACCGAACGTCGCGCTGTGCAGGGAATGGTCGTGATTGCGGCCGTTGAAGCCAGTCAGGAGCACCTCGCGCTTGTCGACCTTGGAATCAAAGACGCCGTCACCATTGGCGTCGGTGTAGACCAGCAAGTCCGGCGGCTGGGAGACGACGATCTTGCCGTCGATGTGGGCCACGCCGAGGGGCGAGACGAGGTTTTCTTCCTGCGTGAAGACCGTGACCTTGTCGGCCTTGCCCGCACCGGTCGTATCCTCGAGCACCACGATGCGGTCACCCTCGGGACGACGACCCTTCTTGCCTCGATAGTTGACGCCTTCGGCTACGTACATCCGGCCGCGCTCGTCGAAATCGATGTTCGTCGGGTTGAAGATCTGCGGCGAAGTCGCCCAGACGGTCACCTCAAAGCCTTCCGGCACGGTGAAGAGTTCAGCCGGGACGGCGAAGGGTCCGCTGTCGAAGTCGACCGGCTTGTACTTGGCGGGACGGGTGGTGAAGACCGCGAACTTCACGTCAGCCGAGCTAGGCTTGCCGCCGCGGATGGCGCCGCCGTCATCGAGGCCGACCTTGGCGCGGAAAGATCTGGCCGGCCCAGGCAGTTCGTAGGAAATGAAAGAGGCGGCGTGCGTGCCGATGCCGCGCGCATATTCCTTGCCGGCGATCTTGAGCGGCTTGCCGTCATAATTCTTGCCCACGCGGGTCTGGCCAAGCGAGACGGCGTCTTTCCACTTCAGCTTGGTCAGATCGACCACCGTGCCATCCATCAGGATGACCTCGGGCTCGATCCAATTCGCCCAGTCACAGGCGTTACCGTCCAACTCTGCCACCGTCAGGTGAAGTTCCTTGGATCCGTTGAGCTCGGCGCTGAAATCGACCAGGCGCTGCTTGTCCTTGGCAAGCAGGATGGGCGACTCGGCGACCGGCTTAGGGTCAGCGGCGAGGACCGAAACGGCCAAGGCGAGGAGGGCCAGCAGCGGGAGACCAGCCTGACGGGATACGTGGGACATAGGTTAACTGGGGTGTCCCATAGACACCCTGTTTTTAGTCGGGTTCAACCCCAACTTAGGCCAAAAGACGGCAACGGACGCAAATACCCACCGACGGCTTTACATCCCGATGACAGCCAACACGTTTAAGGAACTTAGGCCACCCCGCCCTGTCCCACCCCTTTGACGATGTCTTTCCGGCAACTAATCGCCCCGCTTTTCCTGGCCGCTTCGGTCGGAGCCGCGGAGCCATCCCTCGCGCCCACGGCCACCCAGTTGGAGTTTTTCGAGAAGGAAGTCCGCCCGGTCCTCGCCGACCATTGCTACAAGTGCCACGGAGAGAAGAAGCAGAAGTCCGGTCTTCGCCTGGATTCGCGTGAGTACGTCCTCAAGGGCGGCGAACTCGGCCCGGTCGTCGTACCCGGAAACCCTGAGACTAGCCGACTGATCCTTTCGATCAACCACGTCAAAGCCACGGATGTCTACGCCATGCCGGGCGAAGACGATAAACTTCCGCCGAAGGCGATCGCCGCGCTCACGGAGTGGGTGCGCCAAGGCCTGCCCTGGCCGGCCGAAGCCAAGCCCAACGCCCTCGATCCACGCAAACACTGGGCCTTCCGGCCGGTCGTCGCTCCGACTCCGCCCGTCGTCACTTCGACCGACGTCGCCCAGATCAGCCAGCCTCTCGATCGCTTCGTCCTGGCCAAGCTCAAGGAAGCCGGGCTCGGCTTCAATCCGCAGGCCGGTAGCGAAGTCGTCATCCGTCGCCTGACGCTCGCGCTTGCCGGCTACCAGCCGACGGCCGCCGAGATCGCCGCCTTCGTCGCCGACCGTGACCCGCAGGCCACCGAGAAACTTGTCGACCGTCTCCTCGGCTCGCCGGCTTTCGGCGAACGCTGGGGCCGTCACTGGCTCGACGTCGCCCGCTATGCCGACACCAAGGGCTACGTCTTCCAGGAAGAACGCCGCTATCCGTATGCCTATACCTATCGCGACTGGGTCGTGAAGGCCTTCAACGACGACCTGCCCTACGACCAGTTCCTCCGCCTGCAGATCGCCGCCGACCAGATCGTCAAGGATCCGGAGAACAACCGCGACCTCGCCGCGCTGGGTTTCCTGACGCTCGGACGTCGCTTCCTCAACAGCACCCCGGACATCATCGACGATCGTATCGACGTCGTCATGCGCGGCACTCAGGGCCTCACGATGGCCTGCGCGCGCTGCCATGACCACAAGTTCGACCCGCTGCCGACGACGGAGTATTATTCCCTCTACGCCATCTTCAACTCCAGCGAAGAACCCAAGGACCTCCCGCCCCTGAAGCCGTTCACGCGCACGAAGGAGACGGAGGAATTCGATGCCGAGCTGGGCGTCCGTCAGAAGAAACTCAACGACTTCATCCAGAGCCGCTACGATCTCTCCTTCTCGCCGGAGAAGACCTTGGCCTATCTCAACCTCACCATGGAGTCCCTCAAGGACGCCAAGCTTGACGCCAACCAGAAGGCCAAGGCGGCGAACCTTTATGCGGCCGTCCTCGGAGGCTGGAAGAACGCGCTGAGGCCGAAACTCGCGCCGTCCGACCCCGTCTGGGGCGCCTGGGTGAGCCTGCAAGGAGCCACTGACGCCGAGTTCCCGAAGCGCTTCGCCGCCCTGCTCGCCCAGCCGAACCAGTTCGCCGATCCGCTCCTGCGCTCACGCCTCCAGGCCAAGGTTCCCACCAAGCTCGCCGAACTGACGACGACCTACGCTACGCTGCTTTCCGAAGCCCGCAAGGCCGACAACGCCGACCGCGCCGAATGGAAATCCTGGCGCGACCTGATCCTGCATCCGTCGGGCCCGACGGTCATGACTCCGGCATCGCTGATCGGCACCTACAACGTCGCCGACCGCAACACCCGCAACAAGCTGCAAATCGATGTGGCGGGCTTCAAAGCCACGAGCCCGAAGAGCCCGCCGCACGCGATGGCGATCCAAGATAAGGCTAAAGCCGTGCAAGGAGTCGTCTTCCTCCGCGGCAGCGCCTCCCGCCCCGGCAAGAAGGTCCCGCGCCAATATCTCTCCATCCTGTCCGACGGTCCGCCCAAGGAGTTCACCCAGGGCAGCGGCCGACTCGACCTCGCCAACGCCATCGCCAGCCCGACCAATCCGTTGACCGCCCGCGTGATGGTCAACCGCGTCTGGATGCACCTCCTCGGCCAACCGCTCGTCGAGACCCCGAGCGACTTCGGCGTCCGCACGACGCCCGGCAAGAACCCCGCCCTGCTCGACCATCTCGCGAGTTCCTTCGTGAAGGAAGGCTGGTCGGTGAAGAAGCTGATCCGCACGATCGTCCTCTCGCGCACCTTCCTGCAGTCCGCGGAGCTCCGCGCCGATGCCGTCGCCAAGGACCCCGACAACTCGCTGCTCTGGCGCGCCCACCGCCGCCGTCTGGATTTCGAAGCCCTGCGCGACAGCATGCTGCGCGTGGCCGGACGTCTCGATGAAGCCAAGCTCGGCGGTCAACCCTTCGACCTGGTCAGCGCCTTCGGTACGCCGCGTCGCACGCTCTACGGCCACATCGACCGCCAGAATCTGCCGGCCTTCTTCCGGACGTTCGATTTCGCGAACCCTGACTATCACGTCCCCAAGCGCAACCAGACTACGACGCCTCAGCAGTCGCTTTGGATGCTCAACCATCCCTTCGGTCGCTCGCTCGCCGATGAACTGGCCGCCAAAGTCGCGACCCAGCCGGATGACGCCGCCAA
>JBDKIN010000093.1:0-20301 GCA_039797095.1 Verrucomicrobiota bacterium
GCGGCGGGTGGGCTTAGGCCGTGGCGCCCTTCTGGCGTTCGTAGAAGTCGTTGATCTTCTTGGCGACGTCGCGGTAACCCGAGTCGGCCATGTAGATGATCTTGTATTCGTCGACGGCTTCCTTGGCCTTGCCCATCTTCTCGAAGGTGTCGCCGAGGGCGTAGATGATCTCCTTCTTCAGGTCGTTCATCAGCTGGACTTCGCTCTTGGCGGTCGTGAGCTGCTCGATCGCGAGGTCGTACTTGCCGCCCTGCGAGAAGGCGCGGCCGATCGCGAGGAGGGCCGGCTGGCGGAACTTCGGGTTGCGCTGCGCGTACTGGAGCTGCTGGACGGCTTCGTCGAGGCGGTTGGCGGCGAGGAGGAGCGTGCCGAGCTCGTGGCGGTAGGAGAAGTCGTTCGGGTAGCGTTCGACGAGCGTGATGGAGGTCTTGAGGCGGAAGTCGGCGAGTTCGGTCTCGTTCTTGGCGAGGGCGTCCTTGCTGGCGGCGTCGGCGGGGCTGGCCGCGATGGCTTCGCGCAGCTGCTTGGAGATGCGGTCGTAGCGGCGGATGATCAGGTCGCTTTCCTGTCGCTCGAGGGAGGTGTCCGCCTTGCCCTGGCTCGTGACGCGGCCGCGCTGCAGCCAGGCGATGGCGCTGTCGAGGTCTTCGGCGATGAGGAACATGCGCACGATCTCGCGGTAAAGGTCGAGGCTGTCCGGGGCGGCCTGGATCTTCTGGGCCAGTTCGGCGGCCTGCGCGAGGGCGGTGGCGGAGTCGGTGACGGTGCGGGAGGCCTGGTCGAGGCGCAGGGCTTCGTCCTTGTCCTTGAGCTTGGACTGGAAGTCGCCTTTGTCCTCCCAGTTGCCCTTCTTCATCGTCTTGCTGACGGAGGCCTTACGGACGACTTCCTGGAGATCGCCGTTGCCGGGGAAGAGCTTGAGGCCGCGGTCGGCCGCGGCGAGGGACTGGTCGTATTCGCCGCCGGCGATCCAGGCGTTGGCGAGGTCGACGAAGTGCTGGACCTGGCTGGGCTCGTTGGTCGCGAGTTCTTCGTAGGCGAAGGCGGCGAGCTCATGGAAGCCGAGCTTCAGGCCGGCGAGGGCGAGGGTCTTGTTGGCGTTGGCGTCGGTCGGCTTCTTGGCGAGGGCTTCTTCGGCGGCGGCGATGGCGGCCACGGGGTCGGCTTCGACGGCCTTGGCGACCTTGCCGGAGGAGAGGGCGCTGGTCAGGCCGTCAAAGAGGCCTTTCTTGGTGCCGAGCATCGCCTTCTGGGCCTTACGCAGGCTGCGGCGCACGTCGATGCAGCCGGGGTTGCGGGCCAGGATGCCGGAGAGGACTTCCACCGCGTACTGGGGGTTTGTCTTCAGTTGCTGGTCCGCGGCCGTGATCTGTTTCTGGAGCCGGGGATCGAGCTCGGTAAGGGCGACTTTTTTCATGGAGAAATGGGCTGATTGACCTTCGAAAACTGACCTTGGCCCGTGAGGTGGTCAATCCCTTGGACGCGAAAAACGCAGGTGCCGTCGCAAGGCCGGGCGGAGCGGGGCGGCGATGATCCGCCCGGTGCAGCCGGGGGCCCGGCAGGAGCAGGGGTGGAAGAGGCTTTCGGCCAAGGAAAAGCCGTAATCAAAGGTGATTTCCTCCCCGGCCCGCAGGGGGCGGAGGCTCGTCAGCCAGGCCCCCTCGGCGGCCCCGTGCCAGATGAGTTCGGCGTTAGGTTCACAGGAGTGGTTGGCCCAGCGGGCGGGGTTGTCGGGGCCGGACCCGTCGAGCCAGAGCCCGGCGGCCACTTCCAGGGCGAAGACCTCGCCGGTCTCCGGCCGGGCGGGCGTCGTCGTGGTCGTCGGTCCGCGATAGGGCGCGAGGCGTTCGCCCGCCGCGAAGTCACGCCGGGCGAAGAGTCCTTGGCCGGCGATCGCGGAGGGCCGCGTCTCGACGACGTCCTCGCTCATGCCTCCGAACGGAGGTCGCGGGTCATCAGCGCGACGACCCCGGCGCGCGGGTCGAGTCCCTTGTAAAGGATCGCATGCAGGCAGGACAGGATCGGGGCGGTGAGGCCGCGGCTGGTCGCGAGCTTCGAGAGCGCTTCGGCGGCACGATGGCCTTCGACGGCTTCCTTGCGCGCTGCCAAAGCGGCCAAGGTGCCGTGCGGGTCCTTGGCGAGCTGTTCGCCGAGCGAGCGGTTGCGGCTCCACGAACCATGGGCCGTGGCCATCAGGTCGCCGACGCCGCCGAGTCCGAGGAAGGTCTCCGGGCGCGCGCCGAGCGCCTCGCCGAGGCGGGTCATCTCCTGCAGGGAGCGCGTGAGCATCGCCGCCTTGGCGTTGGAGCCGAGGCCCAGGCCGTCGCAAAGTCCGGCGCCGAGCGCGTAGACGTTCTTGAGCGTGCCGCCGATCTCGACGCCGACGAGGTCGGTCGAGGTATAAGCGCGCAGGGTCGGGCCGCTGACGACGGCCTGGACTTCCTTCATCAGCGCGTCGCCGGCGGTGGAAGCGAGCACGAGCGCCGTGGGCAGCCCCTGCGCGACTTCGTCGGCGTTGCTCGGGCCGCTCAGCGTGGCGACCGGGATGTCACCGAAGGCCGCGGCCATCAGTTCCGAAGGCCGGCGCAGCGTGGCGAGGTCGAGGCCCTTGCAGAGGGAGATCGCCATCTTGGCGCCGGAGCCGCGGACGGCGGGGCCGATCGCGGCCAGCAGTTCGGGCAGGCCTTTGGAAGGGCAGGCGAGGAAGACCAGGTCGGCGTCCATCAGCGCCGGCAGCGGCTCGAGTCCGATCTGGATCGAATCGTCGAGGCGATGGCCCGGCAGGTAGTCGGTATTCTCGCGCGTGGTGGCGAGGGCGAGGGCTTGCTCGGCGCGACGCGGCACGAGCGTGACGGTCTGGCCTTGGCGGGCGAGGTGGATCGCCATGGCGGTACCCCAGCCGCCGGCTCCGAAGATGACGCAGTTCATTTGGATTTCTTGGTGCGCACCTTGGCGGCCCAGCGGCGGACGGCCGCGACCGCGTCACGGTGCAGGTTGGCTTCAGGTCGGGCGAAGGGCGGCGGTTCGGGCGTGAGGCCGAGCAGATCGTGGATGACGAGGATCTGGCCGTCGCAGCCGCGGCCGGAGCCGATGCCGATCGTCGGGACGGAGACCGCTTCGGTGATCTTCGGCATGAAGGTTTCGTCCACGCATTCGACGACCATCGCGAACGCGCCCGCGGCGGCGACCGCCTGGGCGTCGATGAGGACCTTCTGCTGATCCTCAGGCGTCAGACCGCGGCGACGGTAGCCGGCGGAGTGGACGCGCTGGGGAAGCATGCCGACGTGACCCATGACGGGGATGCCGGCGTCGACGAGCCGGGCGATCGCCGGAGCGAGAGAGGCGCCGCCTTCGATTTTCACCGCCTTGACGCCGCCTTCCTGGAGGAAGCGTCGGCAGTAGCCGAGGAGCTTAGGAAAACTATCGTGAGCCAGGCCAAAGGGTAGGTCGCCCACCACGATCGCGTCGGTCTTCGCGCGGACGACGGCGGCCGAGTGGTGGATCATCATGTCCAAGGTGACTCCGACCGTGTCGGGGAGACCGAGGACCGCGTTGCCCAAGGAATCGCCGACGAGGATGAGGTCGGCGCCGCCGGCGTCCGCGATGCGGGCCGTGCTCACATCGTAGGCGGTCAGGCAGACGATGGGCCGGACGCCTTTGAGGGCGCGGAGGGACCGGGTGGTGGACTTCACGCCTTGGGCTTACCCAGAGACGCTCCGCTTGTAAAGCGTGGGTAAAGGGTGTAAGGTGACGGGGTGTGGCGTCGTGTCGTCAGTCTCTTCCGTAAGCCCGATTACCGGGTCAACGCGTACGCGCACCCCGATCTTTCGTCGCAGACCCGGCTGGCCTGGCATGCGCGCCTGAAACTCCTGCTGAGCGCCCGCCGCGGACTGGATCACGCGGACGAGACGCCGGCGCTCTGGACCCGCCATCGCAAGTGGCTGCTGCTCGTGATCGGAGCGCTGCTCGCTTGGTTCCTCGTCGAAAGCGCCGCAGGCTGGGGCTTCTACGAAGGCTGAGCAAACGCGGAACTCAGGCCGGTCCGAAGCCGAAAAGATCAAGGCCGAGCTCCTTGGCGCGGGCGATGACCGCGGGCTTGTCGATGAGGATGACCGCGTCGGCCTCGAGGGCCGCCTTCGCCACGCCGCCTTCGGCCATGCTCTCGAGCGTCTTCACGCCGAAGCAGGGCACGTCGAAGCGCCAGTCTTGCGCGTGTTTCGCCGTCTTCGTGAGCAGCATCTCCTTGCCGCCGGTGGCGGCGCAGCGGCGGAGCATGTTGTCGGTCCCTTCGAACGCTTCGACCGCGATGACGGTGCCTTTCGCCGTGACGACGGATTGGCCGACGTCGAGGCGGGCCATCTCGCGGGCCATGCGCGTGCCGAACGCCAGCTGGTCGTCGCCGATGCCGCAGGCCCAGCCGGTCATGCAGCCCGGCGAGGCGAGGTGGTCGTCGAGGAAGACGCGGGCGTCGAGCATGCGGACGCCGACCTTCTCGATCTCGGCGGAGATCGCGCCGAAGATCGTCTCGGCGTTGCGCTCCTTGAGCGAGGCCATGAGCGCGATGAGCTTCAGGTCGGGCACCATGCCCGTGAAGAGTTTGCGCGGCGTCACCTGGCCGGCCATGACCGCGCCGGCTGCGCCGAGTTCCTTGAGGGCGTCGAGCATCTGGCCGAGTTTGCCGACGGGGATGGCTCGGTGGTCGGCCGGGTCGAAGGCGGCGATGAGGGCCGGGTCGGTCTCTTCTTCGAACGAGACCAGCTTGATCCGGGCGCCGCGGGCACGGGCGCATTCGACGAGGAGGGCGGGGTAGCGGCCTTTGCCGGCGATCACCACGACGGTCTGCGTCGGAGCGAAGTCCGGAGGGAGGAATCGGGAGGCGACCGCCATGGAGGCAGTGTTTCGCCGGAGAGGCTCGGGCTCAAGCCTGCTTTGGGTTGCCACGGACCCCGCGCCGGAACGTAATACGTCATGCCTGCTGCCATCGGCATCCTGGGTGGGACTTTCGATCCTCCGCATGCCGGACATGTGGCCGCGGCCGTGGCCGCGCATAAGCAGCTCGGTCTCGACGAGGTCCGCGTCATCCCCGCGGGCCAGGCTCCTTTGCGGACCGGCGCCCCGGTGGCATCGGCCGCCGACCGCGTCGCCATGTGTCGGCTCGCTTTCGCGGAGCATCCTTGGGCCGTCATCGACGATCGGGAGATCCGGCGGGCCGGCACCAGCTGGTCCGTCGACACGGCCCGCGAACTCGCGCGCGAACACCCGGATGCCTTGCGGGTCTGGATCCTGGGCGCGGACCAGCTTGCCCGGCTCGACCGCTGGAAGGACGTCATCGAGCTCTGCGGTCTCGTCGAGTTCGCCGTCCTGTCGCGCGACCATATCTCGACCGTGCCGCCGGCGTCCTTGGCCGCGGTCATCCGCCTGACGGTGCTGAAGGCGCCTGAGGTGCAAGTCTCCTCTACGGCCTTACGCGAAGCCTTGCGCCGCGGTGATTCGCCCCGAAACGGCTTGCCCCTAGGGGTCGCCCGCCACATCGATGAGCGTTCCCTTTACCAAGCCTGATCATGTCCGCCCTTAAAAAGAAGACCACCAAGAAGACCCCGGCCCGCTCGGTCGTGAAGTCCAAGTCCAAGGGCCGCGCTCCCGCCAAGGGCGCCAAGCCGGCGGCCCGTCCGGCCCGCCGCATCATCCCGGCCGTCCCGCCCCTGAAGGCCAAGAGCCGTGGCGAGAAGGCCGCCGCCAAGCCGATGGTCGTGCTGCCCAAGCTCCCGGCCCATCTCATCGCCGCCATCCGCGCGCTCGACGAGAAGAAGGCCGTCGAGATCCGCGTCCTGGAAATGGGGCAGATCTCGTCCGTCGCCGACTTCCTCGTCATCGCTACCGGTACTTCCGAGCCGCATCTGCGCGCCCTCCGAATCGCCCTAGAGCAGGCGCTCGACGAAGTCGGGGTGACTTCCCGTTCCGAATCCCAGCGCGACAGCGGCTGGACGGTCGTCGACGCCTTCGACGTGCTCTTCCACGTCTTCCGTGAGGACATCCGTAAGAGCTACGCCTTGGAAGCCCTCTGGAAGGACGGACTGGATATCCCGGTCTCGGCCATCCTGAAGGCCTGAGGGGGTGAAGCATCACCCGGTGGTGGTAGTGGGCAGGATCGAACTGCCGACCTAGGGCTTATGAGTCCCTCGCTCTAACCAACTGAGCTACACTACCGAAAACCGAGTTCGGTCAGTCCAGCCCAGCCCCTCGGCTTCGTCAAGCCGATTGAGGTTTCAGGGGCGCGGGTGGACGATGATCCAGAAGCACCAGAGCCACAGAAGCAGGCCTAGGCAGGCCAAAGCCAGGGCGAGGCCGGACTGGGTCTGGCGGATTTCCGCCAAGCCTTCTTGGTCGAGGGTCCGGCCGATCCGGCGCACGAACGAGACGGGCAGGAAGCAACCGACCGCCGTGGTGAACGTCAGCAGGATGAAGAGGGAGATCGGCGGAGTCTCCGGCGAGACCACGTGCCAGCCATAGACCGCCAGCGCGAAGAGCGGCGGGAGCAGGAAGGTCGAGCCGCACCAGAGGTAGCCGGCGCGTACCGTGCGCTCGAGGTTCTCGCCCGCGACGGAGCGGCCGACGTCGGGCAGGAGCCCGGCGCCGTCGTGCGGCGTGAAGCCGGGCGGGGGCGGCGGTTGGTCGCCGGGCGTGGCTTCGGCGGAGGGCGAGATCACGCGCGTCAGGCCGGCGCCGCGGAGGTAATCACGCAGCGTCATCCAGCCGCCGTCGACTTCGATGTTGTGGAGCAGGCTGATCTCGCCGGCCCGGAGGAGTTCCTGCACGCGGGCGAGCGGGAAGGGGCCGGTCACGGCGCCTTTCCAGCGGAGTCGGAATGCGTTCGTCGGGGCCATGTTCAGAGGTCGCGCCCTTGGAGCAGGGTCTCCCAGCCGCCGTCGGGCGGGTTCAGTCCTTTGGGGATGCCGGCGGCCTGGGCCGCCTCGGAGACGAGGCCGGGATAACGCAGGAGCGGCGAGAGCGGCGCGGCGTCGGCGATACGCTTCGGCAGGCCGTCGTCGCCGACGCGGAAGAGCACCGCGACCTTGCCTTCGCTGTCGAGGCCGTAGAGCGCGCTGCCCTTCGTCGCTTCACGCAGGCGGGGCGTGCCGTCGCGGCCGACCATGCCGGCGAAGACCAGGCGGCGGGTGCGCAGTTGCGCGAAAGTCGCGCGCCAGAAGCGGGCTTCTTCGGCGTAGCCGGCGCCGCCTTGCGGGACGAGGAAGGCGCGGAGTTCGGCCTTCACGTCGGCCCACTTGTCGCGGAAGAGGTAGTCGTAGGGCTCGAGCGCGTTCTGGGTGATGCGGCGCAACTGCTCGGCATCGCGCTGCGCGCTCGGCGAGAAGAGCAGGCCCCAGACGTCGGGGCGGCCCGCGGCGAGCCGGTAGAGTTCCTGGAGCTGGAACGCTCGCAGTTCAGGGTAGGGCGAGTCGCTGCGGCGGATGCGTTCCATCGTGCGCAGCGGCGGCTCGAGAAGCTGGCCGGTGCGGGCGTCCTGGAAGCGGATCACCTGACGGATGAATTCGAGTTCCGGGATCGGGGCGAGCGAGGTGAGTTCCTCGCCGTTGCGGAGGCCGTTGTTGAATTCCCGGCGGCGCCACGTTCCCTCGAGCACGGCGCCGTCGCGGGTCAGCTCCTTCGCCTTCTGGGTGAACTCGGCGCCGTCGGTGAAGGCCAGCTTCGTCTCGGTGATCGGACCGACCACGTAGACCGAGCGGCCGGGCGTGACGCCGCGGACGGAGTAGAGGCTGAGCGTCGCGCGCTGGAGGCTGTCCGCGAGCGAGGTGTCCGAGATGCGGCGCAGCAGGCTCTTCTCGGTCTCGGTCAACGCGGCGTGCTGGAAGACGCCTTTCGGGTCGGCGGTCACGGCGGCGTCCCACATCGCGGCGACGCGCGGGGCGAGGACCGGGCGGGGCAGGGCCTGCAAGGTGGAGGCGCGCGTGAAGACGAACGAGGCGCGGGCGCCGAGGTCGGTCTTCTCGCCGGCCGTGTTGGCCGAGGCGTCGGCGAGGGCGGCGAGGTAGGTGCTGAGGTCACCGGCGGCTTCCAGCGAACGGAGGGCGGCGGCGATCTTACGGTCGCCCGCGAGCCGGATCTCTCCCCGGTCGGCGGCGGCGGCGGCGGAATCGAGGTCGCGGTCGCCCGCCTCGCCCAGGATCTTCAGCAAGGAGCGGAGCCGTTCGAGGTTCTCCATCGCCGCCGCGGGGTCGCCGATGGTGGCGCTTTCGCTGACGGACTTGTTCAGTGAGGCGGTGCGTACGGCGAGTTCCTGGCGGAGCTTGCCCAGATGATTCTGCGCCTCGGCGGAGAGGCCTTCCGGTTCCGGCAGCACGGTCCGCAGCCGTTCGCGCATCGCGGAACCGGCGTCCTCCAGTGCTTTGAGGTACGCGGCGGCGCGACGGAAGACGGCGGCGACGTTGGCGTCGTTGATGCCTTGACGACCGGCCTCCGCCAGCTGGCGGGCTTCGACGCGGAGCTGCTGCTCGAGCGTCATCTGCTTGGCGAGCGACTCGCGGAGGGCGCGCGTTTCCGCCTTCCGTCGTTCGATCTCCGACGCGTCGCCTTCGCGTTCGAATTCGTCCAAGGCCCGCAGGGCGGCTTCGTGGTCGTGGAGTTCGACGAGGCGCGCGGCCTCGGAAAGGCGGCTGAGCGCCGCTTCCTCCTGCTGGCGCCGCAGGTTGACGCCGACGACGACGCCGACGATGACCAGCAGGCCGACGACCCAGGAGGAGGTCAGCACGAGGTAGCGGCGATTGAGGCGGGCCCGCGTGGCCTGACGGAGCGCGCGGGCTTCGCGCAGCAGCCCTTCCGGCAGCCGCTCGGCGTGAGGGGCGGCCCGGTCGAGCCAGGCGCTGAGGCGCACGATGAGGATCGCGGGCGACGAGCCGCGCGCGGCCTCCTGGCCGAGGATGCGCCACTCTTCGAGCAGGCCTTCGACGGCGGCGCGGAGGGCGGCCTCGGCTTCGGCCGTCGCGGCGAGTTCGCCGGCCCACGTCTCGAGCTCGCCCATCTGCGCGAGAAGTTCCGGCGAAAGGTTGAGCTGATGCTCGCGTTCGAGCGCGCGCGTGCGGCCCAAGGCGGCGGCGCAGGCTTCCCAGTGGCCGCCGGCGCGGGCCTCGGCGGCTTCGGCGACGAGCTTCGTGGCCTGTTCGGCCGCGTTGGCCCGCAGCCAGGTCGCGCGACGCGCGCGGGCGTCGTCCCAGCGCGGCTCGCCGGCGAGTTCGTTGGCCCCGAAGCGCTCCATGCGCTGCATGAGTTCGGCGGCCTCGGCGGCGCGGCCTTCGGCGAAGAGGGCGCCGACGCGACCCAATGATTCACGCAGGAACTTCGCGGACAGACGCGCGAGTTCGGATTGCGCGTTCGGGTCGTCGGGATTGATGCGGACGATCGAGCGGAGTACCGCCAGCGCGCGGTCTTCGTCGCGGCGACGGATGGCGTCGCGGTAGTCGCGATAGAGCGGGTGGCTCTCGCCGATGACGCGTCCGTAGAGGCTTTCGACCGCGAGCACGTGCTGGCCGTCGAGCGGGAAGCCGGCCGGCAGGCCGCGTTCGCGGCACAGCGCATGCCAGCGGTCGGACTCCGCGAAGCTCAGCAGGGCGCAGAGGCCGAGCAGGTCGGGTTCCGCTTCCGCGGCCTGGAAGGCGGCGTGTTCGTTGCCTCCGCGCACCAGCGTGGCGCATTGCTCCAGGCGTTCGCGGGCGCGTAGGCACAGCGCCGCGTATTCCCCGGCCAGCGAACGGGCCTCGAGGTCAGGCGTCCCGAGTTCGAGCTGGCCGCGGATGCGGGCGATGAGGCGTTCGGCCTGCATGGATCAACGGAATTCGACGAGGCGCGGGCCAGCGGTCCCATTGGAGTCGACGGCCTGCACGCCCCAAGGCGCGCCCGCTTCGATCAGCTTGCCTTCGCGGAAGGCTTTGCGGCGGGCGGCGACATCTTCGTAGGGAGGAGCGTCGGGGCCCTGCTTCGTTTCGAGGCGGAGCAGGTCGGTCTCGAGCAGCGAGCGCGTCGCGCGGACCGACGGCAGGTCGCGGTCCGGGAAGCCGTGTCCGGCCGGATAGAGGCCGACCTGACCGTGGGCCCAGACGAAGGCGTTGACGGCGGTCTCGGCCCACGGAGCCGGCCGGATCACGCCGGTGTCCGCGTCGAAACGGAGGGCGCCGACGCCGAGGTCGAGCGGCCGGAGCTGCGCGGGGTCGCCGATCAGGGCGAGCACGCGGCGGTCGCCCTTGGGGAGGATGACCTCGATGAGCAGGTTGGCGGGACGGGCGCCGTCGCTCGGGGCGAGGATGAGCGACACGACGTTACGGCGGGCGCCGAGGCCGATGCCGATGGCCGCGAGCTTGCCCGGCTCGGGCGTCGATTCGAACCAGGTCGTCGCTCCGCTGACGCGGATCTCGCCGTTGACGTAAGGCGTCCGGTCGTCGCGCTGATGCGGCGAGAGCAAGGGCAGGACGCGGAGGCGGATCTGCGCGGCGGAGCGGGCGGACGCGCCGGCTTCGGCGACCCACTTGATGAGATGGTCCACCGCGGAACGCGACAGCGGGAACTCGGCTTCGGTGGGGGACTTCGGACCGGTGTCGGAGAAACGCCACTGACCCGGGACGGCGAGGACGGGGCGGACGTCGAGCGTGGGCAGCAGGAGGGTGCGGTCCTTGATCGCGAGCAGTTCCTTCCAGGCCGCGTCTTCCTGGACGCCGAGTAGCTTGCCGACGCGAAGCGCTTCGAGGGCTTCGGTGTGGGCGGCCTGGCTGGCCTTAGGGTCATCCAGGATATCGCGACGTTCGATCTTGTTGCGCAGCTCCTTGACGGCGCCGGCGGAGAAGCCGTTCAGGATGCGCGGCAGGATCTGCTCCTTGTAATTGCCGAGCCGACGAGCGTCGCGCTCGTTGGTCTCCAGCCAAAGGCGGGCGGCGGGCAGCATCTCGCCGGACTCGAGCAGGCTGAGGATCTCGTTGACCGCGCGGTTCACGCGGAGGATCTCCTCGGCTTGAGCGAGGTCGGCCGCGGAGGGCGCGGGCGCGACGACCGGCGCTGGCGCTGGCGCGGGGGTCTCGGTTCGATTCGTGAAGAGGAAAGCCAGGCCCGCGGCGACGACGAGGAGCACGCCGCCGACGATCCACGGCGTGGCGGAGCCGCCTTGCGGCGCGGAAGGCGCGGCGCCGGGACGGCGGCTGGCCGCGGTCGGCGCGGTCTTCGGGGAAGTCAGGCCGGCGGCGGCTTGGCGCGCGAGTTCACCGGTCGGCGCCGGCTGCGAGCGGGCGTCGACGAAGTCGATCGTCGCGGGGCGCTCGGCGTGGGCGGCCCAGACGAAGCCGGCTTCGCCCGTGAGACGGGCGTCGGTGGTGAACGTCGCATGCCAGGCGGCCTTGCCGATCAGCGTGGAAGATTCGGCGAGGAGTCGCAGCAGCGTCGCATTGGCGGGCGGGTTGCGCAGGCCGACCGTGGTCGCGCCGGTCGCGTCGATCAGCCAGGCGGCCTTGGCGCCGGTGCCGGTGACCTCGCGCCAGGTGAGGGCGGGCGAAAGCGCGGTGGCCGGTTCGAGGGCCAGCGGGCGGTCTTCGCCTTCGAGCCAGGCCGGGGCGCCGTTCCATTCGGCGAGCCAGCCTTTCCAGCGGGCGGCCAGGGCGGCGGGCGGAGCGAGCAGCGCGGCTTCTTCGGCGGTGAAGATCAGGTGATGGGCGAGACGGTTGTCGCGCTGCGTGTAATCAAGGCCGCGGGCGACGAAACGGGAGAGCACGAACCAATGGCGGTCGCCGGCGTCCATCGTGCGGAAGGTGAACGTCTCGCCCTGCGGCAGTTCATGCGGCGTGCCGACGGACTCCAGCAGCTGGGCGAGGCGGTCCGGCACGGCGCGGTGGCGGGCCACGGTGCAATAGCCCGAGCGTCCCGGCGTGAGGCCCTGCGGTGCGGAGGTGAAGACGAGTTGGAGGGGCATCAGGAATTCGGGGTCGCGGGGAACATCGCCGGAGACGAGAGGTGCAGCAGCCAGTAGAGGGGCTCCTCCACGTGGGCCGGCGAGAGCCGCTGCGGATCCGGCGCGATGCGTCCCTTGTTCGGGCCGGCGCCGATCATCACCGGCGTATGGCCGAACGAAGTGGCGGCGAAGAAGCAGATCTGGTCGGCGAGGGATTCGGCCGAGGCGACGAGGCCGGGGCAGAGCACCAGCAGGACTTCGCGGACGCGATCGGAGTTGCGGCGGACGGCGGCGAGGTCGAGCGTGCCGGCCTTGACGACCGGTTCGAGCGGCGAGCTGAGCAGCTTCTCCCACGTGTCGGACTTGCCGACGACGAAGGCGAGCGGCGTCGCGATGCGCTGGTCGTGCGCCAGGCCGAGCACGCGCTTCATGCGGGTCTCCATCTCGGCGAGGATGCTGTCCTGCTGGTCGACGCGTCCCTTGAGGGCGAGCTGCGGGTCGTCGACGCCGACGAGCTTGGCCTTGAAGCGCGCGTTGGCCGTCGGGTCGAAGAGGAAGATCAGGCCGCTCGACGTCGCGACGTGCATCGCGCCGGGCGAGTCATGGATGTCGATGCCGGGTTCGAAGTGCTCGCCGGCGTTGTCGTAAAGGATGACCGAAGTGTCCAAGGCCGGCTGGCCGGGGCGGCTCAGCGAGTAGATGAACGGCCGGGGCAGGGAGACCATGCGGCCGAGACGCGGGAGCTTCTCGTACGTGGCGCCTTCGAGGGCCGTCTTGCCGAGCAGCGCGTCTTCGGGCGTCGCGGCCGAGAAGAGCGTGTTGCGCATCTGGTTGAGCAGCATGTTGCCGCTCGGATCGCCGTCCTTGAAGGCCAGCGAGAAGTCCTCCGGCAGGCGGTCCTGCAGCACGCGGGTGAGCACGGCGAGGTAGTAGGACTTGCCGGCGCTGGGCGCGCCGATGAGCGAGATGATGCGGTGCGGGCGTTCGAGGTAGCCGGGCGGCAGCTGCCGACGGCAGTGCGGGCAGGCGATGTCGGTGCAGGCCAGGCCCATGGGGTCGAGCGCGAGCCCTTGGTCGTTGAAGCGCGTGGGCTGGAAGCGCAGGCGCGCGTCGGAGCCGAGGATCGGGTCGCCGCGCAGGTTCTCGTGCACCGCGATGCTCAGCGCGTCGCCGGCGTCGAAGCGCGTCCAGCAGACCGGGCAGACGTGCGCGCCGCGGTTCTGTTCGGCGGCGAGGAGCGCCTGGTTCTCGCGGCGGACGACAGGCTCTTCGGGCGGAGCGAGCAAGGGCGCGATCTGCGCGAGGTTGAAGCCGACCTCCAAGCCGACCGGCGTGCAGGCAAGGGCGTCCGTCGGCAGCCCGGAGCGGCCGGCGGCGTCGAGGAGTTCCGTCGCGGGGAATTCGCCGAGCTGATCGCCGGTGCGCGCGTCGAACAGGACCCAGAGGTCGGTCCGGATGAACGCAAAGTCTTCCTGGGCGCGGGGAGCGACGACGAGCAGGGCGGACGGCAGCTGGACCGTCGTGGGTTCGGTCACGGCCAGGCGCTGGCTGAGCGGTGAGCCGTTGACCAAGGCGACGCTCTCACCGGAAGGCTCTAGGGCCACGAGTTCTCCGGCCGGGACCAGGTTCAGGGCGGGGTGGGGGGCGTCGCCGGGAAGCGACGACGGGAGGTCGGCGGTGGAGCCTTTTTCGCCGCTGAGGCAATTGACCCAGGATAGGGCAGGGGTTTTCTTGCGGGTCGTGAACATCGGCTCCTGAAAGTCGGGGTTTTAAAGAGGTTGATTAGCGACGGGTAATTGTAAAGATATGTCACCACGATTATGGGTCGACTCAGGCCTGTTTTCCCTTAACGTCAACGAACCCCCATGGAGACCGAAGCCGACCAGTCCGCCTTGGACCGCGCCCGTCAGGGGGATCTGTCGGCTTACAACGAGTTGGTCCTGAAATATCAGGGCCGAATCTTCGCCAAGGTCTTCTCCTTGCTCCGCAACCGGCAGGATGCCGAGGAAATCACCCAGGATACCTTCATCCGGGCCCACCGGGTGCTGGCCTCCTTCCGCGGAACCGCCACTTTTTCGACCTGGATCCACCAGATCGGCACGAATCTCGCCCGAAATCGCTACTGGTACTGGCGCCGCCGCAAGCGGGACCAGTCCATGTCCCTCGACGCCGACCTCGGTGACGATCCTGGCGCCACCCTGCACGACATCCTTTCGGACGGCGCTCAGGGCCCCGGCCATGAGGCCCAGCATAACGAATTCGTCCACAAAGTGGCCGAGTGCATGGAACAATTGAAGCCGGAACACGCTCGTATCCTGACGATGCGCAACGTCCGCAACATGTCGTACGAAGAGATCGCCGAAGACCTCGGCCTCTCCATCGGCACGGTCAAGAGCCGCATCAACCGTGCCCGCGAAGCCTTGCGCGAACTCATGGGAGAGGAGTTCCGCGGATGAGCGCCGCCGAATTCGAATCCCTCGTCGCCCTTTTCCTGGAGGGCAACGCCTCCGCCGAGCAGGTCGCCCGTCTGCGCGCCGCGATGAGCGCCTCGCCCGCCTTGCGCGCCCGCTTCCAGGCCAGCGCCCGTCTGCACCAGGCCCAGCTCGCCTGCCTGAGCCATCGCGAAGAGCGTTCCGCCGCCGGCGTGATGTCCTGGCTGCATGCCTACGGTCAGCGCATGGGTCGCTCTTTCGCCCATCTCTGCCTGCTCGCCCTGGTTTTCGTCGAACTGCAGGTCACGATTCCCGCCGAATACTCCGGTCTGCTTTCCTACGTCGAAGAACAGGTGCCCGCCGAAGAGACCGTCCTTGGTGCGGAGGACATGCCGGTGCGTCTGATCACGGATGTCGCCCAGGAAGCCGAGCTGTCTCAGTCGGTAGAAGTCCCTGAGCTCACGATGCCCGTCCTCGTCACGCCGGAGATGGTCATGCCGTCCGACGAGCCCGTCGAGGTCTGAGGCTGATATCCTGCCTTGCTTCCCGCCGCTCCCGGGCGTCAATGGATGCACGGATGAAGGCCGCAGAATCCAGGCCCGAGGTTCGCCTCAAAGGCATCGCCGCCGCCCCTGGTGTCGCCCGTGGTCCCGCCTACCCGCTGATGCGGGGCATGGCCATCGTCGCTTGCGAGAAGGTCGCCGACCCGGAGGCCGAGATCCGCCGTCTGGAGGGCGCCTTGGCGGCCACCCGGCAGGAGATCTCGCAGCTCCGCGACGACGTCGCCCGCAAGCTGAACGAATCCGAAGCCTCCATCTTCGACGCCCACCTGCTCGTGCTCGAGGACGTCGCGCTCATCGATGACGTCAGCCGCGAAGTCCGGAGCACCGGTTTCAACGTCGAATTCTGCTTCCAGGAAGTCGCGCAACGTTACATCGAGATCTTCGAGAAGATGGACGACGACTTCCTGCGGGAGCGGGCGTCGGACATCCGTGACGTCACCGGGCGCGTGCTCGACCAGTTGCTCGGCACCCAGCCGGAACGCGTCGGCCAGGCGGCCCAGGAACACGTCGTCGCCGCGCGCGACCTCACGCCTTCCGACACCGCCGGCCTGCACGACGGCGGCGTCCTCGCTTTCGTGACGGAAGAAGGCGGCCGCACCAGCCACTCCGCGATCATGGCCCGTTCGCTCGACGTTCCCGCGGTCGTCGGCGTCAAGGGGCTGATGGAAGCCGTCCGCGAAGACGACGTCATCCTCGTCGACGGTGAGACCGGCCTCGTCATCCTCAATCCGACGCCCGAGACCATCGAGGGTTACCGCGACAAGGAGCAGGCGATCCGGCAGCGTCGCGACCGCGTGCGCGCGGAAGTCTCTTTCCCCGACCTCACCGCCGACGGCGCCGCCTTCAGCCTGCTCGCGAACATCGGCGATCCGGCCGAGATGGAAGACGCGTTGGCCTACTGCGCCCGTGGCATCGGCCTCTATCGTACGGAGAACCTTTACCTGCGCCTCGACGGCTGGCCCGACGAGGGCGTGCAGTATGAGGAATATGCCGAAGCCGTGCGCCTGGCGAAGGGCCGGCCGGTGACCTTCCGAACCCTCGACATCGGCGGCGACAAGCGGTTGGGCGACCTCGCCGACGAGGCCAACCCCTTCATGGGCTACCGCGCCGTGCGCATGTGCCTGGAGCGTCCCGACGTCTTCCGGCCGCAGCTCCGCGCGCTGGTCCGCGCCGCCGCGCTCGGCCCGGTGCAGGTGATGTTCCCGATGATCTCCGGCGTCGAGGAACTGCGCCGCGCCAAGGCCGTCTTCCGTGACGTCGAAGCCGAACTCGCCCGCGAAGGCGTACGTCCCGTCGAAGCCATCCGCCTCGGCGCGATGATCGAGATCCCCTCGGCCGTGCTGGTCGCCGACAGCCTCGCCGCCGAAGCGGATTTCTTCAGCGTCGGCACCAACGACCTCGTCCAGTACCTGCTGGCGGTCGACCGCGGCAACCAGCGCGTCGCCTCGCTCTACGATCCTTGCCATCCCGCCGTCGTGCGCACCCTCCTGGCGATCTTCGCCGCCGCGCAGAAGGCCGGGATCCCGGCCGCCGTCTGCGGCGAACTGGGCGGCGACCCGCTGTGGGCGCCCTTGCTCATCGGCCTCGGCGTGCACGAGCTCAGCATGAGCCCCGCCGCCTTGCCCGAAGTGCGCTTCGTCCTCCGTCATTCCGCCGCCGCCGAACTCCGCGAGCTCGCCGCCCAGGTCGTCGCCTGCGATGACGCCGCCCGGACGCGCGCGCTGCTGCAGGAATTCGCCGCCGCCAAACTCAAGTTACGCTGATGTCTTCCCGTCTTCCCGCCGCGAACGCGCATGTCGCGGCCATGTCTCCCTACGTCCCCGGCGAGCAGCCGCAGGGCGGGGGATGGGTCAAACTCAACACCAACGAGAACCCGTATCCGCCGAGCCTGCGCTCGCTCGAGGCCATCCGCGTCGCCTTGGTCAACGACGGCGCCGCGCTGCGTCTCTACCCGTCGCCGGACTCCGCGCCGCTGCGCGAGGCCGTCGCGCGCTTCCATGGTTTCGACGCCGCCAACGTCGTCGCCGGCAATGGTTCCGACGACATCCTCAACCTGCTGATCCGCGCCTACGCCGGTCCCGGCCGCCCGATCGGCATGCTCAATCCGAGCTACTCGCTCTACCCGGTGCTCGCGGCCGCCCAGCATGCCGAAGTCGTCAAGGTCGAGGTCACGGACGCCTTGGGCGTCGACGTCGATGCCGTCGCCCGGTGCGGCGCCGCGATCTTCTTCCTGACCAATCCGAACGCCCCGCTCGGGGTGGCCTTCGCGACGGACGTCGTCCGCTCGCTCGCCAAGGCTTTCCCCGGCCTGCTCGTCGTCGACGAAGCCTACGCCGCCTTCGCCGACGCCGACTGCGTCGCGCTCGTGCGGGAGTTCCCGAACGTCGTCGTCACCCGTACGATGTCCAAGGCCCACGCCCTCGCCGGCCTGCGCGTCGGTTACGCGCTCTGTCCGCCCGCCGTCGCCGAGGTGCTCCACCGCGTCCGCGACAGCTACAACGTCGACCGCCTCGCGCAGGTCGCCGCCGCCGCCGCGCTCGACGACCGCGAGTGGCTCGACGTGACCGTCGCCCAGGTGCGCGCCACGCGCGACCGCCTCGCCGCCGCGTTGCGCAAGCTCGGCTGGCAGGTGAATCCCGCCGCCGGCAACTTCGTGCTCGCCGCTCCCGTCTCGTCGAAGCGTGCGGCCTCAGTCGAGACCGCCGCCCATTGCTTCGAGTTCCTCCGCGCCCGGAAGATCCTCGTCCGTCGTTTCCCCAGCCATCGCCTCACCGAGAAGTCCCTGCGCATCTCCGTGGGCACCGAGCAGGAGACGGACGTCTTCCTGCAGGCCGTGGCGGTCTGGATGGAAGGGTGAGGTTGACAATCCCGCCTTCCGCGGGGATTTCTGGGGGTATGAGCGCAGCCGTCCGCAAAGCCAGCCTCCGCCGGGATACCGCCGAGACCAAGATCGCCCTCGAGGTGAACTTGGACGGCACCGGCACGTCGGAAATCGCCACCGGTGTGGCCTTCTTCGACCACATGCTGACGCTGTTCTCCCGCCACTCGCTCGTGGACCTCAAGGTCAAGGCGACCGGCGACACCGACGTCGACTACCACCACACCGTGGAAGACGTGGGCATCGTCCTCGGTCAGGCCATCAAGGAAGCGCTCGGTGACAAGGCCGGCATCCGCCGCTACGGTTTCTTCATCCTCCCGATGGACGAGACCCTGGCCCGCTGCGCCGTCGACCTCAGCAACCGCCCGATGATGGTCTACCAGGTCGAGATCACCAATTACATGGTGAAGGACTTCAACATCGCCCTGGTCCGCGAGTTCTTCCAGGGCCTCGCCAATTCGCTCGGCTGCAACCTGCACCTGAAGCTCGAATACGGCGACGAACCGCACCACATCGCCGAAGCGCTGTTCAAGGCCTTCGCCCGCGCCTTGCGCGAAGCGCTGGAAGTCGATCCGCGCCAGGGTGGTCGCGTGCCGAGCACCAAGGGTACGCTGGCCTGACCGTGGAAGCCTCCGGGACAGCGCGCCGCCCGCGGGTGGCCGTCATCGATTACGGCATGGGCAACCTGCGCAGCGTCAGCCGCGCCATGGTCGCCGCCGGCGCCGACGCGTTCCTGGCCGCCACGCCGGCCGAGGCCGAGAAGGCCGAGCTGGTCGTCTTCCCAGGGCAGGGGGCCATGGCGGACTGCATGGACTGCATCCGTCGTAACGATTTCGAATCCTTCCTGAAGCAGTGGATCGCGGCCGACCGACCCTTCCTCGGGGTGTGCATGGGCCTGCAGGTCCTGTTCGAGCGTTCCGAGGAAGCCGACCGGCCGGGCCTGGGCGTGTTCCCGGGCGTCGTCCGCCGTTTCCCGTCCCAACCCGGCCTGCGGATCCCGCACATGGGCTGGAACGAAGCCATCTTCAAGCCCGGCGCCCCTTTGACCCAGGGCCTGCGAGCGGAAGGGGAGCCCTTCTATTTTGTCCATAGTTACCGGGTGGTCGAGACCGACCCCTCCCTGGTGTGGTGCGAGACCGATTATGCGGGCCGTTTCGTGAGCGGGGTACGGCGCGGACGGGTCTTCGCGACCCAGTTCCATCCGGAGAAAAGTCAGGTCAAAGGCTTGCAACTGTACCGCAATTTCCTGACCTTGTCCGTCCGCTGAAGGGTATTGCGACTCTCGGCGGACCCTATCCCCGCCATGAGCTCCAAAACCGCCTCTCTCAAACTGGACGACAAGGAAATCGTCCTCCCCATCGTCGTCGGCACCGAAGGCGAACGCGGGGTCGATGTCCGCAAGCTGCGCGACGACACCGGCTACATCACTTTCGACGACGGCTACGCCAATACCGGCGCCTGCGAATCCAAGGTCACCTTCATCGATGGCGAGAAGGGCATCCTGCGCTACCGCGGTTACGGCATCGAAGAACTCGCCGAGAAGTCCAACTTCATCGAGACGGCCTACCTGCTGATCTACGGCGAACTGCCCACGACCGCCCAGCTGACGGCCTTCAAGGCCCGCATCCTGGACAACTCGCAGATCCACGAAGGCCTGCGCATCGCCCTCAGCGGCTTCCCGGGCAACGCCCACCCGATGGCCGTGCTCTCCGCCACGCTGAACACCCTCGGTTGCTACTACCCGGAGCTCGGCACCAACGAGCGTACCCATGACTTGGCCAAGTTCGACGCCACCGCCGCCGTGCTGATCTCCAAGGTCCGCACCCTCGCCGCGCTCGCCCACCGCTCCAAGGAAGGCGAGCCGCCCGTGTATCCGAAGCCGGGTCTCGATTACTGCTCGAACTTCCTGCACCTGCTCTTCTCGCAGCCCAACGCCGATTACGCCGTCCACCCGGAGATCGCCCGTGCGCTCGACCTGATCCTCCTCCTGCATGCCGACCACGAGCAGAACTGCTCCACGTCCACCGTGCGCATGGTCGCCTCCGGCGGCGCCAACCTCTTCCCGTCCGTCTCCGCCGGCGTCTGCGCCCTCTGGGGACCGCTGCACGGCGGCGCCAACCAGGCCGTCATCGAGATGCTCGAGGAGATCCACGCTTCCGGCGACGACGGCTCGCGCTTCATCGCCGACGCCAAGGACAAGACCAAGAGCGTCCGCCTCATGGGCTTCGGCCACCGCGTGTACAAGAACTACGACCCTCGCGCCAAGATCATCAAGGCCCAGTGCGACAAGGTCCTCAAGGTCCTCGGCATCAACGACCCGCTCCTGGCCATCGCCATGCGCCTCGAAGAAGCCGCGCTCAACGACCCGTACTTCAAGCAGCGCAACCTCTACCCGAACGTCGACTTCTACTCGGGCATCATCCTCAAGGCCATCGGCATCCCGACGGAGATGTTCACCGTCATCTTCGCCATCGGCCGCATGCCCGG
>JBDKIN010000094.1:0-23797 GCA_039797095.1 Verrucomicrobiota bacterium
CAGGACAAGGCCTGCTCGCGTCCGAGGGAGAAATTCAGGTTCACCGGCACCTTGTCGGCGAGCAGACAACCGAGATTGGCGACCGCCGCCGCGACGCCGGGAGGCAGCACGATGGCGACGCGCTTGGCGGAAGTCCGCTTCTTGAGCTCGCCGGCGAAAGCCCAAGCCAAGGCCAGCAAGGTGGCGCCGCTGAATTCACGACGAGCCGAAGTCCGGTCGACCAAGGCGACCGCCCCGCCCTTCTTCGCCAACCCCTCGGCGACTTCGCGACCGAGATGCCCGTCCAGCGAAGCGCGTTGCGCGAAAGCCTCCGAGGCCAGCTCCAGCAGTCGCAGGCGCGTCTTCGCATGTTCGGCGGCCGGATAAACCTGACCGAAGACCACGCTCACCGGACGCGGGAAATGCTTCGGCATCTTCCAGAAGAACTTGCCGCCACTGAAACTGAAGAGCGAACCCCACATGCCGTCGATGGCCAGCGGGAGGATCGGACATTCGGCGCGACGGGCGATGAGCTCGTAGCCCTTACGAAGCGGCAGGATGCCGCCGTTACGAGTGAGGCTGCCCTCGGGGAAGATGCAGACGACCTCGCCGGCCTTGAGGGCTTCGGCCGACTTCTGGATGGCGTCCTTGGCCTTCGACTCGGCCACGGGGATCGTGCCCATCGTGCGGGTCAGGAACCGCATGATGCGCTGCCGCTCGAAGCCTTCCCACGAGAGGAATCGGACCGGACGAGGCGAGATCACCCCGACGATCAGGACGTCGACGTAGGCCACGTGGTTGGCGATGAGCAGCACGCCCCCTTGGTCCGGCAGGTTCTCCGACCCCTTGAGGCGGATCCGATAGAAGCACTTCAGGAACAACCAGCAGCCGGTCTGCACGGCGCAGTAACCCAGGGACATCGAGCGGTGCCGACGGGGCGCCCGCCAGGCGAACGCCAGCAGGAAGACCAGCAGCAGGAGGCAGACGACTGCGGCGACCGCGGCGACGATCATCAGCAGGAACCAAGCGAGCGAGTAAAGCAGGGGCACGAGCCCAAATTGCCGAGCCGACGGACCGGTGCAAGCCGAGTCCTTTCGGGTTGACCCCCTCCCATCCGCGGATGCCCTATGGGGACCCGCGATGCGCGACTACGTCCTCAGACGGTTGCTGCTAGTCCCACTGACCTTCGTGGGCATCACCTTCGTCGCGTTCTGCTTCACCCGTTTCGTCCCCGGCGGCCCGATCGAACAGGCCATGGCCGAGCGTCAGCAGGCCGAAAACCGGAAGCAGACCTCCGCGGTCCGCCCTTCGGGTCCGGCCTCGCCGGAGGAACTCGATAACCTACGTCGTCGCTACGGCTTCGACCGTCCCCTCCTTCAGGCCTACGGCATCTGGCTGGGCGCCCTCCCCGGCCCGGCTGACTGGGCGACCGTGCGACTCGACAAAGATGGCAAGGCCGAAGCCGACGTCGCCGACGAGCAAGCGGAAGGCTCGCCGTTGAAACTCATCGTGCGCGCCGAGAACGGCGGCTTTGTCGTCACCCCCGCCGACGCCAAGCTGATCCGACCCGACTGGCGCGCCGAAGCGGCGCCTCTGCCGGACGACCCCGAGAAAGCGCCGCGCGTGCTCGTCTATCGCCGCGCTTACGCCGGCCTGTTGCAGGGCGAACTCGGTGATTCGACCTCGAGTGACCGGCCCGTCTGGGACGAGATCAAGGAGCGACTCCCCATCTCGGCTTGGTTCGGCGCGTGGTCCCTGCTCCTCGCCTATGGCATCTCGATCCCGCTCGGCGTGGCCAAGGCGCTGAAGCGCGACGGCTGGTTCGACCGCGGCTCCTCGCAGGTGCTCTTCATCCTCTATTCCATTCCGGGCTTCATCCTCGCCGTCGCCGCCCTGCAGTTCCTGTGCTTCCAACTCGGCTGGTTCCCGACCAAGGGCTTCGACTGGGAGTCGCTGACCTGGGGCGGCCGGCTGCATCACACCGTCGTCCCGCTGGCCTGCGAGATGGTGGGCGCCTTCACCGCGCTGACGCTCTTCACGCGCAACGGGCTGCTGGATAACCTCGCCGCCGACTACGTGCGCACCGCCAAGGCCAAAGGCCTGAGCCACGGACGTATCGTGTTCGTCCACGCCCTCCGTAACGCGCTCATCCCGCTGGCGGCCACCTTCGGCGGCAACCTCGGCTTCTTCCTCACTGGCTCGTTCCTCATCGAGGTGACCTTCAATATCCCCGGTCTCGGCTTGCTGGGCTACGACGCCCTCACGCACCGCAACTTCCCCGTCTTCCTCGGCCTCCTCACGCTCTCCAGCCTGGCGATGCTCATCGGCAACATCGTCTCCGACCTCTGCGTCGCCGCCGTCGACCCGCGCATCCGGTTCGACAAATCCGCATGAGCCTGCTCGACCCCATCACCCTGCAGCGCTTCGCCCGCTTCCGTCGTCATCGAGCCGGTTGGTGGTCCTTGCTCGCGCTGCTGGCGCTCTCGGTCCTCGCGTTGCTCGGCCCGCTGCTCGTGGGCCACCGCCCGCTGATCCTGCAGGTCGACGGCGTCACGCGCTTCCCGGTCTTCGCCGGCTACATCTCCGGACGGGAACTCGGACTGAAGATCGAAGGCGAACCCAACTATCGGCTCCTCGCCGAGGAACTGAAGCGCGACGGACGCGGCTGGCTCCTCATGCCGCCCGTGCCTTTCGCGCCCGACGAGGTCTGCGAGGTCATGCCCGCCGTCTCGCGCGACGACCAAGGCCGCTGGCAGGATCCGCGCGGCCTGATCGCCGAAGGACGTGTCTTCTCCCTGAACGCCGATGGCACGCGTCGGCAGGTCTGGACGATCATCAACGGCCGACCTGAAGGCGACGCCCGCCTCCTCGCCGATGGCGCGACGCTCGCCCGCGCCAAATTCGCCGCCGGGGAGCTCGTGCGCCGCGTGCCTGCCACGGACCGGACCGACTGGGCGCCGGGCGCCGGGCTGCGCACCCTGATTCCTTCGCCCTGCCCACCCGGCTTGGACGGCCACTGGCTCGGCACCGACGAATCCGGCCACGACATCGTCGCCCGGCTCTTCGGCGGCTTCCGGATGTTGCTCCTCGCCGCCGTCATTTTCCTACCCTGCGTCTATGGCGTCGGCCTGACGCTCGGGGCCGCGATGGGCTACTTCGGCGGCTGGTTCGACCTCGTCCTGCAACGCTTGATGGAAGTCTGGTCCAACATCCCCTTCCTCTACGCCATCATCTTCCTCGCGAGCCTGCTGGAGCCGTCTCTCGCGATCCTCATCCTGATCCTCGTGGCCTTCTCGTGGATCGGACTGGCGCAACAGCTCCGCGCCGCCGCCTACCAGGTCTCCGCGCGGGATTTCGTGACCGCCTCCCGCGCGCTGGGCGCCGGCCATGTCCGCATCATCTGGAGCCACATCCTGCCGAACTGCGCGACGGTAATCCTGACCACGCTGCCTTTCAGCCTGCACGGTCTCGTGTTCTCGCTCTCCGCCCTCGACTACCTTGGCTTCGGCCTGCCGCCCACCGAGCCCTCCTGGGGCGACCTCCTCCACCAAGCCAAGGAGAACTGGCATGCTTGGTGGATCCTCGGGCCCACCCTCGGCTGTCTCGTCGGCACCATGGTCATGATCAACTCGATCGGCGAAGCGCTGCAGGACGCCTTCGACCTCCGCCGCCAACAACGATGAGATTCCTCCTCGCCCTCCTTTGCCTCGTCGGCGCCGCCCACGCGGAGACTTACCAAGACCCCAGGGCCGCCGCCTTCTATGCCGAGCACCCGGATTTCTTCCGCTTCGCCAAGCCGGCCGACCTGCCCAAGGACCTGGTCTGGCAGGACGGCGCGGCGCAGCCGGAATTCGCCGACCCTCGCGCGGTTCGCGGCGGCGTGCTCCGACAGTTCACGACCTCGACCCCGCCGACGCTGCGGCGCGTCGGCCCCAACGCCAACAACGGCTTCCGCGGCGAACTTTACGACAACAACGACTTCGGACTGCTCGCCGGACATCCGGACACCGACGAGATCATCCCCGCCCTCGCGACCAGCTGGGCGATGTCGGCGGATGGCCTGACGGCGTATTTCCGCCTCGATCCGAACGCGAAGTTCACCGACGGACAGCCGGTCACGGTCGACGATTACTTCTACACCTTCTATTTCCACCGCTCTCCCTGGGCCAAGGCGGACTGGTATGCCGACCACTACACTCGCGAGTGGGGCGGCGTCACGAAATACGATGACCATACGCTGGCGGTGAAGGCCCCGCGTAAGCGTCCCTATCAGCTGGAACTCCTCGGCGGCCTGCGCCCGACGCCCCGCCAGTTCTTCAAGGACTTCGGCCCTAATTACGAGAAGGCCTACAACGACCGCTTCCACCCGACGACCGGGCCTTATTACGTGAAGCCCGATGGCTTCCTCCGGGAGAAGTCGATCACCCTCACCCGCGTGACCGACTGGTGGGGAGACCGGCGGAAATACTACCGTCATCGCTATAACCCCGACGCCATCCACTACGGCGTCATCCGCGACCTCGACAGCGCCTACTCGTCCATGCTCGCCGGCGAGATCGACTACATGCCGATCATGATGCCGCGCTATTGGTACGGCACCAACGAGAAGCGGGCCTACCAGGAAGGCTACCTTACCAAGGCCCAGTTCTTCAACGACATCCCGCGCCCGCCCTACGGACTGTACATCAACACCCAGCGGCCACTGCTCTCCGACGTCAACGTGCGCGTCGGCCTCCAGCACGCCACGGACTTCCAGCGCGTCATCGACGGATTCTACCGCGGCGACTACGAGCGCCTGCAGCAGTTCAGCGAAGGCCTCGGCAAATTCACCGACCCCGCCCTGCGCGCCCGACGCTATTCGCCCGAGCTCGCCCGGGCCGCCTTCGCCAAGGCCGGCTTCACCACGGCCGACGCCGACGGCATCCTGCGCAACGCCGCCGGGGAGCGGCTTTCCTTCCGCCTGACCTTCGATACCTCCGACCGACGCAAATACCTGGCCACTTTGGTCGAGTCCGCCCGCCGCTGCGGCGTCGAACTTCGTCCTGAGACGCTCGAGCACACGACCATGTACCGCAAGGTCATGGAGAAGAACCACGACATCGTCTTCTGGGCCTGGTCGGTCTCCAGCCGGATCCCGGCGCTCTGGGAATCCCATCACTCCGAGAACGCGGTCGAAGTCCTGGCCGACGGACGCAAGGTGCCGAAGCGGCAGACGAACAACATCACCGGCGTCGACGACCGTGAACTGGACGGCCTCATCGACCGGTTCCGCAACGCGACCGAGGAAGACGAGATGGTCAAGTTGTCGTTCGCGATGCAGCGCCGCATCCATGATCTGGCGGACTTCATCCCCGGCTTCAAAGTTCCGGGCTACCGCATCGCCCATTGGAACTGGGTCAAATTCCCCGCGGGCTTCGACGTCCGTGCCGCCGAGGACCCCGGCCAATACGGCCTCTTCTGGCTCGACCCCGCCCAGCGTGAGACGGACCTCCGGGATTTCCGCGACGGGAAGACACGCGGCGCACCGAAGACCGTGATCGAGGATCGCTGGCGGACCGAATGACCGCCGTTCTTCCTTCCCCTCCCTCCGCCCCCGACCTAACCTCCGACCCATGTCCGCCGAGCCTCTCCTGAAAGTCCAGGACCTCAGCGTCACCTTCCGCAACGGTGACCGCGAAACCGTCGCCGCCCAAGGCGTGAGCTACGAACTGGCCGCCGGCGAGGTACTGGCGGTCGTCGGCGAATCCGGTTCCGGCAAGTCCGTCACCGCCCTGGCCCTGACGCGGCTCCTACCTCCTGCCCCCGGCTGCGTGCTCGGCGGCTCCGTCCGCCTCCAGGGCGTCGAACTCCTCACCCTGCCCGAAGCCCAGCTAGCCAAAGTCCGCGGCGGTTCCATCGCCTACATCTTCCAAGAACCCGGCAGCTCCCTGAATCCCGTCTACACGATCGGCTTCCAGATCGGCGAAGCCATCTCCCTGCATCGCCCGGAAATCAAGGATGTCCGCGCCGAAGTCATCCGCGCCCTCACGGAAGTCCATATCAACGACCCCGCCCGCGTCGCGGACCAGTATCCCCACGAGCTGTCCGGCGGCATGCAGCAGCGCGCGATGATCGCCATGGCCCTCGCCTGCGACCCGAAGATCCTCGTCGCCGACGAACCCACCACCGCCCTCGACGTCACCATCCAGAAGGAGATCATGGACCTCCTCGCCCGCCTGCGACGGGAACGTCGCATGAGCATCATCCTGATCACGCATAACTTCGGCATCATCGCGAACTTCGCCGACAAGGTGCAGGTCATGTGGAAGGGCCGCATCGTCGAGAGCGGCCCGGTCGCCCAGGTCATGAGCACGCAGACCCACCCTTACACCAAGGCGCTGATCGCCTGCATCCCGCGGCTCGGCCAGCGTCGTCGCCGCCTCACCACCCTCTCCGAGGAACTCAAAGTCTCCCGATGAGCGACCACCTCCTCGAAATCAGCGGACTCTCCGTCCACTACCCCGGTCGCGCCGCCTGGTTCTTCCAGAAAGCCGCGCCGAAGAAGGCCGTGGATGACATCTCCTTCGTCGTCCCCAAGGGCAAGACGGTCGGACTCGTCGGCGAATCCGGCTCGGGCAAGACCACGACCGGCCGCGCCATCGTGAAGCTCGCCCCCCTGACCGCCGGCAGCATCCGCTACCAAGGCCAGGACATCGGCACGCTCTCGAACGCCGCCTTCCTCCCCTGGCGTAAGAAGATCCAGATGATCTTCCAGGACCCGTATAACTCGCTCAACCCGCGGGCCGACATCCTGAGCATCCTCTCGGAGCCGCTCGAGATCCACTTCCCCGCGATGACCCGCGCCGACCGCGAGGCCCGTTGCGCCGAACTCCTCCGCAGCGTCCAGCTCCCGGCCGAACACCTCCGCCGCCACCCGCATGAGTTCTCCGGCGGCCAGCGCCAGCGCATCGGCATCGCCCGCGCCCTCGCCGTGCAGCCCGAGCTCATCATCTGCGACGAACCCGTCTCGGCGCTCGACGTCTCCGTCCAGGCCGAAGTCGTGAACCTGCTCCAAGACCTCCAGGAACAGTTCGGCCTCACCTACCTCTTCATCGCCCACGACCTCGCCGTCGTCGAACATGTCAGCGACCACATCCTCGTGATGTCCAAAGGCAAGATCGTCGAGCAAGGCACGCCCGCGCAGATCCTCGGCGACCCGCAGGAAGCCTACACGAAGACGCTGCTGGCCGCGGTGCCCCGGTTCTGATGTCCGCGGACGCACAGGCCACGAAGCCGGAAGCGCTCGACGGCACGACGCGCGGACTCGGCCTGCTGCTGGTCGGCATGGCGGCTTTCGCGACCTGGGACCAATGGGCCATCTGGAGCACCAAGGATGACTACACCTTCGGCTACCTCGTGCCCTTCTTCTCGGCTTACGTGCTCTGGGATCGCTGGGACGAACTGAGGGCGTTGCTGACCGGCGAACGCTCCCATGTCTCCTCCCCGGCCTCACGCGCCGGCCTGCTCGGCGTCCAGCTGTTCGCTTTCCTCGCCGTCGCCTGCTTCGGGCTCGGCGCGGCGGCGCGGGCCGTCTTCGGTACCGGCGTCGGTCCGACCTTGGCCATCGCCTTCGGGCTTACCGGTGCGGCGCTCGCGTTCGGCTACCTCTCCGCGCGCGGGCCGCAGGATTCGGCGGCGACCGCCGCCACGCGCTGGCACGCCGTGGGCCTGCTCCTCTTTCCTGCGGGCGTTTGGCTGATCTCCGGCCCCTTCCTCTACCTCGTCGACAACCAGATCAAAGGCGCGCTGCTCACGAACGTCACCGAGATCGTCTCCGGCCTCCTGCGCGCGAGCGGTCACGCCATCCGCGTGAACGGCAACACCATCGTCTTCCCGAACGGCGACGCCGTGGGCGTGGCGGAAGCCTGTTCCGGCATCCGCTCCCTGTCCGCCTGCGTCTTCGCCGGCGCCTTCCTCGGCGCGGTCTTCCTCGAAGGCGGATTCATCGGCGCGCTGCTACGGAAGGTGTCGCTGATCGCGCTGGCCGGCTTTACCGCCATCCTGCTCAACATCGGCCGCAACGCCTACCTCACCTTCCACGCCTTGGAGCATGGCTCGAAATCCCTCGACCGCGACCTCGCGGGGATCGAGCACGGCCAGGCCGGCTTCTCGTCCCTCGGCTCCGTGCACGACCTCGCCGGCAACGTCGCCATGATCGCCGCCCTGCTGCTCCTCGTGGCCTTCGTGCCGCTCCTCAACCGGCTCGGCCGACCCCAGACTCCCCCTTCTGAAGCATGAAGATCCTTTTCGTGACCCCTGAGCTTGCGCCTTGGTCCAAGGCCGGCGGCCTCGGCGACGCCACCGTCGCGTTGGGCAAGGCCTTGGCCGCGCTCGGCCACGACGTCCGCGCCGTCACGCCGCTCTACGGGTCGGTCCCGGGTCGCGAGCAGATGGGCACGCTCGTCGAATCCCTCAAGGTCGGCGTCAGCGGCGACCCTCGCCGCGCCGCCTGCCGCGTGCGGACCCTCGCGGTGTCGCCGGGCTTCGAAGCCTGGTTCATCGAGCACGAAGATTTCTACGGCGCCCGGGAGATCTACCCCGCGCGCGAGGACGCCGGCGAACGCGCGGCCTTCTTCGGCCGGGCCGGCCTGGACGCCTGCCTCGCGACCAGCTGGATCCCGGACATCGTCCATTGCCACGACTGGACCGCGGGCCTCGTGCCCGTGCTGCTCAACACCACGCTCAAGCACACCGCGCTTGGCGGCGTCCGCACGGCCATCTCGATCCATAATCTCCAGCACCAGGGCCTGCACCCGCGCCGGATCATGGCTTACCTCGGCCTGCCGGAATTCCTCTGGAGCCCGCAGGAGCTCGAATGCCTCGGCGGCGTCAACTTCCTCAAAGGCGGCATCCTCCACGCCGGCAAGGTCATCACCGTCAGCCCGACCTACGCGAAGGAGATCCTCACGCCTGCCTTCGGCTACGGCCTCGACGAAGTCGTGCGCCGACGCGCCGGTGCGCTCCGCGGCATCCTCAACGGCGTCGACCGCGACGAATGGGATCCGGCGACCGACAAACATCTCGCGAAGACGTTCTCCGCGGCCAAGCCCGCCGGCAAGGCCGAGTGCAAGACCGCGCTCCTGCGCGAGCTCGACCTGCCGACCGATGACGAACTTCCGCTCGTGGGCGTGATCTCGCGCCTCTGGGACCAGAAAGGCCTCGACCTCGCCGTCGCCGTGCTGCCGCGTTTCCTGCGCGAACAGAAACTACGCTTCGTGCTGCTCGGCAGCGGCGACACCGCGCTCGAGAACGAGTATCGCCGGCTCGCGGCGGACTTCCCGCGCCTGTGCGCCGTGCGCATCGGTTACGACAACGGCCTCTCGCATCGCATCGAAGCCGGCAGCGACTTCTTCCTCATGCCGAGCCGCTTCGAACCGTGCGGACTCAACCAGATGTATTCGATGGCCTACGGCACGTTGCCGATCGTGCGCGCGACCGGCGGACTCGCGGACACCGTCACCGGCTGGGACGGCAAGGAGCAAGGCACCGGCATCGTGTTCGAGCACGCCGATCAGGGTGGCATCGCCTGGGCCTTGGAGCGTGCGCTCGAACTTTACGACCAACCCAAGTCCTTCAAGGCCCTGCGGAAGCAGGCCATGAAACAGGATTTCAGCTGGGCGCGGGCCGCCGAAGAGCACGTCGCAGTCTATCAGTCGGCCTGAGAGCAGTTTCCGACAGGGGTTTACGCTTAAAAAACGACAGATTTCCGTCGTATTGCCGAAAAACGACCTGTATCGGTCAATTTCTTGTGCCATTGGCACGGATTTAGGCTTTGGCACGGGGTAAGCATTAGGGGTGGTGCCATGAAGCACATCACCGCCCTCACCCTCACCACCCTCCTCGCCGCGACCGGTCTTGCCCAGACCGCCGCTGCTGCCGCTCCCGCTCCGGTCGCCCTCGACCTGACGGTCGGCTACGACAGCGAGTACTACTATCGAGGCCTCTGGTTCTCGAACGACAACACCTGGTTCAACCTCGGCGCTTCCAAGAAGCTCGACGACAAGACCACGGCCAGCGCCCTGGCTTACTACACCGCTGACAGCGGCTCGACGTACCAGGAGCTCGATCTCAGCGCCGCCCTCGCCTACGACGCCGGCTTCGCCACGCTGACCGCCGGTTACACGTACTTCTTCTTCTTCGACGGCTACTCCGCGACCGGTCTCGGCCAGAGCTACTCGCATGAAGTGTTCGTCAGCGCTTCCAAGGCCGTGGGCCCGGTGAACGTCACCGCCACTTACGCCTACGACTTCTACGTGAGCGCGAGCTACGCCGAACTCGCGGTCGATAAGACCTTCACGATCAGCGACTCCACCTCCCTCGTCCTGAAGGCCGCTGCGGGCTACAGCCTTGGTGGTTACTACACCGCCATCGACCTCAACGGCTTCAACGCCGGCACCGAAAGCGTCTGGACGCACGTCGTCCTCAACGCCTCCCTGCCGATCGCCTTGAACAGCACCTTCACCCTCACGCCGTACATCGCTTACAACATGTCCGGTGCCGGTCGTGAAGAGACCAACCTCGGCCTGGCCCCCTACGGAGCTGACAAGAACCAGTTCTTCTGCGGCGCCTCGGTCAAGGCCGTCTTCTAAGGACTAGAGCCGGGTGGTCTTCGGACCGCCCGGCCTTCCTTGGACTGAACCATTCCCCGGCCTGGAACCGTTTCAGAACCGGGAGATTGCAGCATAGCAAAAGGGGTGCTTTCCGGGAGGAAAGCACCCCTTCTTCTTTGTTAGGTTGAAAATCGCCGGAAGAAGGCAATGTTCACACCTCCATGCTCGAGTCCGCCCGCAAACCTGACTGGCTCCGCGCCAAGCTTCCCAGCGGTCCCGACTTCCTGGAGACCAAGAAGAACGTCGACGAGCATAAGCTCCATACGGTCTGCCAGTCCGCGCAGTGCCCCAACATGGGAGAGTGCTGGTCCCGCGGCAGCGCGACGGTGATGATCCTCGGCAACGTCTGCACCCGTTCCTGCACCTTCTGCGCCGTCCTGTCCGGCCGCCCCAGCGAGCTCGACCTCGGCGAACCGGCCCGCGTGGCCGAATCCATCGCCCTGATGAACCTCAAGCACGTGGTCATCACCTCCGTGGCCCGCGACGACCTCAAGGACGGCGGCGCCTCCGTCTGGGCCGCGACCATCCGCGCGACCCGCCACCGCTGCCCGAACACGACCATCGAGGTCCTGCCAGCGGACTTCCGCGGCGAGCAGGAGCACCTCGACACCCTGCTCGACGCCCGGCCCGACATCCTCAACCACAACCTCGAGACGGTCGAACGCCTGCAACGCCCGGTCCGCAAGACCGCCCGCTACGAACGTTCCTTCTGGGTGCTCAAGCACGCCAAGTCCCGCGACTTCATCACCAAGACCGGCATCATGCTCGGGATCGGCGAACGCAAGGAAGAGGTCGCCCAGCTGATCCGCGACATCGCCGCCGCCGACGTGGACATCCTGACGATCGGCCAGTACCTCTCTCCGAGCAAGGAACACGCGCCCATCGACCGCTGGGTCACGCCCGAAGAATTCGCCGAGTGGAAGACCTTCGCCCTCGAAGTCGGCGTGAAGCACGTCGAATCCGGCCCCTTGGTCCGCTCTTCCTACCGCGCCGACGAACAAGTCGTGAAGTTCAGCCTGATGGATCGCCGCCAGCGACCCGCCCGCTAATCCGTGGAAGGCCTGCCCCCCGTCGACTTCCGCGCCGAGCTCAATGACGAGCAGTACGCCGCGGTGACCTCGCCGCGCGGCCCCGCGCTCGTCCTCGCCGGGGCCGGCTCAGGCAAGACCCGCACCCTCACCTACCGCGTGGCCTGGCTCCTGCACCAAGGCGCCAAGCCCTGGGATATCCTGCTGCTGACGTTCACCAACAAGTCGGCCAAGGAGATGCTCGAGCGCGTCGAAGACCTCACCGGCGTCCCGCGCGGCCAGTTCTGGGGCGGCACCTTCCACTCCATCGGGCAGCGCATCCTGCGTCGCAACGCCGCCGTGGCCGCGCGCTCCCCCGACTTCACCATCCTCGACCAGAAGGAATCGGAGCAGCTCTTCTCCGAGATCGTGAAGTCGATCGACGGCGCCTTCATCAAGGACAAGACGAACCCGAAAGCCTCCGTCATCCTCGACGCCTATTCGCACGCCCGCAACACGCTGCGCCCGCTGCCGGACGTCCTGGCGGAGCGCCTCGACTGGATGAAGGGCGGACCGGAGAAGCTCATGCAGTTCTGCGCGGCCTACGCCGCGGCGAAGCAGGAGCGCAATCTCTGCGATTTCGACGACCTGCTGAGCCTCTGGCTGCACGTGCTCGAGAACGATCCGGCCGCGCTCGCCCACTACCGTGGGCGCTTCAAGCACATCCTGGTGGACGAGTTCCAGGACACCAATCGCCTGCAGAGCCGGATCATCGACCTCCTCGCCAGCGAGCACCAGATCATGGCCGTCGGTGACGATGCCCAGTGCATCTACACCTGGCGCGGCGCGGACTGGGAGAACATCGTCGCCTTCCCGCAGCGCCACCCGGGCACGCTGATCCACACGATCGACACCAACTACCGGTCGACGCCGGAGATCCTCGCCTTCGCCAACGAGATCCTCAGCCACCGGCCACGCGTCGAAGGCTTCGACCGCCGTCTCCAGGCCGTGCGCCCGAGCGGCCCGCAGCCCACGGTCTTCACCGTCGGCGACACGTCGCAACAGGCGAAACTCGTGGTCCGCAAGATCATGCAGCTGCACCACGAAGGCCACGCGCTGAAGGACATGCATGTGCTCTACCGCGCGCATTACCAGTCGCTGGAACTGCAGATGGAACTCAACGCCATGGGCGTCCCGTTCGTCATCACCAGCGGCCACAAGTTCTTCGACCTCGCGCACGTGAAGGACATCCTCGCGCACCTGCGCTTCGTGCACAACCCGCTCGACCAGGTCGCGCTGTCGCGCCTGCTCTGCCTCCTCCCCAAAGTCGGCCCGGTCGCCGCCGAGAAGATCAGCAAGGCCGCCCGCGAGACCGATGACGTCCAAGGCCGCGGCCTGGTCCGCGCGCTCCGCGCCGATGCGGTGCTCAAGCGCGTGCCGGAATCCGCGAAGGACGACTTCAACGACCTGACCATCACGCTCGAGGACATGCTCGAAGGCCTTGAGGCCGCCAAGGCCAAGCCCGGCCCTGCGGCTCCCGCGCCGGATCTGTTCGCCGCGGCCTCCGACGCGAACTCGATCAAGGTCGCCCGCACCCCCGCCGAGACCGTGCGCGTCTGCATCGAGGGTTGGTACGGCGGCTTCCTCAAGACGATCTTCCCGGACTGGAAAGACCGCGAACAGGACCTCCAAGGCCTCATCGGCTTCGCCTCGAAGTTCGAGGACGTCGGCGACCTCGTCGCCCAGGTGGCCCTGCTCAACGGCGAATCCTCGGACAAGAAGGCCGAGCCCGAGGAGGACATGCTCCGCCTCACGACCATCCACCAGTCCAAGGGCCTCGAGTTCCCCATCGTCTTCCTCCTAGGCTGCGCCGACGGCCTGCTCCCCCTCACCCGCGCCATCGACGAAGGCGACGTGGAGGAGGAACGCCGCCTCTTCTATGTGGCCTGCACACGCGCCGAGAACATGCTGTTCCTTTTCGCCCCCCGGTTCGCGGTCTCCGGCGAAGGCTACCGTCCGCTCGATCCCTGCCGTTTTCTGGAAGAAATGAGCCCGGATTGTTACGAATTGGCGGATTACGCCCATCGCCGGCTCTGAGCCGGCTATGACGGACGAACAGGGGTAGGTGCTTGCCTTTGCCTTGGGCGGGCATTTATGACTCAATTCAAACTTTTACACGCCATCGCCATGCCCAAGGTACTCGTCGCCGACAAAATCTCGCCCACCGGAGTCGCCCTCCTCAAAGCCCAACCCGGGTATGAGGTCGTCGAAGCCTACGGCTCCACCCCGGCGCAGATCCTGGAGCTGGTCGCCGACGTGGACGCCATCCTGGTCCGCTCCGAAACCCAGATCACCCGCGAAGTCCTCGCCGCCGCCCACCGCCTCGTCTGCGTCGGCCGCGCCGGCGTGGGCGTCGACAACATCGACGTCGACGCCGCCACCGAGCGCGGCGTGATCGTGATGAACACCCCTTCGGGCAACACCATCGCGACCGCCGAGCTCACCTTCACCCACCTGCTCTCCCTCGCCCGCCCGGTGCCGGAAGCCGTCCAGTCCATGCGCGAAGGCAAGTGGGACCGTAAGACCCTCTCCGGCTCCGAGCTCTTCGGCAAGACCCTCGGCGTCCTCGGCCTCGGACGCATCGGCGCGGAAGTCTCCAAGCGCGCCCTCGCCTTCGGCATGAAGGTGCTCGCCTACGACCCGTACCTCACCGAAGCCCGCGCCAAGGCCCTCGGCGTCACCATCGCCACCCTCGACGAAGTCTTCGCCCTCTCCGACTACATCACCGTCCACATGCCCCTCATCGAGAAGGGCAAGCAGGGCGCGACCGAAGGCATGGTCGATGATGCGGCCTTCGCCAAGATGAAGAAGGGCGTGAAGATCGTGAACTGCGCCCGCGGCGGCATCGTCGACGAAGCCGCCCTCGCGGCCGCGCTCGCCTCCGGCAAGTGCGGCGGCTGCGGTTTCGACGTCTTCGTCGAAGAACCCCTCGCCAAGGACCACCCGCTCCGCTCCCTCCCGAAGGCCCACCTCTCCCCGCACCTCGGCGCCTCCACCGCCGAAGCCCAGGAGAACGTCGGCGTCGAAGTCGCCGAAGCCGCCATCACCGTCCTCGGCGGCGGCTCGCCCGCCAACGCGGTCAACCTGCCCTCCGTCGACTCGCAGACCCTCGCCGCGATCAAGCCGTTCCTCTCCCTCGCCCAGAAGCTCGGCTCCATCGCCCGCCAGCTGGCCGCACCGGGCCGCATCGAATCGCTCCGCCTGACGACCTTCGGCACCGGCTCCGACCAGGGCGCCAACGCCATCGCCCGCGCTATCCAGCGCGGCTACCTCCGCGGCATCGTGGAAGGCGTCACCGACGTCAACGCCCCTGGCAAGCTCAAGGCCCTCGGCGTCGAGGTCCAGACCGTCCGCTCCTCCGCCGAAGCCGACTACAAGGAACTCATCCTCGTCGAAGCCGTGCTCGCGGGCGGCAAGACGGTCTCCGTCGCCGGCACCGTCATCGGCAAGGCCCAGTCCCCTCGCATCGTCTCCATCAACGGCCGTACCCTCGAGTTCATCCCCGAAGGCATGCTGCTCCTCATCGAGAACCAGGACCAGCCCGGCATCATCGGCGCCCTCGGCACCCTGCTCGCCAAGGAACGCGTGAACATCGCCAACATGGCCCTCAGCCGCAGCGGTGGTTCCAACGCCCTCGCCGTCTACCAGCTCGACACCGCCCCCGGTGACGCCGCCATCGCGGAGATTCTCCGCAATCCGGCGATCGTCAGCGCCAAGCTGATCGAAGCCTAAGCGATGTTCGCGGCCATCGGGATCTTCGCCCTGCTCGGATACCTCATCGGTTCCGTCAACTTCGCCGTGCTCGTGGCGAAGAAGCATGGCGTCGACATCCTGAAGGAAGGCTCCGGCAACCCCGGCGCCACCAACGTGAAGCGCGTGCTCGGCAAGGGACCGGGCAACCTGGTCTTCGCCCTCGACGCCCTCAAGGGTTTCGTCGGCGCCGGCCTGCCCTACCTCCTGCTGCGTGTGGAAGAAAATGCCGCCGCGGCCGACATCCACTTCACCGTCTGCGTCGCCGGCTTCATCGGCACGCTGCTCGGTCACTGCTTCTCCTGCTTCCTGAAGTTCAAGGGCGGCAAGGGCGTGGCCTCCACCATCGGCGGCCTGCTCGTGCTGCTGCCGGTCCCGATCCTCATCGGCGCCGCCATCTGGGGCCTCGTCTTCACGCTCTCCCGTTACGTGTCTTTGGCTTCGATTGCCCTCGGCGTGTCGCTGCCACTCTCCTGCTGGCTGCTGCCTCTCTTCACGAAGCTGACCTTCGGCCAGCCGGAGTTCTGGTTCGCGGCGGCCATCGCCGCTTTCAACGTGTGGACGCATCGCTCCAACATCGGCCGCCTGCTCGCCGGCACCGAGAACCGCTTCGTCAAACAAGCCTGACCTTTTCGCAATGACCGCCCCTCGTACCATCGGCATCGGCATCCTCGGCTTCGGCACCGTCGGCCAAGGCGTCTGGAAGCACCTGCACGAGAAGCAGGCCGACCTCGAATCCCGCCTCGGCGTGAAACTCGACCTCCGCAAGGCCTCCGTCCGCGACCTGAAGAAGAAGCGCGCGGTCAAGATCCCGGCTTCCAAGCTGACCACCAACGTCAACGAGATCATCGACGACCCGAAGGTCCACGTGGTCTGCGAACTCATCGGCGGCACCACCAAGGCCCGCGAGCTCACCCTCCGCGCCCTGCGCCTCGGCAAGGTCGTCGTCTCCGCCAACAAGGCGTTGCTCTGCGAGCATGGCCCGGAGATCATGCAGGCGGTCCGCCAGCACGGCGGGCAGTTCCTCTTCGAAGCCAGCGTCGCCGGCGGCATCCCGATCATCAAGGCCATCCGCGAAGGCCTCGTCGCCAATCGCTTCGAACTGATCGTCGGTATCCTCAACGGCACCTGCAACCATATCCTCACCCGCATGGGCGAAGACGGTCTCTCGTTCGCCGACGCCCTCAAGGAAGCCCAGGAGCTCGGTTACGCCGAAGCCGACCCGACGCTCGACGTCGACGGCATCGACGCCTTCCACAAGGCCTCGATCCTCGCCTGGCTCGCGCACGGCAAGTGGGCGCCCTCTTCGCGCACGCTCGTCGAAGGCATCCGCAAGATCGGCCCGGCCGACATCGACTTCGCCCGCCGCTTCGGCTTCGCGCTCAAGCACCTCGCCGTCATCCGCCGCGACTTCAAGTCCAACTGGATGACCGTCGGCGTCTACCCTTCCCTCGTCCCGAACCGCGACATCCTCGCGCGCGTCTCCGGCGTCAACAACGGCATCACCCTCCGCGGCGACGTCGTCGGCGCCACCACGCTCACCGGGCGCGGCGCCGGCGGCGACGCCACCGCTTCCGCCGTCATCGGCGACATCGTCGACGCCATCGCCGCCCTGACCGGCGCGATCCCGCAGGCCCTCTCGCCCGACGCCCTCGCCGCCCGCGAGAAGGCCGGCCGCGCCCTGCGCATGGCCTCGATCGACGAGATCGTCTCGCCCTTCTACCTCCGTCTCTCACTGCTCGACAAGGCCGGCGTGTCCGAAGGCATCTACCGCATCTTCTCGAAGCACAAGGTGTCCATCGCCCGCGTCATCCAGTACGAGCACCCGAACCAGGGCCGCAGTACCGTCACCCTCTCGACCTACCCGGTCAGCGAACGCAAGATGTCCGCGGTCTTGACAGAATTGCGCCGCCTCAAGACGGTGCTCGAGGAGCCGGTCGTGCTCCGCATCTTCTCTCCCGAATCCTGATCCCCGGTGGCCCTCATCGTCCAGAAATACGGCGGCACTTCCGTCGGCAACGTCGACCGCATCCAGAACGTCGCGGCGAAGATCAAGGAACAGTGGTCGAAAGGTAACCGCATCGTCGTGGTCGTCTCCGCCCGCAGCGGCGTGACCAACGACCTCATCGCCCGCGCCAAGGCCCTCTCGAAGCTGCCCGACGAGCGCGAGATGGACGTCCTGATGGCCGTCGGCGAACAGGAGACCATCGCCCTCACGGTCATGGCCCTCCACGCCATCGGCGTCCCCGCCGTCTCCCGCACGGGCGCCCAGGCCGGCATCTTCACGGACGACATCCACACCCGCGCCCGCATCACCCGCATCACCGGCGGCGACCTGCTCGCCCGCCTCGACGAAGGCAAGGTCGTCGTGGTCGCCGGCTTCCAGGGCTGCACGGACAAGGGAGAAGTCACCACCCTCGGCCGCGGCGGCTCGGACCTCACCGCCATCGCGGTCGCCGCCTCCATCAAGGCCGACCTCTGCCAGATCTACACCGACGTCGACGGCGTCTACACCGCCGACCCCCGCATCGTGCTCAACGCGAGCAAGCTGCCGGAAATCTCCTACGAAGAGATGCTCGAGCTCGCTTCCAGCGGCTCCAAGGTCATGCAGTCGCGCTCCGTGGAGTTCGCGCAGAAATACAACGTGCCCTTCGAGGTCCGTTCCTCCTTTAACGACCAACCTGGTACCATCGTGAAAGCCATCGACAAGACCCTTGAAGACGCGGCCATCGCCGGCGTCGCCCTCGACCGCCTGCAGACCCGCGTCACGGTGAACGACCTGCCCGACAGCCCGCAGGCGCTCTCCGCCCTCTTCGACGACCTCGGCGAGGCCGGCCTCAGCGTCGACATGATCATCAAGAACCTGGGCAAGGACGGTAAAGCCAACCTGACCTTCTCGGTGACCACCGCTGAATTCTCCCGCGTCGAAGCCGTCGTCGGCCAGACCCTCAAGAAGCTCGGCTCGGGCTCCGTCCGTTCCGCCGGTGAGATCTCCAAGCTGTCCATCGTGGGCGTCGGCATGATCTCGCACCCCGGCGTCGCCGGCACCCTCTTCAAGGCCCTCGCGTCCGTCGGCATCAACAGCGAGCTCATCACGACTTCCGAGATCAAGATCTCCGTCGCGCTGGACCCCGCCAAGGCCGACGCCGCCGTCCGCGCCGTGCACACGGCCTTCGGTCTCGACAAGGCCTGAGCCGGCACTCGCCTCTTGCCCGCCGGCCCGCCCCGACCATATTCGGGGGGATGCTGCGGTTCACCCTGGCCACCTTCCTCGCCCTCGGCGTCCTCGCGCCGGGTCGGTCGGTGTCGCAGGAACTTCCGCCGAACCTCCTGACGGCCGCCGCACCCGTCGGCGCCGCCGAACGTCCGGACGGTCGCGCGCTGCTCGGCCTGGCCGACCAAGCCTTGGCCGCCGGGCTTTCCTCGACCGCGGCGGGCTTCTACGCCCAGCTGCTCGCCGATCCGCGGCTGGATGAGAAGTCCCGCGAACTCGCCGGACTCGGCCTGACCGCCGCCACCCTCGAACGCGCCCGCGTACCGGAGACGAAAGCAGCGCTGAAGTTCCTCCCGAAGTCCGCCCGCAAGACCTTGCGCGAAGGCCTGCTCGCCCTCCTCGAGAACGACCTCGACGCCGCCCGCAGACTGTCGGCGGAACTCGACCTCCCCGGACTGCCGGCCCACGAGGCGGCCTGGGGCCACGCCCTGCGCTGGATGATCGCCGCGGCCCAAGGCGACAACCTCAACGCGACGCTCAGCCAGGAGGCCATCGCCCGCACGGCCGTCTCCGAAGAACAGCGTCAGCGCATCGAACTCCTCGGCTACCGCGCCACGATCCTCGCCGGCAAGGTCGAGGACCGTACGCTCGAAGCCTTGCGCGACCTCGCCGACGAAGCCCGCGGCACGCCGCTCGCCTACGCCTACGCCCGTAATCTCGCGCTCGCCCATGCCCAACGCAAGGACCCCAAGCGCGCGGCGCAGGCCCTCGCCGCGGCCGGTCCGTTGGCGCCCGCCCGCCAGGCCGAAGCCGACCTGCTCGCCGGACTGATCCTCGGCGCCGACGACATCGCCGGCCGCGACCGCCTCAAGGAAGCCGCGCGCAATCCGGCCAACGTCGCCGTGCGGCTCACCGCCCTGCGCGCGCTCGTCGCCGCCGCCGACCCGCGGGCCGAAGCCGAGCCCGGCAAGCCGATCGACACCCGGGCGGTGGCCAATGAGGTGAACGATTTCCTCCTCCGCCAGAATCCGGGCTCGCTCACCTACCATTGTCCGCGCGACCCGCAGGTACTCGATGCGATCCACCTCGCCCGCGCCCAGCTGATGCTCTTCGCCGGCAGCCGCGAGAAGGCCCGTCAGGCCGCCGAAGACCTGCTGAAGGACGTCCCCGCGAGCCCGCTCGCCCGCGAGGCGACGCGCACGCTGGCCATCGCCGCCTGGGGCGACGGTTCCTTCCGTCTGGCCGCGACCCACCTCACCACCCTCGCCGACGCGAGCGTCGAACCGGAGCGTGCCGGCCTGCGCATCGCGGCCGCCGACTGCCTCTTCCTCGCCAAGGACTTCGCGCTCGCCGAGAAAGCCTACGCGGGCCTGCAGCAGGAAGCCGCCGACATCCGGCTGGCCGAAGACGCCTTCCACCAGCGCGTGCTCTGCCTGCTCGAGACGAGCGACGACGCCGCCGCCTGGGATCGCGTGGCGCTCGCCATCGAAGAGACCGCCCGCTCGCGCCGCACGCGTACGGGCGAGCCGCTCTGGTCCGCCGCGTGGAGCCTCGTCGAGGACGCCCGCAAAGCCGGCCGCGCCCCCGAAGCCGAGAAGACCCTGAACCGGCTGCGCCCCTTGCTCGCCGACGCGCGCGCCGACTACGCCCTGCGCTTCGCGTGGCAGTCCGCCCTGCTCGCCATCGCCCAAGGACGCCTCGCGCAGGCCGGCCAGCTCGCCGTCGAGATCGACCGCCGGCTGGAGAACCTTCCCGCCGACCCCGCGCTCAGCGAACTCCGCAAAGCCGTCCCGGAACTCCGCGGCCACGCGGCCTTGCTCAAGGCGCGCACCGCCCTGAACGCCGGCTCGGCGCAAGGCCTCGAGGAACTCGTGACGCTCCGTCGTCGCTTCGGCAAGGTCCCCGCGGCCGCCGCTTCCTATCTCGTGGAAGGACGTCACCTCGCCTCGGTCGGACGCCATGCCGACGCGCAGGACCGCTTCGAAGCGTTGGCCAAGGATTTCCAAGGCGAGCCGACGCTGGCGGAATTCGCTTCGCTGGGTCTCTACGAAGCCGCCGAACAGGCCGCCCTGCAGGCTCCGACGGCCGGCGAAGGCAAACTGAAGGATGCTGTCGAACTCCTGGAACGTTTCACGGAGGCTTATCCGCTCAGCCCGCTCCTCACCCGCGTCACGCTGCGCCGCGCGGAGATCCTCCGCTCGCTCGGTCAGTTCGACAAGGCCCTCCTGGTGCTCGACGGCCTCATCCGCGAGCGCCCGACCGACGTCGCCCGTCCGCTCGCCGAGATGGCCCGCGCCGACGCCCTCTTCGGACTCGCCCAGCTGCGCCGCGACCGCAACGGCCAGCTCGACCGTCAACGTATCGCCCGAGCAGCGGCCGCCTACGAGCGCATCGCCGAAGCGTGGTCCAAGGATTCCGCCGACACGCAGACCGAGGCCTGGTACAAGTGGGCCCTGACGCTCACCGAACGCGCCAAGGCCGAGACCGGCCCGGACGCCGCCGCCTCCCGTAACGAAGCCCGCAAGGTGCTGCTCCGGGCGCTCGGCGCGCTGCGCGGCGAACGTCCCGCCGACGCAGCGAGCCGCTTCTCCTCCGAAGGCCGGCTCTGGCTCGCCCGCTCCGTCCTGCTGATGGGCGAACTCAGCGAACAGGACGGCGACAAGGCGGAAGCCATCGCCGCCTACTCCGTCATCGTGACCGTCAACCAAGGCCTCCCCGCCGGCCTCAGCCGCCTCCCCGGCCAGGCCACGGCCGAAAGCAAACTTGCGGCCCTCCGCGGTTCGTCGTCCACTTCCAAGTAAGCCCCATGCCCCTCGCCTCCCTGCGTTTCTCCTTCCCCTTCGACGCCGGTCCTTTCGTGTGGCTCCTGCTGGTCCTGGCCTTCCTCGCCCTGGTCTTCGTCGTCGAACGCGCGCTCTTCCTCCATCGCGGCCTGGTCCTCTCCTCCGACTTCATCGAAGGCGTCCGTAACAACCTGCGCGCCGGCCGGCCGCTCGAGGCGCTCGCCGCCTGCGAAGAATCCCCCGGCCCGGTCCCGCGCGTGGTGAAGGCCGCGCTCCTCCGCGCGAGCTCCGGCGAAGAAGCCATGCGGGCCGCCGCCACGGAGGCCGCGCTCCTCGAACTGCCCGTGCTGGAACGTCGCCTCGGCAGCATCGCCGCGATCGGCCGCGTCGCCCCGCTGCTCGGCCTGGCCGGCGCCATCTTCGCCGGCTTCGACCTCGCGACCGCCCTGCGCGACGGCAGCGTCTACGGCTCCGCCGACGGCCTCCTGCTCGTCGTCCAAGGCGCGCTGGCCACCGCCGGCTTCGCGATGGTCATCGCCGCCGGCTGCGCCCTCGGCCACCACTTCCTCGTCGGCCGCGTCCGCTCGATCGTCACGGAGATGGAGATCGCCGCCCACTCCATCATCACCTTCGTGCGCCACGAGCTGCCGGAGGAGAAGCCGCGCCAGCCCTGAGATGCGCACGCCCCTCGGAGTCCTGGAAAAAGTCCGCCCCGCCGAACGCGGCCTCGACTTCGCGCCCCTGGCCCTCGCGCTGGTCTGCGCCGCCCTGACCTACGTCCTCTCGGCCGAATTCATCTTCGCGCCCGGCATGTACGTGGGCTTCGACCAGCGTCCCGGGGCCGTGAGCTCCACCCTCGAGACGCCGCGCATCGTCGCTCCCGACCTGGCCCGCACTTCCCTCACGGTCACCCTGGTCTCCGCCCGGGGCACTGGAGTGTATGTCGTGGCCGGCCGCGTCGTGGACCGTACCGGCCTGAGCGCCGAGCTGCGCCGCGTCGCCGCTTCCGGCGGCTCGACCCGTCCGGTGCTGATCAAGGCCGACGCTTCGCTGACCATGCAGATGTTCCTCGAGGTCTGCGAACTGGCCCGACAGGCGGGTTTCCCGGGAGTCCTGGTGGCCGCCGACGAGCGTTGATTCGCGGTTGCCAGACGCGAGCCGCGTAGAACATCCTCCGGCCAAGTGTCGTCCCCCGCGCCCAGCCCCGCCGTCCCGTCCGCCCCTCCGCGGCACATCGGCATCATCATGGACGGCAACGGACGCTGGGCCGCCGCGAAGGGTCTGCCCCGCCTCGAAGGCCACCGACGGGGCGCCGAACGGCTCATCGAGACCGTCGACGCCTGCATCGACGCCGGCGTCAACACGCTCACGGTCTTCGCGTTCTCCGCCGAGAACTGGAAACGCCCGCTCGAAGAGGTCAGCGGGCTCTTCAAGCTCGGCGAGTGGATCCTCCGCGCGCACCTCGCCCGCTTGGAGAAGCGCAACGTGCGCCTGCACGTCATCGGTGACATCACCGCCCTGCCCGACTTCGTCCGCTCGCCGCTAGCGGACGTGATCAGATCGAGCAAGGACAACACCGCCTTCAACCTCGTCGTCGCGCTCAACTACGGCGCCCGCCAGGAGATCGTCGCCGCCGCCCGCTCGCTCGCCGCCGACGTCGCCGCCGGCAAGCTTGCGCCGGATGCCGTGGACTGGTCCGCCGTCGAAGCCCGCCTGCAGACCGCCGGCCTGCCCGACCCGGACCTCATCATCCGGACCTCGGGTGAATTCCGCCTGAGCAACTTCCTGCTCCTGCAGTCCGCCTACGCCGAGATCGTCTTCGCTTCCGTCTTCTGGCCCGACTTCGACAAGGCGCAGCTGCATCTCGCCCTCGCCGAGTACGCCAAGCGCGAACGTCGCTTCGGCATGACCGGCGCCCAGGTCCAGACCCCCGCCCAAGCATGAAAGACCGCGCCCTCAGCACCATCGGCCTCTGGGTCGTCGTCGGACTCGTGATCTGGATCGGCGGCTTCTTCTCGGTCGCGGAACAGGCGTCCTTCGGCCTGCTCGCGCTGATCATCGGCGCGGCGCAGTATGAGTTCTACTCGCTGGCGCAGCGCATCCCCGGCGTGCCTCGCCCGAGCCTGTCCGGCATCGTCGCCGGCTTCACCCTGCACTTCGCGCTCTTCTTCTTCGCCCCCGAACAGGCGCGCACCCACGTCGTGCTGACGATCGGCGCCCTGCTCATCGGCGCGCACCTGCTGTCCTTGCTGCGTCACCCCGGCGAAGTGCCGACGCTCCTGCGCCGCTTCCCCACGCTCTACGGCTTCGCCTACCTGCCGTTCATGCTGGCCTCGCTCATCGCCATCGCGCGCA
>JBDKIN010000095.1:0-17417 GCA_039797095.1 Verrucomicrobiota bacterium
CCCTGGCAGATGACCGTGTCCACGGACGGGTCGACGGGCTGGCCGGTGACCGCCAGCTTCCCGTTGATCATCACGGACCCCGAGGCGACCAGCCGCTCCGCCTCGCGACGGGAGCAGACCCCCGCCTGGGCGAGGAACTTGTGAATACGCATGGGTCCTTCGGAAGGCACGCCTTACCCTTTGAGGCTTTTGCCCCGCAGGGCGAGACAATCATCCGACGGAGGGCCGAAGGACTTTTCTCGCCCTCGGCGGGGTGGCGTCTTAGTCCTCCCCCATGCGCCTCATCGACGGAAACGCCATCGCCCAACAGGTCCTCGCCGAAGTCAAGGAACGCGTGGCCAAGCTCGCCCCGGTCGTGCCCCACGTGGCCTTCGTCCGCGTCGGCGACGACCCCGCTTCGGTCTCCTACGTCACCAAGAAGCAGAAGACCGCCGCCGAAGTCGGCATGAAGGCCTCGCTACAGCTCTTCCCGGAGACGGTCTCGAAGGAAGAACTCTTCGCCCACCTCGACGCCCTCAACGCCGATAAGTCGGTCCATGGCATCCTGATCCAGGCTCCCCTGCCCAAGCACCTGCCGGAGACCGAGGTCTTCAACCGCGTCTCGCCCGACAAGGATGTCGACGGCTTCGGCACGCAGAGCATCGGCCGCCTGGTCCAGGAACTGCCCGGCGCCTTCGCCGCCTGCACGCCCGCCGGCGTCATCGAACTCCTCCGTCGCTCCGGCGTCGAGACCGCCGGCAAGCACGCCGTGGTCGTCGGCCGTTCGCTCATCGTGGGCAAGCCCGCCGCCGCCCTGCTCCTCGCCAAGGGCTGCGACTGCACCGTCACCATCGCCCACTCCCGTACCAAGGACCTGCCCGGCATCGTGCGTCAGGCCGACATCATCGTCGCCGCGATCGGCAAACCCCGCTTCATCACCGCCGACATGGTCAAGCCCGGCGCGGTCGTCATCGACGTCGGCATCAACCGCGTGCCCGACGCCACCAAGAAGACCGGCTACCGCATCGTCGGCGACGTCGACTTCGACGCCGTGTCCCCGCAGTGCGAAGCCATCACGCCCGTCCCGGGCGGCGTCGGCCCGATGACCGTCGCGATGCTCATGAAGAACACGCTCGACGCCTGCGAGCGCGCCCAAGCCCGTGGCTAACCCGCCCCCGCTCCCGCCGCCTCCCGCGAGATTCTGGTGGCGCACCTTGGCCTGTCTGGCGGACATCATTCCGCTGATGATCCTCGGCTGGGCCTTGGCCGGACTCATGGCCGGCCCCGAAGAACTCGCCGCCCGCCAGCAGGCGGATGACTGGACCAAGCGCTTCACCGAGCAATACGTGAAAGCGATCAAGTCCGGCTCTCCGCGCGACCTGCAGCTCATCAAGGACATGGCGCTCAATCCGAAGGAAGCAGATGTCCAGGCCTTCACGACGTGGTACTCCTTCCAAGGCAACGTGAGCTTCGTCACGATGCTCCTCGCGCTCGCCTTGCAGGAGTGGCTCCTCGCCGGCCGCACGCTCGGTAAACGCATCTTCAACCTCCGGACGATCGGCCTGCCCGACGCCGAACCGCCTGGCTTCCTGCCCGCCTTGATCCGTTCGGCCTGGAAGGCGGCGTTCTTCGCGCTGCCCAATCCGTTCTTCATGCTGCTCGGTATCGTGAACTTCCACGTGCCCCTCTTCCGCCGCGATAAGCGGGCGTGGCACGACCTGTGGACGCGTACGCAGGTCGTCGACGGCAAAGGAGACTGACCCTTCTATGCGCCTCGCCCTGCTCCTACTGACCTTGGCGAACGCCCTCGCGGCGGCGGACCTGACATTGCCACCGCTGACCGACCAAGGGCCGCAACCGGGCAAGCGCGCCGCCGTCACGACGCCCGAATATGCCGGCACGAAGGTGCGCCACCTGATCGCCCTGCCGGATGACTGGACGCCCGACTGGCAGGCCAAGGGCAAGCGCTGGCCGGTGATCGCCGAGTATACCGGCAATTACTTCCCGACGTCGGGTTCGACCGGTGAGGTCGAGGGTGCGGCCCTCGGCTACGGCCTCTCCCGCGGCAAGGCCATCTGGGTCATCCTCCCCTACGTCGCCAAGGACCGCCGCAAGAACGAGCGGACTTGGTGGGGCGACATCGACGCCACCGTCGGCTACGCCAAGGCGAACCTCCCGCGGATCTGCGCGGAGTTCGGCGGCGACCCCAAGAAGGTCGTGCTCTGCGGTTTCTCCCGCGGGGCCATCGGCGTCTCGTTCCTCGGCCTGCACGACGACGAGGTCGCCCGGCTCTGGTGCGGCCTCTGGGCCCACGATCACTTCGACGGCATGCTGGAATGGAAAGGCCACGCCTGGGGTTCGCCCCTGGCCCGTTACCGCGAAGAAGCGACGGTCCGCCTGCGTCGGCTCGCCGGACGACCGCTGCTCGTCACCCAGGCGGGCGCGGAGACCAAGAAGTTCATCGCCTCCGTCGCGCCGACGAACGTGGAATTCCTCAACGTCGACATGGCCGCGCTCTTCGGCGGCTTCCCCAACGACTTCGTGAAGCACCCGCATAACGACCGCTGGCCTCTGCGCGACGGACCGGCGACCGAAGCCGCGCGGACCTGGTTCACGCGCGTCACCGCGGCGGAGCCGTCCGCCAAGTAAGCGGGCACAAAAAAGGCCCCGGGGTGAGCCGGGGCCTTGTTCGGTGAAGTCAGCCGGGGTTAGCCCTGGCCGCCTTCGCTGTCACCGCCGCGTTCGCGGAAGGGACGGCGCTCGCCACGGTCCGGACGGTCGCCACGGGGGCGGTCCATCGGCTTCGGGGCGGGGGTGTATTCGCGGCCTTCCTTCTCGGCGATGGCGGCGCGGCGCGAGAGGCGCACGCGGCCCTTGTCGTCGATGCCGACGCACTTGACGATGATCTCGTCGCCGAGCTTGCAGATGTCCTCGACGCGTTCGACGCGGTGGTCGGCGAGTTCGGAGACGTGCACGAGGCCTTCCTGGCCGGGGAGGCATTCGACGAAGGCGCCGAATTCCTTCACGGAGCGGATGATGCCCTTGTAGGTCTTGTTGATCTCGATCTGGGCCGAGAGGAGGTTGACCTCGTTGACCGCGCGGGCGAGGGACTCGCCGTCGGTCGCGAAGATCGTGACCCAACCGGAGTCGTCCTGGTCGATGTCGAGCTGGCAGCCGGTGTATTCGGTGATACGCTTGATGTTCTTGCCGCCCGGGCCGATGAGGGCGCCGATCTTGTCCGCCGGGATCTTGATGCGGTGGGTGCGGGGAGCGCAGGACTTCAGCTCGGCGCGGGTGGCCGGCATGGTCTTCGTCATGATGTCCAGGATGGCGTCACGGGCGCCCTTGTTCTGGGCGATGGCTTCCTTGGCGATGGCGATCGGCAGGCCGTGGATCTTGAGGTCGAGCTGGAAGGCGGTGATGCCTTCGCGGGTGCCGCAGATCTTGAAGTCCATGTCGCCGTAGTGGTCTTCGGCGCCGATGATGTCGGTGAGCACGCGGTGCTTCACGATCTTACCGGCGGCGTCTTCGGTCACGAGACCGCAGGAGATGCCGGCGACCGGGGCCTTGATGGGCACGCCGGCGTCGAGGAGAGCGAGGGTGCCGCCGCAGACGGACGCCATCGAGGTGGAACCGTTGGATTCCATGATCTCGGAGACGAGACGGATGGAGTACGGGAAGTCCTGCTCGGACGGGAGGACGGAGAGCAGCGAGCGCTCGGCGAGGTTGCCGTGGCCGGTCTCGCGGCGGGAGGTCATGCCGAAACGGCCGGTCTCACCCACCGAGAAGGGCGGGAAGTTGTAGTGCAGGAGGAACGAGCGCTTGCTCGGGCCGCCGGTGATGGCGTCGACTTCCTGGGCGTCCTTGGAGGTGCCGAGGGTGGCGAGCACGAGACCCTGGGTCTCGCCGCGCTGGAAGAGCGAGGAACCATGGACGCGCGGGAGCACGTCGACTTCGCAGGAGATGGCGCGGAGATCCAGCGGCTTGCGGCCGTCGGCGCGTTCGCCGCTCTGGATGATGGCATTGCGGTAGACCTTCTCCTGGAGCTTCTCGAAGGCCATCTTGATCTGGCGGGAGTCGAAGACGTCGCCGAGCTCGGCCTTGCAGGCGGACTTGGCCTTCTCGACCACGGCCTTCACGGCGTCGCCGCGTTCCTTCTTGGAAGCGAGGAAGATCGCCTTCTTGAGCTGGTCGCCTTCGGCGGCCACGCGTTCGCAGATGGCGAGGGCCTTCGGCTCACAGACGACGAGCGGGAAGACGCGCTTGGTCTTGGAGTACATCGCGGCGAGCTTGCGCTGGGCGGCGATGATCGGCTGGATCGCCTTCTGGGCGTATTCGAGGGCGGCGATGAAGTCGGCTTCGGGCAGCTGGTCGGCCGAACCTTCGATCATCATCATGTCGTTCTCGTTGCCGACGTAGATGAGGTCCAGGTCGGACTCATACTGCTGTTCGTGGGTCGGATTGACGACGAACTGGCCGGCGACGCGACCGAGGCGGATGCCGGCGATCGGTCCGTTCCACGGGATGTCGGAGCAGAGGAGAGCGGCGGAAGCGCCGTTCACCATGAGCACGTCGGAGTCGTTGATCTGGTCAGCCGAGAGGAGGAGACCGATCACCTGGACTTCGTTCAGGAAGCCTTCGGGGAAGAGCGGGCGGAGGGGACGGTCGCAGAGGCGCGAGGTCAGGATTTCCTTGTCGGAAGGCTTACCTTCGCGACGGAAGTAACCGCCCGGGAAACGGCCGGCCGCCGCGAACTTCTCGCGGTAGTCGACGGTCAGGGGGAAGAAGTCCTGGTCGGGGGAGCGCAGGTCTTCGGCGGCGGTGGCCGACACGAAGAGCGTGGTCTCGCCCTTGCTGATGGTGACCGCGCCGTTGGCGAGGCGGGCGATGGAGCCCGTGTTGATCGTGATACCGAGTTCTTCGATGGTCACGGAGTGTTTCTGTTTCATGGGTGTTTTATGCTTGGTGCGTTGTGCCGGGCGGGAGTGCCTGGCGGGTTGTGGTTTGGGTGGGTGAAAAGCGGACGTCCCAGCCTAGGCTGGGACGCTCGGTGAACAAAAGCGCCCGGAGGCGCCGTTCACTTGCGAAGGTTGAGCTTGGCGAGGAGCGCGTTGTAGCGGTCCAGGTCGCTCGACTTCAGGTAGGCGAGGAGCTTGCGACGACGATTCGTCAGCATGATCAGGCCGCGACGGGAGTGGAAATCCTTGCGGTGGGTGCGCAGGTGCTCGGTCAGGTGGGTGACGCGGGCAGTGATCAGCGCGACCTGGACTTCCGGAGAACCGGTGTCCTTGGCGTCCTGCTGGTGCTTCTTGATGACTTCAGACTTATTGACCGACATGGTGGTGGTTAGTTTTGGGTTGATGATGGCCGACCTGGGAGAAATTCCCGAAAGCCCCGCCGATTGGCCGGACTCTCCGTCTGGAACAGGCTTGCGCCCGCCGACCAGCGTGAGAAGGGCTCCGCCCCTCTCCCTAACGAAGTTGACCCATGGAAATGACGATTCCCCACCCCCTTAGCAAGCAGGAATCCCCTCCCAAGGTCACTTATTCACACCCCGGCGGGCTCAGTTTTCGGCAAAAATGACGTCGTAGGCCAGGCAAGCCGCCAGGAGCAAGGCGACCTTGGCCGGCTGCCCGGCGAACTCCGGGGCGACCTCGAGGTGATAGTTATCGGCCGAGGTGAACAGTTCCTTCCCGATGCCGGCCCACTTCTTGTCCATGGTACCGATGACGACGCCGGCCGGGTCCTTGAGCTGACGGGTCCAACTGAAGACGCCGCCGCTGAACTCGCCGATGGGACGCTCGTCGGCGTCCTCGACCAGGATCTTACCGGACAGGGAGAAGAGCTTGTTGCGCAACGAGCCGAGCTTACGGCCCTGGGCGTCGAAGACGGCGAGCTTGGACGTGAAGAAGGACCAGCCCTTCTCGAGGCGCAGGGCGACCGACTGCTGATCGGACTCCAGCACCACCACCTCGGTCGGCAGCATCTGCTTCTTCACGAGAAGGCGCAGCCACTTCAGCTTGGGCTTTTCCTGGGCCAGGCCGAGCACCTGGCCGGACGTCGGGTGCAGGAGGTCGTAGGCGTCGGCGAAGCGGAGCACGGCGACTTGTTCGCGGACGAAGAAAGCTTGGTTCTGCAGGAGCATGCCGCATTCAAAACCCTGCGCCTTCGCGGGCAAGCGGGAAGCAGGCCTGATTAGTCCGTTGACTCCCCTGCCCCGCCTTAGCGTCATAGCGGGCATGGAATCAGGCTCTGAAGACCAACCCCGCCTCACCGGCGCCGAACGCGGCAAGCTGCGCAGCCTCGCCCAGACGCTCGACCCGAAGGTGTTCGTCGGCAAGGCCGGCGTGAACGCGGGCATCGCCAAGCTCCTCGAGGAAGCCTTCCGTAACGCCGACCTCGTCAAGGTCCGCTTCACCGCCGAACGCGAGGAGATGGACAAGCAGGCCCAGGAACTCGCCCAGCTCACCGAAAGCGAAGTCATCGGCAGCGTCGGCCGCACGGCGACGTTCTTCAAGCTCGGGGCGGATATCGAATAAGCCATGGACGCCTCGCTGTTTCAGTCACGGCACGAGGCATTCATCACGCAGGCGGAAACTTCGCTGCGCCGGCTGACGCCGGCCGCGACCGCCCGCCCGGCGCGCCTGCACGGCGCGATGCGCTACTCGCTGGAAGCCGGCGGCAAGCGCCTGCGTCCGGTCCTCTGCCTCGCCACGGCCGCGGCCTTCGACCCGCAGGCCGACGCCACGCACGCCGCGACGGCGCTGGAGTGCGTCCACACCTATTCGCTGATCCATGACGACCTGCCGTGCATGGACGACTCCGACCTGCGCCGCGGCCGCCCGTCCTGCCATAAGGCCTTCGACGAAGCCACGGCCCTGCTGGCCGGCGACGCCCTGCAGCCGCTGGCCTTCGAACTCCTCGCCGTCGGCTACGCCGACCGCCCCGCCCTCGCCACCGCGCTCGTGCGCGAACTGGCCGTGACGGCAGGCTCGACGCTGCTCGTCGGCGGACAGACCGAAGACATGGGCGGACTCGCCGCGGGCGCGACGGACGACCGCCTGCAATTCATCCTGCTCGGCAAGACCGCCGCGATGCTCAGCGCTTCGTTCGCCATGGGCGCCTTGGTCGGCGGAGCCTCCGCCGCCGAAGTCGAACACTGCCGCCGCGCCGGTCGCGCCGCGGGCATCGCCTTCCAGCTGGTCGACGACCTCCTCGACCTCACCGCCGACGCCGCCCAACTGGGCAAGCCCGTCGGGGCCGACGCGCAGAACGGCAAGTTCACCTACGCCGGCCTGCACGGCGTCGAAGCGACGAAGCAGCGCATCGCGCAGCTGACCGCCGAAGCCGTCACGCACCTACGGTCGACCCAAGGCGATACGGCCTTCCTCGCCGAACTGGTGCGCCGGATGGCGGCGCGCCGCACCTGATCAGTCGTCGAGCCGCCGGCCACCGGAGGGAAGCTGGTCGGACAGGAATCCGTAATAGGTGCCGATCCACAGGCGCCAGGCGAACGCGTGGATGAGCGGAGGCACCACGAAGATCGCGCCCACCGCGAGACGCACGGCCCAGTCGCCGCCGATCCAGCCCAGCCGATAGGCGACGAGCACGAGCGGCAGCACGCCGAAGGCGGTGAGTCCGTAGTTCCAGACGATGGCGCCGAGGAAGAAACCCTCCTTGCGACGCAGGGTCATCCCACAGCCCGCGCAATGCGTGGGCGTGTCCCAGAGGCGCGCGAACCGCCCCGTCCGGTCGCCCGCGGCGCGGATCGGCTCGCCGCAGTCCGGACAACGTCCGCAGGCTGATTTCCAGAAGATATCCGCGCGGAAAGCCATGCCCGGAGTCTGTCCGCACCGACCTTGGGTGCAAGCCAAGCAAAAGGCCGGCTGCCTTCCAGCAGCCGGCCTTGATGGGCCTGATGTCAGCGCTGATTACTCGGCGGCGGTCTCACCCACCTGGAAGCGGGTGAAACGGACGATCGAGACTTCTTCACCGACCTTGCCCTTGGCGGCGGCGATGAGGGCCTGGATCTTCTGCTCGGGATCGCGGAAGTAAGCCTGTTCGAGGAGGCAGGAGTCGGCGAAGAACTTGTCGACGCGGCCGGAGATGATCTTCTCCATGTTGGAGAGCTGGCCCTTCTTGCGGCCTTCGGCGGCGATGACCTGCTTCTCGCCCACGGCGATACGCTTCTCGAGTTCGGCGATGGCTTCGGCGTCGTTGGCGGCCTTCTGCTCGACGAGCTGGCCCTTGTAGTCCTCGACGATGCGCTTGGCTTCGTCGATGGCCTTGTCGGCTTCGGACTTCGTGAACTCCGCGGCGATCTCGCGTTCCTTGGCGACGACGTCGGCGGAGACGTCTTCGCGGCGGACGAAGCGGGCGTTGTTGGCGACGACCTGCATCGCGAGCTGGCGGGCCAGTTCGGCGACTTCCGGGTTGGCGGCGGCGGCCTGGGTCTTGAGGCCCAGTTCGAGGAGGACGGCGATCTTGGCGCCGGTGTGGACGTACGCGGAGACGCGACCCACGCCGGTGGCTTCGAACTTCAGGACGCGGGAGACCTTGAGGTTCTCGCCGATCTTGAGCACCTGGTCGTTCAGGTAATCGTTCACCTTACGGGACTTGTCGGCGTGGTAAGGCTGCTCGAGGAGACCATCGGCGCCGTTGGCGGCGGCCTGGCCCACGAGTTCCTTGGCGAGCGCGATGAAGTTCTCGTTCTTGGCGACGAAGTCCGTCTCGCAGTTCAGTTCGAGGAGGGTCGCGGCGCGTCCGTCGGCGGAGACGTTGACGGCGAGGATGCCCTCGCTCGCCTTACGGTCGGCCTTCTTGTTGCGGGTGGCGACACCCTTGATGCGGAGGATCTCGACGGCCTTTTCCATGTCGCCGGCGGCCTCGGTGAGGGCCTTCTTGCAATCCATCAGACCCGCGCCGGTACGCTGGCGCAGATCGTTGACCGTCTGGGCGGTGATAGCGGACATGGTCGGATTACTTGGACTTGCGAGGAGCGGGGCGCTTGGCCGGAGCGGCGCCTTCGACGGCTTCCGAACCTTCGTTGGCCTTCAGGAGCTCTTCCGAGATCTGCACTTCGGGCTGGACGGACTCGCCGGCGTCCTGACGGGCGACCGGGGTGACGGTCTTGCGGTCCTGGGACACGGCCTTGCGGCGGGAGAGACCGTTCTGGACGGCCTGGGTGAGGACTTCGACGACCAGTCGGATGGACTTGGCGGCGTCGTCATTGCCCGGGACGGGGAACTTGAGGAGGGTCGGGTCGGAGTTCGAGTCGCAGAGGCCGATCACGGGGATGCCGAGACGGACGGCTTCGTTGACGGCGATCTCTTCGAGCTTGGTGTCGACGACGATCATCGCGGACGGGAGTTCGCGGTATTCGAGGAGGCCTTCGAAGTTACGGGCCATACGCGACATCTCGCGCTTCACGGCGGCGGCTTCCTTCTTGTGCATCTTGGCGAGGGAACCGTCCTGCTCCATGCGGAGGTAGGTGCGGTACTTGTCGAGGGAGCGCTTGATGGTCGCGAAGTTGGTCAGCGTGCCGCCGAGCCAGCGGTTCACGGCGAAGGGCATGCCGGTCGACTTGGCGGCCTGGCGGACGACTTCCTGCGCCTGGGGCTTGGTCGCGACGAAGAGCACTTCCTTGCCCTTGGCGGCGGTGTCTTCGATGAAGGCGGCGGCGGCGGCGAGGCACGCGTGCGTCTTCTCGAGGTCGATGATCGACACGCCGTTGCGGTGGTCGAAGATGTACGGACGGCTGCGGGGATTCCAGCGACGGGTCTGGTGTCCGAAGTGGACGCCGGCATCGAGGAGGTCTTTGACTGTGATGTTCATGGTAGGTTTTGGCTCCGTATCCCTTTTCCTGCCGAAGGAGGGGACATTGGATCAGGTATGACTGACTGGGTTTTTGGTTTTATGTCCGAGGCGATCGGCGGTCGCTTCAAACGGTGGAAAGTGGGTTCAAACACCCCTGCCCGCCCGGGGCAAGCGGGAAAATCAACCGAAAGAGGCTCCTTTGGAACTGACAGGACCCGTGCCCGTTCGCAGGGTCGGCGCAACGCGATGTCTTGGGCCTACCGGATACTCTTCCCGCTGCTGCTGATCCCGGCCCTCCCCTACTATTTCTGGCGGATGCTCCGTCGCGGGGGCTATGGCACGGGTTTCAGCCAAAGATTCGGCTTCTTCCCCTCCCCCGGCCCGAAGACCCCCGGAAAACGCCGTTTCTGGCTCCAAGCGGTCTCCGTCGGGGAAATCGAGGCCATCGGCCCCCTGCTCCGCCAGCTGCAAGCCACGGGCGAGGCGGAGATCATCCTGACCACCACCACGAGCACGGGCTTCCGGCTGGCGCAGGAAAGATACGCCGACGTGGCGAAAGCCATCGGCGTCTTCCCGGCCGACCTCTGGCCCTGCAGCGCCCTCGCCTGGCGCCGGATCTGTCCGGACGTCGTCGTCCTGGTCGAAGGCGAGCTCTGGCCGGAACACCTCACCCAGGCCCGCGCCCGCGGCGTGCCGGCCTATCTCATCAACGGACGCATCTCCGACAAGTCCTTCGCGCGTCACCGCCGCTTCCGGAAACTTTCTCGCTACGTCCTCGGCCACTTCCGGCAGATCGCCGCGGGCAGCGAAGAGGACGCGCGCCGTTTCCGCGAGCTGGGTTTCGCGACCACGCTGACGGGTAACATCAAGTTCGACGTCGCGAGCGATGCGCCGATGTCGGCCGACGAACGCGCGCGGCTCCGCACGGAACTCGGCTTCGGCGCCGACCCGCGCACGGTGGTGCTCCTGGGCTCCTCTACCTGGAAAGGCGAAGAAGCCCTGCTGCTGCGCAGCGTCCGGGCGGCGCGGGCCGCCGGCCAGGACGTCCGCCTACTGCTCGTGCCTCGGCACTCCGAACGTCGCGCCGAAGTCGCCGCGGAGATCAGCGCCAGCGGGCTCGACTGGCATCAACGCTCGTCCGGCGGGCCGACCGCCCCCGACGGCACCGTCGTCCACCTCGCCGACACCACGGGCGAACTGCGCCGCCTCACCCGCGCGGCCGACCTCGCTTTCTGCGGCAAGAGCCTTGCTCCCCACGAGGGCGGCCAGACGCCGGTCGAAGCCGCCGCCGCAGGCGTCGCGATCGTCTACGGTCCGCGCATGACGAACTTCCGCGACATCGCCCGCGGGCTCGAACAAGCGGGCGCCGCGCTCAAGGCCGCGGACGAAGCCCGCCTGGCCGAACTGCTGGCCCGCCTGCTCGGCGACGCGTCCGCGCGCGCCTCGATGGGCCGGCACGCGGTCACCTGGCACCAAAGCAACCGCGGGGCGACCGAACGGACCCTCGCGCTGCTGCGGGGACGCTGATCAGGCGACGCGGAAAGCCTCGCGCAGACGGCGGGCTTCCTCGCGCAGTTCGCCCCCGAGCACGATCTCCCGCGCGCGCTTGGCGCCGGCGGCGGGATCAGCCGCCTGACCCGCGACCCAGAGGGCCGTGCCCGCGCTGAGACAAAGGGTGTCCATCAAGCCGTCGGAGACGCCGCCCACGAGCAGGTCGCTGAACATCGCGATGTTCTCTTCGGGCGTACCGCCGCGCAGGTCGGCGACCGTGCAGGTCTTGAAGCCGAAATCGCCGGGCAGCCAGACCGCGTCGACCGACGCGAGTGCGCCGCAGCCGCGCACGCGGACTTCGCCGGCCGTGGTGATCTCGTCCATGCCGCCGCCCGCACGGGAATGCGTGACGAGGCCGCGCTTCACGCCGAGCTCACCGAGCGTCGCCGCGAGCGGCTCGACCCAGCGCTCGTCGTAGACGCCGACGACCATGTAAGCCGGACGGGCCGGATTGATGAGCGGACCGAGGACGTTGAAGACGGTCTTGGTGCCGCTTTCCGCGAGCTGCTTGCGCACGCCCAGGACGGCCTTGAACGCCGGATGGAAAGCCGGGGCGTAGAGGTAGCAGAAGTTCGCCTCGCGCAGGCCGCGGAGCAGCTGTTCGTCCGAGGCGTCGAGCACGACACCCAGGCCGGCGAGAAAATCCGCGCTACCCGATTTCGAAGTGATCGAGCGGTTGCCGTGCTTGAGCACCGGCACGCCCGCCGCGGCGACGATGAGCGCGCTGGCGGAGGAGATGTTGAAGCTGCCGGAGCGGTCGCCGCCCGTGCCCACGATGTCGATCGACTTCGCCGGCCAGTCGCCGAAGTCGGTGCGACGGGCGAGGTCGCGGTAAGTGCGGGCGAAACCCGTGACCTCCGCGGCCGTCTCCCCCTTGCGCGCCAAAGCGAGCAGGAAGGACGCCTTGTCCGCATCAGTCACCGTGGCCTCGGCCATCGCCAAAGCGGCGGCGGCGGCCTCCGCGGGGGCGAGGTCGCGACCGGCCGACAAAGCGGCGGTCAGGTCAGAAAGGGCCAAGGCCATGCCGGATTAGCCACGTTCGGGGCGGTCGGGACAAGGCATTTTCGCCACAAGGGGTTTGCAACGGGGGGAAAGCACCCAATGATGGACCCTATGGACGATGGCGACCAACCCCAGGGCGACTTCGACGGTTCCGGCAACGCCTCTTGGGGCGAGGCCGACTGGTCCGGCTACCTGCAGCGCAACGACCTCGAGGTCGGACGCTTCCTCGCCTACTACAACGAGGTCAAGAACCTGCCCGACCGACTGGACATCAGCGCCCGCCGGATGGGCTGGGAAAACGCGGACTGGGCGCCCGGCGACGGTCCCGAAGAGGTGAACGACGACGAGGACGAAGGACCTGACCTCCCGTACTGCATCCACCAGCACCCGGTCTACGTCGTGGCCCGCGCGCTGTCCCTCCAGCTCACGCAGTCCTTCCGCCGCCTGAACGTCGACGCCGGCGCGCAGCTCACCGCGCTCGAGGCGACCAACATCATGCACTCCTTCTGGGACGGGCAGCATCAGATGATCATGGCGATCAACGCCACCGACACCGGCGACCTGCCCCTCGCGCTCGTGCACATGAAGCGCGCCCTGGGGGCCATCAATTATTCGATCGGCCTCACGGCCGGACTGCCCGCGGGCGTACGCCTCTCCTCGGCCGAAGCGGCGCATGACCTCGAAGCCACGCTGTTCGACCTGCGCGAAGTATGCCTCCGCGTGATGGCCGACTGCCGCTGGGACGGAAAGAAGAAGTAGGTCAGGCCTCGCCGGCCTTGCCCGACTGGCCCTTCGCCATGAACTGGATGAGGCGGTCGCTGAATTCCTTGGCGGAATCGTGACCCATGCCGCGGAGGGCCTGGACGGAGGCGGCCACCTCGACGAGGCGGGCCATGTCGCGGCCCGGACGCACCGGGATCGTCATGTGCGGCACCTTGCGGCCGAGGATCTCGAAGGTCTCCACTTCCAGACCGGAACGTTCTTCGTCCATGCCAGGCTGCCAGAGCACGAAAGTCACGACGAGGTCGACGCGCTTCTCGCGACGCACCGAACGGACGCCGAAGATCGAAGCGACGTTGATGATGCCGATGCCCCGGCACTCCATGTAACCGCGGTTCAGGTCCTTGGCGGTGCCCTGCAGTTCGCGGTCGCCGATGAGCGTCACGATGACGTAGTCGTCGGCGACGAGAGAATGGCCGCGTTCGATGAGGGCCAGCGCGCACTCGCTCTTGCCGACGCCGGAGGCGCCGCGCATGAGCACGCCGACGCCCTTGATGTCCACGAGCGTGGCGTGGATGTTGGTGCGAGGCGCGAACTTCTCCTCAAGCAGCACGGTCGCCTCGGCGGAGAAGTCCTTGGACTTGAGCTGGGTGCGGATGAGCGGGACGCGATGGCGGTCGGCGATGCGCAGCAGGAGCTCATCCACCTGGAGGCCGCGGGAGATCACCACGGCCGGGATCTTCTTGGAGAAGACATCGTCGAGGAGCTTTTCCCGGACATCCGCGGACTGGTCGGTCAAGTAGGCCATCTCACCCGCGCCGAAGAGCTGGAGACGCTTGAAGGCGAACTCCTTGAAATAACCGGTGACCGCGAGGGCCGGACGATTGAGCGACTTCTCGGCGATCATGTTGTCGAGACCCTCGGCGCCGGCGAGGAGCTCCATCTGGAGCATGTCCTGGAAGGACGAGAGGAACTCACGCACCGAGACGGATTCGGGGCGGGTATCGGGAGCAGGGTCGGACATGGACGTCAGAGTTTGAAACCTTCGCCCAGATAATGGCGGCGGCTTTCGGGATTGTCCACGATTTCGGCGGGCGTCCCCGAGACCAGCACCCTGCCCTGGTGGATCAGGTAGGCCCGGTCGACGATGGAGAGGGTCTCGCGGACGTTATGGTCCGTGATGAGGATGCCGATGCCGCGGGCCTTCAGCTTGCGGATGATGGACTGCACTTCGGCGACCGAGATCGGGTCGACGCCGCTGAACGGCTCGTCCATCAGGAGGAAGCGCGGGCGCGTGGCCAGGGCCCGGGCGATCTCCAGACGACGGCGTTCGCCGCCGGAAAGGGTGAAGGCCGGTTGGCGGGCGAGTTTCTCGAGGCCGAGTTCGGCGAGCTGTTCCGCGGTCCGCTCCTTGCGTTCGCGTTCGTTGAGGTCGAGGGTCTCGACGACGGCCATGACGTTCTCCCAGACGGTGAGCTTGCGGAAGACCGAGGCTTCCTGCGGCAGGTAACCGACGCCGGCACGGGCGCGACGCCACATGGGCTCGGCCGTGATGTTCTGGCCGTCGAGGAAGACGCGGCCATGTGTCGAAGGGATCAGCCCGACGACCATATAGAAAGTGGTGGTCTTGCCGGCGCCGTTCGGGCCGAGCAGGCCGACGATCTCGCCTCCCTGCAGGAACAGGCTGACGTCCTGGACGGCCACCTTGGCGTCGTAATGCTTGGCCAAGGCCTGCGCCCGGATGACGCCCTTCTCGCTCGATGCGGCCATAGGAATAAGAGGAAGCGGTCAGCGTCCCTTGTCGAGGCTTTTGACCTCCGGCAAGGTGAAGTCACGGCCGAGGAAGATCTTCGGACGCACCACCTGACCGGGGTTGAGGTCGTCGGGCGCCGACTCCATCCGCCAGGACTTGGTCTTATGGTCATACGCGACCTCCTTCGCCGGGACACCTTCGTTGCCGTCCTTGTCGAGGATGCGCGCATCACCCAGCAGCCGGGCCGTGCCCTGCTCCGGACTCATCTCCAACGTCCGCCCCTTGGCGCTGGCGCCGCCGGCGACGACGCCCACGTTGCCACGGCCGACCACCCGACGGGCCACGAGGCGCCCGGCCTTGTCCGGCGAGGCGAGCCCTTCGAGGAGGTCACAGGTGGCGTCCGTCGCTTGCGAATCAATCGCGACGCCTCCGCGGAGGAAGAATTTCGTCAAGGCCGGGGTATGGAGCACCTCGTGCGCGTCGGCGACGAAGGCGACTTCCTGGCCGACGCCCTGCGAGACGAAGAGCCGCGGACGCGTGGGACCGACGCCGCCCGACAGCGTCAGCAGCCGCGGCTGGCCGACGAGCGCGTCCTGCGCGAAGATCTCTTCGATCTGAACCGCCGGGGTGAGGTCCAAGCGCTCACCGAGGCAACGCAACCCCGGCTGGGCGTAACGGACCTGGCCCGACAGGATGACCTTGCTGAGCGCATACTCGCCCCGCTTCTTCGGGACCGGCAAAGCGAACGCGACCATCTGGTCGGAAGAAGTCACGACCTGACCGGCGACATAGCGGACCGAGCCGAGCAGCTCGGCCTGCATCGCTCCGTCTTCGGTCACGACCACGACCTGATCGGCCTCGGCGAGGCCGGGGACGCCGCCGTTCTCTTCGGGCGGCAGGCGCAAGGCGGCGCGCACGCCGGGACCCGAACGGATCTCGATACGGTCCTTGAGCGCGTCGGTGCGGATCGAGAAACCCGCCGCTTCGAGGCCACGCTTCTCACGCAGACGCGGCGTCTCGGCCAGGTCGACCACCTTGGACTTGCGATCCCAGCGGGCCCGACCGGCGGTGAATTCAGAACCTTCGAGACGTCCCTTCACGTCGCCTTCGGCTTCGAGCTGTCCGCTGCCGGCCTTCGCCTCGATGGCTACCAAACGGCGCGCGGCGAGCCGGGTATCGGCCGAGACATACGTCGCTTCATCCTGGACCTCGATGCGGGTCAGCCCGGCGGCAAGGTCGCGACGAAGCGTGACACGCGCGCCGGTCAGGTCAGCCGGAGCCTCCTTTTTGCGACGGAGCTGGAGGCGGACGGGCTGGCCGTCGCCGGCGTAAAGTTCGGTCAGGCCGAGCTTCGGCTGATGGCGGAGACGCTGGGCGGAACCCTTGGCCTCAGGCTCTTCGATCTCCACATGACCGACGAGTTCGGCGGAATCTTCCTTCGGCTCGAAAGTCGCGCGGTCGCCGCGCAGGGTCTGCTCGCCGACGACGCGGACGACGCGCCCGGTGGCGACGAGCGAGCGCACCTCGGCGTCACCGCCCGGCCCGTCGCTGACGAGACATTCGAGGCGTTCGCAGGTCGTGCGTTCGCCGGCCCGCTCCGCGACCACGCCGCCGGTGAAGACCATGAGCGTGCCGCCGGCCGTGGGCGAAGCATCGAGTCGCAGCCCGCGGAGACGCAGGCGGCGGGCCGCCGGCTTGGTGAGGTCGAGTTCCGCGACCACGTCGGCGAAGATCGCGAAAGCATCGCCCTGCGAAGTGGAACGCCAGCTCCAGCCTTTGCCGGCGAGGTCGAAACTCGGCGAGGTCGCCCGGACTTTGTCCGCGCCCTCCGCGGCGCGCGCGGCCGGAGTCATCACGCCGGACGGACTCACGAACCGGGCCAGCGGGCGACCGTCCCGGAAAGAGCGGAGGGTGATGTCATCCATGTCCCACTGTCCTTCCTTCGCGGCCGGACGCATCTGCTGGGCCGCAGCTTCCCAGATCTTCTCGGCCTTGGCGTCCTCGGAGAAACCGGCGAACACGCCGCCCGTGACCTGCTGGAAGGAAAGATCCTTCGGCTGCGCCAGGGCACCTGCGGCCAGGCAAAGGCAGAGGATGGCGGCGCGCATGACGCTATGACAGCAGGCCGGGAACGCTTATCAAGCGATTACGCCTTAGGCGCCCGGGGAAACGGGGCGGTCGCGACGAAGGCCGGCATCTCGGCCGAGGCCAAGGTCTCGCCGACGGCCAGCGGAAAGCCCGCGAGGAATTCTCCGACGGGGAGCATCTTGCCGCCGGGGCGTTGCAACTGAAGCAGGACGAGCACGCCCTGCCCGCAGGCGACACGGAGGCCCGAACGGTCGGCGGAGAGGATCTGGCCCGGCGCACCCGCCGACGCCGAGTCCTCGCCGCGCGCGGCGCCGACCTTGATCGTGACGCCACGATGTTCGAAGGTCGAACCCGGCCAGCCTTCGAGCGCGAGCACGCGCTGCCCGAGCACGGCGGCCGACTGGCGGAAGTCCAGCGGCGCATCCGTCCGGTTCAGGCGGCGCGCATAGGTGACGAGCGCTTCGTCCTGCGGGACAGGCTTGGAAACACCGTCGAGGACCGAAGGCAA
>JBDKIN010000096.1:0-9173 GCA_039797095.1 Verrucomicrobiota bacterium
ACGAGAGGCTTGCCTATTTCCCGCCCGCGGGCGAAAGTCGGCCCATGCAAACCCTCGGCGAACGCCTCCAAGAAGCCCGTCAGCGACTGGGCGTGACCCTCCGCGAAGCCGCGGAGTTCACCAAGATCCGCACCGACTACCTCCAGTCCATGGAGGCCAACCAGTTCGAGTCCATCCCGCTCGCCGACGTCTACAAGCGCGGCTTCGTGAAGGTCTATGCGAAGTACCTCCGCCTCGATGACGAGAAGGCCGGCGCCGACTTCAACACGCACCATTCCGCCAAGGCTTCCCGCCGCCCGCTCGAAGCCGGCGCCGACGAAGACGCGGCCTTCGAGCCCGAGACCGGTGGCGCGCCGCTGACGATCAGCCGCGACACGCTCATCTACGGCATCATCGGCATCGCGGTCATCGCGATCCTGCTGGCGTTTTTTATCTGAGCTCGCCGTCGCCGGCCCGGCGACCAGAGCCTCCGGCTCCCACGGTCGTCTCGCCGGTCTCGCCGGTGGGCCGTCCTCACCAGATCACGCTCCGGTCCACCAAGGCCGGCGTCCAGTATCAGGTCATCGAACAGCACACCGGTGAGGTCCCGGGACGCGGCGTGCTGTCGCCCCGCGACAAGCCGGTGGTCATCAACGTCAAGGGCCCGACCGAGCTGCGCTCGACCTTCCTTGAGCACCTGCGCGTCGAGATCGACGGCGTGCCGTTCCCGCTCCCTGCCGACGTCAAAGGAGCCCTGCCGGTCTTCCTGCCCGATCCGCCGACGTCCCCGCCCACGCCTCGGCCGGTGCCGGCTTCGCAAGGTCGATGATGCGAGGAGGTTGACCCTTCGTCATGACGGGTCATCTTAGGGGCGCAGTGCCTCCGCGCCTCGAACAACGCGTCCTCGTCCTCAACCGTCTCTGGCAGCCGGTGAACATCGTCGGCGTGCTCCGCGCGATGAGCCTGCTCTTCCGCGGACGCGCGTCGGCCATCTATTCCGATCCGACCGCCGGTCACCGCGTCCTCAGCGCCGCGGAGTGGCTGAAGTTCTCCGCGGAGTCGCCGCCGCCGGCGGGCGAGTCCGTCCGCTCGCCCTGCATCGTCCTGCGCGTGCCCCGCGTCCTGCTGCTCGGCGAATACGACCGCGTCCCGCGCCGCGAGATCCGCTTCTCCCGTCGCAACGTCTACCTGCGCGACGCCAATACCTGCCAGTACTGCGGCCGGATCTTCCGCGACGAAGAGCTGAACCTTGACCACGTCGTCCCGCGCGATGTCGGCGGCAAGACGAACTGGGAGAACATCGTGACGGCGTGCGTGCGCTGCAATTCGCGCAAGGCCAACCGCTTGCCCGAGCAGGCCGGCATGACCCTGCGCCGCGCCCCGGCCAAGCCGAAGTGGCGCCTGGTGGTCGCGTCGTCGCTGTCGCCGGACGAGGTCGAGGCCTGGAAGGAGTTCCTCGAGGTCACGCCCGCGGGTCAGCTGCCTTGGCGCAACTGAGCGTCGTTTTCCTTGGTGCGGGTAACCAGATTCGAACTGGTGTATCCACTTTGGAAGAGTGGTGTCCTACCACTGAACGATACCCGCGTGGCCAAGGACGCCCACTATCCCGAGCCGGACCGCCGGGGTCAAGCCTCGGCCCGCGTTCCTGGAGCGGGTAACCAGACTCGAACTGGTGTCACCACTATGGGAAAGTGGGGTCCTACCACTGAACGATACCCGCCTCTTCAGGAATACGGCCATCCTGCCGGGGCCGTCCGGCCCGTCAAGCCGCCGTCCGGTGGATGACGCTGATGGTACCGTTAGTCTCGAGGATGACGTCCTTGGCCTGCTCGATGTTGGCTAGTCCGGCCGAACGCAGGGCGGACATGAGCTCATGGTGGGTGATCCGTTCCCGGTGCATGACCTTCTCCTGGATATCGCCGTCCCGCACGAGGAAGACGGGCCGGCCGACGAGCGCCCAATGCACGAGACGGTAGTGCCTCGAGAGCAGCAGCATGAACCAGTTGATGGCGATGAGCGTGCCGGCGAGGAAGAGGCCGCCGCCGAGGCTGTTGTCGCCGCCGTTCATGGCGTTCTGGACGGTGTTGCTCAGGATGAGCAGGAGGATGAAGTCGAACGGGGTCATCATCCCGGTCTGGCGGCGGCCGGTGATCCGGATGAGGCAGAGGAGGAAGGCGTAGACGATGATGCCGCGGAGCAGGAGCTCCCACCAAGGGAGCACGGGGATGAGCAGGGTACCGAGGTCGAACGGTTGGCTGGCGGCCAGGCAGGGGAGGGGCATGGCGTCCACGATGACCGGCTCCGCCCCCGGAGCGATGCCGTTTGCGCTTCACGGGAAGCCGAGTTCCGTCATCCTCCGCCCATGGCCCGCTCCTCCGCTTCCGTCGTCCGTGACGTCCTGATGATGGCGACTCCTTCCAAGAACGCCGACCTGCGCTGGTTCGGCGGTTTCCACGCTTCGGACCCTTTCCCGGCCTTCTCGGTCGGCCGCCGTCGCATCGGCCTGCTCCCCGGCATGGAAGTCGGCCGCGCGCAGGATGAGTCCGCCTTCGACGAGGTGCTCAACCTCACGGCGATCATCGGCGACCTCCGCAAGACCAACCCGAAGGCGGGCGTGGCCGATGCGATCGTCTTCGCCGCCCTCGAGCGCGGCGTCCAACGCTTCCGCGTGCCGGCCGATTTTCCGGTGGGCCTCTTCCAGCGCCTGCGCGAACTCGGTCTCGAGCTGCACGCCGTCGGCGCCCAGCAGAACGAGCGCGGCGCGCCCGAGCTCTTCCCGCAACGTCAGGTGAAGTCGAAGGCCGAGCTCGCCGGAATCCGCGCGGGCAACGTCGCCGCGGTCGCCGGTTTCAAGGCCGTCGAGCAGGTCCTCGCGGAATCCCGGGCCGATAAGAAAGGCGTGCTGCAGTGGAAGGGCAAGACGCTCACGGCGGAGATCCTCAAGGAGGAGGCGCAGGTCGCGATCCTCCGCAAAGGCGCGCTCTGCGACATCGGCCTGATCATCGCCCCCGGCGACCAGGCGGTGGACTGCCACTGCTCCGGCTCCGGTCCGGTCCGCGCCAACGAGCTCATCGTCTGCGACATCTATCCCCGCCACATCGCCTCGCACCACTACGGCGACATGACCCGCACTTACCTCAAGGGGAAGGCCAACCCGAAGCAGCGCAAGATGGTGCTCGCGGTCATCGAGGCCCAGCGCCGCGCGATCAAGGCGATCCGCGCCGGCGTGACCGGCGCCAAGGTCCACACGGTGGTGCAGGAATATTTCAAGTCGCTCGGCTTTGAGTCCGGCCTGAAGAAGGGCGTGTACGTCGGCTTCTTCCACGGCACGGGCCACGGTCTGGGTTACGACATCCACGAAGACCCGGCCCTCTCCACACGTAACCCGCTCCCGCTTGTCGCGGGCAACGCGGTCACGGTCGAGCCGGGGCTCTATTACCCGGGCATCGGCGGCTGCCGTTTCGAAGACTGCGTGGTGGTCACGAAGAAGGGCTGCGAGTTCCTTTCCTCCCATCCCTATCACTGGGAGATCGCCTGAGCATGGCCAAGGGCCGGGGCAGGGCGGGTACGCATACGTCGCTGACCGACGCTGCCCGTCCTGTGGCCGAAGCCCTCGAGCGTCATGGCCGCGTGTCTCGCGGAGTGATCGCCGCCCGTGTGGGCGCGAAGGGTCTCTCGATCAAGATCATGAAGCTGGGCGGCGGCCTGCGCCTGACGGTCGTCTCGAAGGGCTCGCGTCAGGAGCTGCACGTCTACGGCATCACGGCCGAACGCGCCGGCGAGATCCTTTCGGGTCCCGACTTCTCGGGCTACAAACTGAACTTCGCCGATGAGTAGCGCGCCCGTCATCGTGGCCGAGGTCACGGCCGCCGATTGGGGCGCCGCCGGCTCCGGTTGGACGCACCTGCCTTACCTCGCCCGTTTCCGCGCCGACCGTCTGCCGGCTTCCTGGGAGGCCTTCTTCACGGGCCGCCACCATGCGGTACTCGAGAGCGGTCGCACGGGCAGCCTCACGATCGCGGTCCCGGCCGCCCCGCGCGCGACGCTCTTCTTCGCCGACGGCCGCGTGGTGCTCCACGCTGAGGACGGCGCGCACGAGGGAGCCACGGAGAAGCCGCTGGCCTACCTCCGCCGTTGGTCGCGCGAGGTCCGCGCGCCGCGTCTCGCCGGCTGGCCCGCCTTCCAAGGCGGCCTGATCGCGCTGCTCGGCTACGACCTTGCGGCGCAGTTCGAACCGGTGCGCCCCGCTCTGGCCGACGTCCGTGTGCCGCTCGCCGCTTTCCTCGAAGCCCATGAGGCCTGCGTCTTCGACGCCACGAAGCAGGAGCTCACGGTCGTCGTGCTCTGTCCCGTCGGCTCGCCGAACTCGGCCCTCCGCGCGGCCCGCGCCCGCGCCCTCGAACTCGCCGCGCGTTGGTCCGCCGCCTGCGCCGCCTCCGCGCCCGCGCTGCCGGCCGCCAGCGCGCCGGCACTCCCGCTCGCGGCGTCGTTCGACGAAGCCGGCTTCGTCCGGGCGGTCGCGCGCTGTCAGGAATACATCGCCGCGGGCGATACTTATCAGGTCAATCTCTCCACGCGGCTCGAAGTCCCGTCGGTCGATACGCTCCGCGCCTACGAGGCGCTGCGCTCCGCCAATCCTTCGCCGTACATGGGCTTCGTGCGCCTGCCCGGCGTGTCTCTCGCCTGCGGTTCGCCCGAGCTCCTCGTCGAGGTCACAGACGGCCGCGTCGCCTCGCGGCCGATCGCCGGCACGCGTCCGCGCGGCGCCGACGAAGCGGCGGACCTCGCCTGGGCCCGTGAACTTTCGGGCGACACGAAGGAGAAGGCGGAGCACCTGATGCTCGTCGATCTCCTGCGCAATGACGTCGGCCGCGTCTCCCGCCCCGGCACGGTGCGCGTCCCGGAGTTCATGGCGGTCGAACGCTACTCCCACGTGATGCACCTCGTCTCGCAGGTCGAAGGCGATCTCGCGCCGGGCGCCGGCCCGGCCGACGTGGTCCGCGCCCTCTTCCCGGGCGGCACGGTCACGGGCGCGCCGAAGGTGCGTACGATGCAGGTCATCGCCGAACTCGAACCGGTGGCCCGCGCCTACTACACGGGCTCCCTCGGCTGGATCGGCGCTTCCGGCGAACTCTGCCTCAACATCATCATCCGTTCGCTCTGGTCCGCCGAGGGTCGCGCCTTCGTCCAAGCGGGCGCGGGCGTCGTCGCCGACTCGGTGCCCGCCCGCGAATACGCCGAGAGCCTGCGTAAGGCCCAGGCACCGTTGCTCGCCGCCGCCCGTGCGGCCCACCCATGAGCCGCGTCTGTCGTAACGGAGTCCTCGCCGAGGGCGATGCCACGCCAGGGAGCTTCCCGGCCGGCACGGCCTTCTTCGAGACGATCGCCTTGCGACGCGGCGCAGTGGAGTGCCTCGATGACCATCTGGCGCGTCTGCGTGCCGGCATGGCCCGCGTCGGTTTCACGCCCGGCCCGCTCGCCGCCGGTGATGTGCCGGCGTGGTCCGCGGCGATGCGTCTGCTGGGCGGACAAGAAGGCGTGCTGCGTCTCGTCGTCGGTCCGGACTTCGAGGAGCTCGGTCTCCGCGCGCTGCTTCCTTCGCCCGAGGTCTTCCGTCTGCGTTCGCTTCGCACGGTACGCGACGCCGCGGAATGGCTCCCGCGTCCGAAATCCGCCCCGTGGGCTAATTCTATGGCTGCCGCCGTCGAGCTGCGTTCGCTCGGCGTTGGCGCCGGCGTCGAAGGGGTGCAGTTCGATGCCCGTGGCTTCGTCAGCGAAGGTTCCCGCTCGAGCCTGGCCTGGGTCGAAGGCGGCGAGCTCCATGTCCCGGCCGAGACCACCGACCGCTTGCCCGGCACGGCGCTCGGTCAGTTGATCCGTTGCGCCGGCTTGCCGATGCGCGAGGTCGAGTCGGCGGTCCCCGTCCGCGCCGAAGCGATCCTGGTCCTGCGCTCGACCCTGCCGGGCGGCGCGTCGGCCGTCTCGCATTGGGACGATGTCGACGGCCGCCCGCTCTGGTCAGGCGATGCCGCCGCCGCTCGCCCCTTGCTCGGCGCGTTGGCCGCCTGGCGTGCTCAGCGCTGCATCAGCTTCGCGTAGGCCGGCAAGGCCGCGGCGAGCACGAAGAGGGCCAGGAAAGAGACGCTGACGAGGGCCGCGAAGCAGGTCGCGGCGAGCAGCTTGGTCATGCGCACGACGTCGTCCGTCTCGCGCAGGTGGGCGCGGGCGGCGTAGAGCGTCACGGCGAGACCGACGGCGAGCAGGCCGAGGAGCGCGCCGGTGAAGTGGTTGAAGAAGAGTCCGGTGATGCCGGGCAACGCGCCGGGTTCGCCGATGATGGTGCCCACGAGCACCGGCTGCGCGCGGAAGGCGATCGCGCCGGCGGCCGCGGGAAGTCCGGCGGTGAGGAAGACGGCCAGGGCGGAGATGATCCGGAGCTCGCGGGGGGTCATAAGCGCAGTATCCGCCTCGCTTCCGCAGGGTCAACGCCGGGATTCTCCCTCGCCAAGTCGGCGCCTGTCGCCTATCCCAGCAGGACATGGAATCCGTCTGGTATCTCTGGCTGGTCTTCGTGCTCCTCAACGGCAGCGCGGCGGGAATCTCCCTCGTTGCCGGGGTCGTCTCGGCCCTCTCGCACGCCGAACTCGAGGATCTCCGCCGTCGTCAGGCCACGGCCGCCGTCGCGCTCGAACGCTGCCGTGGCGATCAGGGTAACACCCTCGCCGCCTTCGAAGTGCTCTCCGCCGCGTTCGTCGGCATGAGTGCCTTGCTCGGCGGCGTGCTCGTCGGCGTACGCTTCCTGCCCCGCGTGGGTGAAAGCTGGAGCTTCGCCTTGGTCACGGTGCTCGTCGTCATCGCGATTTCCTTCTTCATGGCCTGGCTGACCATGATGCTCCCGCGTAAGCTCGGCATCCACTTCCGCGTGGCGCTGGCCCCCCGTATCGCCTCGTCCCTGCCGCTCGTTCGCGGCGCCGCCAAGATGCTCCGTATGCTCGGCAAACTGCATGACTCCCTGGCTCCGCCCGAGGAGCCCGGCGTCGACCGCGCTGATGCCGATATCGGCAGCCTCGCCCAGGCCGCCGCCCGCGAAGGCAAGATCACCCAAGCCGAGAGCAACCTCGTCGCTAACGCCGTCCGCCTCGACGACATCCCGGTCTCGCACGTGCTCACGCCCCGTTCCGTCGTCACGTCCATCGAGGCCGACCTCACGGTGGCCGACGTCCTTCGCCTCCACCCGAGCGTCCCGCACGGCCGCATGCCGGTCTGGGAGCAGAACCCGGATCGTATCGTCGGCGTCGTCCGTCGCCGCGACCTGCTCAAGGCCGCCGGCGAAGGCCGCCGCGACGTCCGTGTGCGCGAGCTCATGGGCAAGGCCCACGTCGTCCCGGAGAACGCCACCTTGTCCGACGCCCTTCACGACCTCGTCCGCGCGCACCAGCACCTGGCGGTGGTGGTCGATGAGTTCGGCGCCTTCGCGGGCGTCGTCACCCTCGAGGACGTCTTCGAGTCGCTCCTCGGCGTCGAGATCTACGAGAAGGACGACCCGCATCCCGACATGCGCGAGCTCGCGCGCCAGCGTGGCCACCGTGTCGGCCGTCGTCCGGACGCCCCCAAGCCCGGCGCATGAACGCGGCCCTGCTCGCCTACTGGACGCACGACCTTGATCCGGTCGCGTTCCGTTTCCCCGAGAGCTGGGGCCTGCGGGGCGTGCATTGGTACGGGCTGGCCTATGCGGCTGGCTTCCTCGTGGCCGCCTGGCTCCTCGGACGCTGGCGTCGCGCGGGCCTCACGCCGCTGCGCACGGCGCTCGACGAATCGACGCTCATCACCGCCGTCATGGTTGGCGTCATCGCCGGTGGCCGATTTGGGCACGTGTTCCTTTACGCCCGCGCCGAGTTCGCGGCGGATCCGCTGATGCTCTTCCGCGTCTGGGAAGGCGGCATGGCGAGCCACGGCGGCTTTCTCGGGGTCTTGCTCGCCGGCGCCTGGTTCGCACGGCGGATCAAGGCCGACTTCTACGCCGTCGGCGACCTGCTCTGCGCCCTCGCTCCGGCTGGACTCCTGTTCGGCCGTCTCGCCAATTTCATCAACGGCGAGCTCGTCGGTGATCCGTCCTATCTCCCCTGGGCGGTGATCTTCCCGCGTGACGGCGCCGAGCCGCGTCACCCGTCGCAGCTCTACGAGGCTTTCGCCGAAGGGCTGCTGCCGTTGCTCTGGGTGCTCCGTCGCTATCCCTTGCGCCTGTCGCCCGGCCGTCTCGCCGGCGAGTTCCTGCTGCTCTATTCGGTTGGTCGCATCGCCTGCGAGGCCTTCCGCTCGCCCGATGACGGCTTCGTGCTCGGCCTCACGGCCGGCCAGTTCTGGACGCTCCCGCTCGCCGCCTTCGGCGCTTGGCTGGTCCACCGCTCCCGTCGTCGGACTGAATGATGTTGCCCGTGCGGGCCGACGGTGGGAAAACCCCCTTGCGCCATGACGAACGTCCCGCTCCTTGACCTCGGCCCGCAGAACCGCGCCCTCGAAGCGCAGTTCGAGAACGCCTTCCGCGAGGTCCTTCGCTCGAACATGTTCATCATGGGCCCGCGGCTCGAGGCCTTCGAGAAGGACTGCGCCGCCTTCCTCGGCGTGAAGCACGCCCTCGGGGTCTCCTCCGGCACCGATGCTCTCCTGCTCGCGCTGATGGCGCTCGATATCGGCGAAGGCGACGAGGTCCTGATCCCGTCGTTCACCTTCTTCGCCACCGCCGGCTCCGTCGCCCGTCTCGGCGCCACGCCGGTCTGGGTCGACGTCAATCCGCACCACTTCAACATCGACCTCGAAGACGCCGCCCGGAAGGTCGGTCCGCGCACCCGTGCGATCATGCCGGTGCACCTCTTCGGCCAGTCCGGCGACCTCGACGCCCTGCAGGCCTTCGCCACGAAGCATCGCCTCCGCGTGATCGAAGACGCCGCCCAGTCGATGGGCGCCCGTTGGAAGGGTCGTTCGACCATGTCGTCTGGCGACTTCGGCGCCACGAGCTTCTTTCCGTCGAAGAATCTCGGCGGCATGGGTGACTCCGGCCTGGTCACGACGCAGGACGACGCCCTCGCCGAGCGCGCCCGCATCCTCCGCGTCCACGGCATGCAACCGAAGTATTTCCACCGCGAAGTCGGCGCGAACTTCCGCATGGACCCGCTGCAGGCGGCGCTCCTCCACCT
>JBDKIN010000097.1:0-3299 GCA_039797095.1 Verrucomicrobiota bacterium
GCCAGCCCCCGCGGAGGGTCAGTTCCCTCGGACGGGGGAAGAACTTGAGCGCCGGAAGGGCCATGGCACGAGGGTTAGCCCCCGCGGGCCGACGGGCAAGACGCTAAGATGGGTCCTAACTACGCTTCCCGCTTGGAACAAGCGGCGGTCCGCCTACATCTTATGCCCTTACCCCGCACACCCATGGTACGCTCATCCCTTGGACTCTTCCTCATCGCCGCGGCCGCCCAGGCCGTACCGGAAGGGTTCGTCATCCGTGAGTTCCTCGGCAACGCCCAGGTCCCCGAAATCTACCCGACCGCCGTGTCGGCCGCCGCCAACGGCGACGTCTACGTCTCTTCGGACAAGAACGGTTCGCTCGGTCACGTCCCGGGCATGGGCCGCATCCTGATCGCCCGCGACACCAAGGGCGCCGGCGTCGCCGACCAGGTCATCGAGTATGCCAAGGTCGAGAGCCCCCGCGGCGGCCACTTCGTCGGCGGCGTCTTCTACCTCGTCCACCCGCCCTTCCTCTCCAAGTTCCAGGACAAGAACGGCGACGGCAAGGCCGACTATGATACCGAGCGTACGCTCCTCGTCGACGGCCTCGGCGGCGGCATCGAGCACCCCCGCGGCGCCGACCATACCACCAACGGCACCCGCATGGGCATCGACGGCTGGCTCTACATCGCCGTCGGCGACTTCGGCGCCGGCCTCCTGCGCGACAACGACGGCGCCCTCGGCCTCGGCGACAAGAAGCGCGTCACCCTCTACGGCGGCGGCGTCATGCGCGTCCGCCCCGACGGCACCGAGCTCGAGAACTATACCGTGATGACCCGCAACATCTGCGACGTCGCGATCTCCCCGACCCTCGACCTCTTCTCCCGCGACAACACCAACGACGGCAAGGGCTGGAACACGCGCTTCCACCACTTCACCTCGCTGGCCGACGCTGGCTACCCGCGCCTTTATAAGAACTTCGCCGACGAGATCTCCCATCCCCTCGCCGACTACGGCGGCGGCTCCGGCACCGGCGGCCTCTACCTGAGCGAGCCCGGCTTCCCCGGTGATTTCGGCGAGTCCCTCTTCACCTGCGACTGGACGACCGGTACGTTGCACCGTCACCCGATCACCCGTTTCGAAGCGACCTTCGTGGCCCAGCAGGAGACTTTCGAGAAGGTCGCCCGCGCCACCGACTTCGACGTCGACGGCAACTCCCGCCTCTTCCTCGCCGACTGGCGTGGCGGCGGTTTCAGCTACCTCGGCACCAACAAGCCGAAGAGCAAGAAGGTCATGAAGGACGGCAAGGAAGTCGCCGAGCCGATCTACTACCCGAACGGCACCGTCCAGATCATCACCGCCAAGGACGTGAAGCCCAACGTCTACGTCGATGTCACCAAGCTCTCCGATGTCGACCTCGTGAAGCAGCTCTCCTCGAAGTCCGCCGTCCAGCGTCTCGAGACCCAGCGTCAGATCCTCGACCGCGCCAAGCCGGCGCTCGGCGAACCCGTCCTCGCGATCGCGCGGTCCGGCTCCGAGCACCTCTACGCCCGCGTCGCGGCGATCTTCACCTATAAGCAGCTCCTCGGCGCCAAGGCCAACGCCGCGCTGGCCGGCCTCGCCAAGGACGCCGTCGTCCGCGAGTTCGCCCTCCGCGCGCTCACGGACCGCACCACGCAACTCGAAGGCGTGCCGGTCCAGCTCTTCGTCGACGCGCTCAAGGACGCCGATCCGCGCGTCCGCCTGCAGGCCCTCATCGGCCTCCAGCGTCTCGGTGCGAAGGATGCCGCTCCGGCCATCCTCGCCGCCGCCGGCCAGTGGCCGGCCGACGAGTCGAAACTCGGCGAAGGCGAACACTACCGCCTCCCGCACACCGCCATCGCGGCCCTCCGCAGCCTCGGTAACGCCCAGGCCTGCCTCGCCGCGCTCGCCGATCCCGCCCAGCGCTTCGTCGCCTTCCGCGCGTTGCAGGGCATCCATTCCGACGAAGCCGTCGACGGGCTCATCGCCCTCAGCCTGAGCGGCGACGAGTCTGTCCGCTTCGGCGCGGTCTCCACGCTCGCCCGCCTCTACCACGTCGAGAAGCCGTGGAACTACAAGGACTGGTGGAGCACCCGTCCGGACGACCGCGGCCCGTATTTCGAGCCCGTCGCCTGGTCCGCCACGCCGCGTATCCAGAAGGGCATCGAAGCCGCCTACGCCAAGCTGCCGGGCAACCTGCGCATGGCCTCGCTCGAGGTCCTCGCCAAGAACCGCATCGCGATCACCGAGCTCAAGCTCGACGGCCTCGACCCGCTGCGCCTCGCCATGGCCACGCAGACCCTGCGTCCGGCCGACCAAGCCCTGCTCGTCGACGCCGCGCTCCAGGCTTCCCGCAAGTGGGAAGAGCGCCTCGACTGCTACAAGGCGCTCCTGAAGGTCGAAGGCGACGACGGCCTCGAGCCTCGCGTGAAAGTCCTGGCGGCTTGGTCCAAGGACGCCCAAGCGCCCGCTTCCGCCACGCAGGCGATCAGCGACTTCATCTATGAGGCCGAGCGCGGCAACCAGGTGAACAAGCTCCGCACGATGGCCAACAAGGCCGAAGACGCCGCCTCCACGATCCTGTGGAAAGCCCTGCTCAACGTCCTCAGCAGCCCGCTCACCAAAGAGCAGCAGAAGAAGGCCGTCCGCGGCCACGTCGACAAGAACCCGCGCGACATCGGCTTCTTCCACGCCATCACCGACCTCGGCCTCACCGGTTTCGACAAGCAGCTGAAGGAAGGCATGAAGGGCGACAACGTCATCCAGATCAAGGCCGCCGAGGCCGCGCTCGCCGCGGGCAAGCTCGCCGCCGCCAGCAAGGGCAAGAAGATCGCCCAGCTCGACGCCAAGGCCGTCACCGCCGCGGCCCTCAAGGGTCGTGGCAACGTGAAGAACGGCCAGCGCCTCTTCACCCAGCAGGGTTGCGTGGCCTGTCACGCCGTCGACCTCGCCGCCGAGCAGAAGGGTCCGTATCTCGGCGCCGCCGGCGCGAAGTTCCCGCGCGAGTACCTGATCGATTCCATCCTCGATCCGAACAAGGTCGTCGCCCAGGGCTTCCAGACCGTCGTCCTCGCCATGAAGAACGGACCAGACCAGATGGGTTTCGTCACCGGTGAGGCCGACGGAGTGATCACCCTCCGCAACATCGCCGGCCAGGTCTCCAAGATCAGGCGCGACGACGTGAAGGAAGAGAAGCATCTCCCGCAGTCGATGATGCCCGCCGGCCTCGCCGCCGGCCTCACCGTCGAGGAGTTCACTTCGCTCATCGAGTACCTCGTCACCCTGAAGTCGATCGGGGG
>JBDKIN010000098.1:0-3189 GCA_039797095.1 Verrucomicrobiota bacterium
ACCTCCTCGACGAGCTCTCCAAGGACTCCGCCGCGGTGCCCAAGGTGCTCGACGAAGCCGCCGCCAAGTCCGAAGGCGAGGCCGCCAAGGCCTGGGGCGAGAAGGAATTCCGCTGGCACCATAACGAAGACGCCATGGCCACCGAGAAGACCGCCGAAGGCATCCGCGCCTTCGCCGTCGACGGCAAGAAGCTCGACGACCTGGTCGCCAAGGCCATCGGCTAAGCGAAGCATCAGTCCTTCAAGCAAGGCCGGGCCCCAAGCCCGGCCTTCTTATTTGCGGCGGAAAAGGGATGCGACGAGGAAGGCTAACCCGCTAAATGCGAAGAACCAGCCCATGGGCAGGAGCCAGAAAGGCTCATGAAGGAACCCTTCCGCATCCAGATAACTGCCGATTTGGCGATGAAGCCAGAAACAGAGAGAGCCGGTGCCAAAAGACGCCATCGAGGCCCAGTGGCAGATCTCACTACGCATCAGCGCTAAGTCCATCGCTGGCGGACGGCCTCGAAAAGGCAGATCGCCCCGGCAGCACGGCGGGAGAAAAGGCGAAGGCCGAAAGCAGCCACAGTGACAGCCGGATCCTTTCGCTACAGCGCGTGGTTAGGCTGCTTGTCAGGGGCCGCTATGAATTGTAATCTGTGTTCCATTAAGCGGATTTTCGGCTTTGCTGTTAGGCCAATTAGAGCCATCTCCCCACCACTGGCGAAAAGAGGAAATCGCAAGTTCGAGGCGGGCGCGTTTCAGAGTGGATGGGCCGCGAGGGTCAGGCTGATCGAAAAACTCGCCGTTTGCGAAGCCGCCCTTATTAAGTGCGTATCCACGCCGGAGCGACTCGATAAACACCATCGTATTCATAGCATCAAAAGGGCGATTTGAATCGAGGGTCGGGACGAGGTAGGCAATCATCTGCCTCTTAAGTTCGTCATTGGATTGGCTGGCGGCATCGCCCGAGCGACCGCTTCTGGCCTGATCAAGCTGAAATCGCAGAATGGCGTCCCACTCCGGCGTGCCGAAGCACTCTGCCAGGCGTCCGATGAGAAATGCATCAACCTCGAAAGGAAGGTAGCCACCCTCGAACTCCTCGAGAGAGCTGCGGTAATAAGAAAGGAGCGCAGGGCGGGTGGACTGAACGGAGTAGCCGACACGAAATAACGTACGGCCTGCCACTGATCTTGGCTCCACGATGCCATAGCCGATGAGACACACCAACGGCGCTAGCAGAAGAAAGCCCCAAATAAACGCTGTTCTCAAGAGACGCACGTGAAGTGGTATAGAAGCGGCTTAATGGTCAAATTGAGTCTATTTTCGAGATGTTTACAACATTACTCCAACAACCTAGAACATCCCATAATGAGCCGCAAGCGCCAGCCAGGGAGGTCCGAATCCAGACCGTCCAGCAGCAGGACGGAGGCCGTTCGGCCACCGAGACCTGCAAGGAGATGACCCCATCGGTACCCTGAAGCGTTTGCGGTACCAGCCGCACTATTATTTGCGGCGGACCCAGGCCAGCACGAGCAAAACCAAGCCGACCAGATCGAAGAGCCAGCCCAAGGGGATGAATCCGAACTGCTCCTGCAGCACACCGTCCTGATCGACGATCGCGCCCTTGCGCGCATAGAGCATCTGGCACGTCCAGGAAGCGCAGAAGCAAAGGACTGCCGCGATGAAATAGCGGCGATTCATGGCCTACTTCCGACGCTGGCGGACGGCCTCGAAGAGGCAGATAGCCGCCGCATTGGAGACATTGAGCGAGTCCGACAGACCAGCCTGCGGGATCGAGATCTTCTCGTCGGCGCCCTTGAGCCAGAAGTCGGACAGGCCGTCCTTCTCGGAACCGAGCAACAAAGCCACGGGCCCACGACAATCGACGTCCCAATACGCCTTGGTTGCCGCCGGCGAGGTCGCGAGCGACCGGACGCCTTTGGCCTTCATCCAAACGGCAGCCTCCTGCGAGGTGCAGACGGCGACCGGCATGGAAAAGAGCGCGCCCTGGGAAGAGCGGACGACGTTCGGATTGAAGACGTCGGTGATCGGATCGCAGACGATGAGGGCGTCGCAACCGGCGGAATCGGCCGTGCGGAGCAACGCGCCGAGATTGCCTGGCTTCTCGACCGATTCGGCGACCAGCAGGAGCGGATTGGCCGAAGGCTTGAGCTGATCGAGGGAGCAGTTCCAGGTCCGGGCGACGCCGAGGAGGCCGTCGGGGCCCTCGCGACCGCTTACCTTCTCAAAGGCGGAGGCGCCCAGCTCGCAGCAGTCGACGCCGACGACGCGGGCATTGGTCACCAGCTCGGCGGCTTCGGAGCCGCGGAACATCGACGGACAGAAATAGATCTCGAGCACCTCGACCTTGCGCTCGATGGCCCGGGCGAGCTCGCGGAGGCCTTCGGCGATGAACAGGCCGCGGGCTTCACGCTCGGCGCGGTCGCGCAGGCGGGCCAACGCCTGCACGCGGGGGTTCTGTCGGCTTTGGATGACCTCGTCGGGCACGGGTGAAGTGAGCACCAAGGGACGCCCGAGGGCAAGGATAGGCCTTCGGCGGGGATAAGTCTCGACCTCTCCGCCCGGAGGCGGACTTTATCGCCATGTCCGAATTCGAGCCGCCTCAGTCCCGCAAACCCGACTCCTCCAAGTTCCGGGAGGGCAAGTTCACCTATCATCAGGAGATCGAAGTCGAGATCGCGAGCCTGACGAACCTCGGCGAAGGCGTGGCCCGCGTCGACGGCTGGGTCGTCTTCATCGCCGGCGCCCTCGCGGGCGAGAAGGTCGTAGCCCGCATCTGGCATAACGCCGCCAACTTCTCCCGCGCCGACCTCGTCCGTGTCGTCGTCCCTTCGCCCCACCGCGTCCAGCCCCGCTGCGACCTCTTCGGCGAATGCGGCGGCTGCCAGTACCAGAACCTCGCCTACCCGCAACAGCTCGAATGGAAGCAGAAGCAGGTCGCGGAGGCCTTCGAGCGCCTCGGCGGCATCAAGACCAAGGTCGACCCCTGCCACCCTTCCCCCAAGCAGTACGGCTACCGCTCCAAGATCACCCCGCACTTCATGACGCCCCGTCGCGCGGACTTCCCGATCGGCTTCCTCGCCGCCGGCACCTCCCGCCGCGTCGTCGACGTGCCGAAGTGCCCCATCGCGACCGACGCCATCAACGCCACCTACGCCCGTTCCCGCAAGGACATCAAGGCCAACCC
>JBDKIN010000099.1:0-5095 GCA_039797095.1 Verrucomicrobiota bacterium
CACGACGAATCGCGTCCCTGCCTCTTCCTTATTCCGCGAAGCCGTAATCTTTCAGCATCCGCGCGACGGATTGCGGCAGGGCGGGGCGGATCGCCGTCGGCACGGCCTTCTGGGCTTCGACAGTGCAATGCAGGTAGCCGAGCTTGCGCTCGGCGTCGGCCTCACGATTGGCGGCCTCGAGCCAGCGCTGCAGCACCGCCGCGGCGCGGGCCCACTCGGGCCAGTCGCTGTCGGCGGCGTCGGCGGCCTCGACCAACTTACAGAGCGCGCAGCCGGCGAGGAAGCGTTCGACCGCGGCGGCGTCTTCCGTGCCGACGGCCGCGACGAGCTTCTCGCGTTCGCGCGCTTCCATCGTCAGGTCTTATACCCGAGCACCGGGCGCAGCCAGCGTTCCGCCTGCTCGATCGTCCAGCCCTTACGGGCGGCGTAGTCCTCGACCTGGTCGCGGCCGACGTTATCGACGTCGAAGTAGATCGACTGGGGGTTGCCGAAGTAGAGTCCGGACACCGAGGCGGCCGGGTTCATGGCGAAGGATTCGGTGAGCGTGCAGCCGAGGCGGTTGGCGTCCAGCAGGCGCCAGAGTTCTTCCTTCTCGGTGTGCTCCGGGCAGGCCGGGTAGCCGGCGGCGGGACGACGGCCGGCATATTTCTCGTCGACGAGTTCTTCGACGGTGAGGGCTTCGTCCGGGGCGTAGCCCCAGAGCTCCTTGCGGACCTCACGGTGCAGCCATTCGGCGCAGCCTTCGGCGAGACGGTCGGCGAGGGCCTGGACGAGGATCTGGCGGAAAGGATCCTTGGACTTGAAGGAAGCGGCGTAGTCTTCGATCTCCTGGCCGGCGGTCACGGCGAAGGCGCCGATATGGTCGCCCTTCTCGGTCGAGACGAGGTCGGCCAGCGAGCGGCAGGTGTCGACCTTCGGGCGTTGACGCTGGTCGCGCAGGAAGTGGAAGCGGCCGATCTTGTTGGCCTGGGCGGCGTCTCCGTAGACCTCGACGTCGTCGCCGACGCGGCGGGCGGCCCAGAGTCCGGCGACGCCCCGGAGGTGGGCCCGGTCGTGGCGGATGATGTCGTCGAGCGCGACCCGGGCTTCATCGAAGAGCTTGCGCGACTCGACGCCGTACTTGGGGGACTTGAAGATCCGCGGGAAGGAGCCCTTCAGCGACCAGGTCACGAAGAACGGCGTCCAGTCGATGATCTCGGCCACCGCGGCCGGGTCGATGCGTTCGAAGAGCGTCACGCCCGGCTTGCGCGGGGCGGGTTGCACCGGGGCGGTCGTGATGAGCGGACGGCGGCGGGCCTCGGCCAGCGGGATGACCACGGCGGGCTGCTGTTTCTCGTAGGCCTCGCGCATCTCGGCCTGTTCGGCGCGGAGTTCGCCGATCACGCCTTCGCGCTTGGCCGGGTTGAGCAGGTCGCTGCAGACCGTGGTGACGAGGGAGGCGTCGCCGACGTGCACCATCGGGCCGTCGTAGTGCTCGGCGAGCTTGATCGCCGTGTGTTCGCGGGAGGTCGTGGCGCCGCCGATGAGCAGCGGGGTGCTGATGCCGGCGCGCTTGAGCTCGCGGGCGACGTTCACCATCTCGTCGAGCGAAGGCGTGATCAGGCCGGAGAGGCCGATGAAGTCAGGCTTCAGCCGCTGGGCCTCGGACACGATCCGCTCGGTCGGGGTCATCACGCCGAGGTCGGTGACCGCGTAGTTGTTGCAGGCCAGGACGACGCCGACGATGTTCTTGCCGATGTCGTGGACGTCGCCGCGGACGGTCGCGATGAGGAACGAACCCTGCGTGGAGCCGCCGACCTTCTCGGCGGCCATGAACGGCTCGAGGTGAGCGACCGCGGTCTTCATGACCTTGGCCGACTTCACCACCTGGGGGAGGAACATCTTGCCCTCGCCGAAGAGCCGGCCGACGACGCGCATGCCTTCCATCAGCGGGCCTTCGATGACGAGCAGCGGGCGGCCCAGCTTCACGCGGGCCTCTTCGGTGTCGGCGACGACGTGTTCGTCCAGGCCCTTGACCAGGGCGTGGGAGAGGCGGGCGTCGACGTCGAGCTTGCGCCACTCGTTCTTCTTGGAGTTATCGACCTCCGTCTTGCTCCCGGCGAAGCGCGGGGCGGCCTCCAGGAGGCGTTCGGTGGCGTCTTCACGGCGGCAGAGGACGAGGTCTTCGACGAGCTCACGGAGCTCCGGATCGATCTCGGTGTAGACCTCCAGCATGCCCGCGTTGACGATCGCCATGTCGAGGCCGGCCTTGATCCCGTGGTAGAGGAAGACCGAGTGGATGGCCTCGCGGACCTTGTTGTTGCCGGCGAAGGCGAACGAGACGTTGGACAGGCCGCCCGAGGTGCGGGCGCCGGGGCAGCGACGTTTGATCTCCGCGACGGCCTCGATGTAGTCGAGCGCGTAGCGGTCATGTTCCTTCATGCCCGTGCCGACCGTGAGGATGTTCGGGTCGAAGATGATGTCCTGCGGGTCGACGCCGGCTTCCCGGGTGAGGATCTCGTAGCCGCGCACGCAGATACGGACCTTGTCCGCGAAGGAGGCGGCCTGGCCCTTCTCGTCGAAGGCCATGACGATCATCGCGGCGCCGTAGCGGCGGCAGAGGCGGGCGCGGCGGACGAACTCCTCGTGGCCTTCCTTGAGCGAGATCGAGTTCACGATGGCCTTGCCCTGCACGCAGCGCAGGCCGGCCTCGATGATGTCGAAGTTCGACGAATCGATCATGAACGGCACCCGGGCGATGTCCGGCTCGGTCGCCGCCATGTTCAGGAACTTCGTCATCGCCGCGACGCCGTCGAGCAGGCCCGCGTCGAAATTGATGTCGATGACCGTGGCGCCGGCTTCGATCTGCTGCTTCGCCACGCCGAGGGCGGCGCGGTAGTCGCTCTTCTCGATGTGGCCCTTGAAGATCCTCGAGCCGGCGACGTTGGTGCGCTCGCCGACGTTCACGAAGGTGCCGGGTCCGCCGATGATGTTCAGCGGCTCGAGGCCGGAGAGCTTGAGGGCCCGCGGGACTTCGCCGGGGACGCGGGGCGGGTATTTCTCGGTACGGCGGCGGATGGCGGCGATGTGGCCGGGCGTGGTGCCGCAGCAGCCGCCGAGGATGTTGACCAGACCATCGCGGGCGAAGGTCTCCAGGATGGCCGCGGTGTCTTCGGGGCCTTCGGGGAAGCCCGTCGGCGAAAGCGGATTAGGCAGGCCGGCGTTCGGATAGCACGAGACGTAGATGTCGGCCTTCTTCGCCAGCTCGGCGATGTGCGGGCGCATCTGCTCGCCTCCGAGGGCGCAGTTCATGCCGATGCTGATCGGCTGGGCGTGGCGGACGGAATTCCAGAAGGCCTCGGTCGTCTGGCCCGTGAGCGTGCGGCCGGAGGCGTCGGTGATCGTGCCGGAGATCATCACCGGCAGGCGGCAGCCGCGGGCCTCGAAGGCCTCGTCGATCGCGAAGAGCGCGGCCTTGAGGACGAGCGTGTCGAAGACCGTTTCGCAGAGCAGGAGGTCGGCGCCGGCGTCGATCAGGGCGTCGACCTGTTCGCGGTAGGCGTCGCGCACCTGGACGAACGTCACGTCGCGCTTGGCGGAGTCGTTGACGTCGCGGGACATCGACAACGTCTTGTTTGTCGGGCCGATGGCGCCGGCGACGAAGGCGTCCTTGCCGGGGTTGGCGGCCTTGAAGGCGTCGACGGCCTCGCGGGCGACCTTGACCGCCGCGGTGTTCAGCTCGCGGATGAGGTGCGTCATCGCGTAGTCTTCCATCGCGATGGACGTGCCGTTGAAGGTGTTGGTCTCGAGGATGTCGGCGCCGGCGTCGAGGTAGGCGCGGTGGATGTCGCGGACGACGGACGGCTTCGTGATGACGAGCAGGTCGTTGTTGCCCTTGAGCTGGCCGGGGTGGTCCTTGAAGCGTTCGCCGCGGTAGTCCGCCTCCTGCAGCTTGAGCTGCTGGATCATGGTGCCCATCGCGCCGTCGAGGTAGACGATGCGTTGGCGCAGGAGGGCCTCAAGGCGCTCGCCGGCCGGGTTCAAAGGGAGTCTCTGGCGGGACATCGCCCCTACCGTGCGGGTTGCCGCCCAAGGGTCAAGGCGGGGGGCAGGCCTAATGTGTCATCCCGGGCATGTCCGGCTTCTTGCAACGCAGGAGGTCCTGGCTGCGGTAGAGGACGATGCGCTTACCTTCGAATTTATCGTCGTTCCAGAGCAGGGGGCGGAGTTCGAAGCTGAACACGGGGTTCAGGTTGGACTTCGCGGCCTCTTCGGCGGGGTCGCCACCCTGCCAGTAGAGGATGCCGTTGGGCAGGGAATGCTTGGCGCCTTTGCAGAGGAGCTGGCGGGTGTTGTGGACGAAGGTGCGGAGATCCGCCACGGCGCGGCCGGTGACGAAGTCGTGCTCGTGGTTCATCGTCTCGGCGCGGGCGTTCTTGACGTCGACGTTCTTGAGGCCGAGGCGCTCGGCGATGTCGGTGACGACGGTGATCTTCTTGCCGACGGAATCGACGAGCGTGAAGCGGGCCTTCGGGTAGAGGACGGCGAGGATGAGGCCGGGGAAGCCGCCGCCGGTGCCGACGTCCATGACGCGGCAGCCGTCCATGAGCTTGAGGAACTTCACCGCCGCGACGCACGGCGCGTAGTGGTGGCGTTCGAGGTTCTCGATGTCCTTGCGCGAGACCAGGTTGATCTTCTCGTTCCATTCGCGGTGGAGCGCGGCCATGGCGGTCAGCTGCTCCCATTGGGCGGGCGTGACTTCCGGGAAGAGGGCGACGAGGGACTGCATGCGAGGGCGCCAGCGTGTCCCGCCGCCGTCCTGAGGCAAGGACGCCTTTGGCCGGAGCACTTTGCTGTTTCCTTCGGACGGGACTTGGCCAAGCCTAGCCGTCCTATGTTCCACCACGTCGTCTTCTTCTACCTGAAAAAGGACCTCACCGCGGCCCAGCGCTCGGAATTCGAGACCAAGCTCCGCGGCCTCCTCGCCATCAAGAGCATCCACAGCGGCTACGTCGGCGTCCCGAGCAAGCACGCCGTCCGCCCGATCATCGACACCTCCTACGACTTCGCCGAGTTCTTCGTCTTCAAGAACCACGCCGACCATGACGCCTACCAG
>JBDKIN010000100.1:0-6144 GCA_039797095.1 Verrucomicrobiota bacterium
AACATCGTCTTCATCCTGGCCGACGACCTCGGCTACGGGGAAGTCGGCTACAACGGCCAGAAGATCATCCGCACGCCCAACGTGGACCGCCTCGCCCGCGAAGGCATGATCCTCACCCGCCACTACGCCGGCAACGCGGTGTGCTCTCCTTCCCGCGTGGTGCTGATGACCGGCAATAATCCCGGGCGAGCCACGACGCGCGACAACAAGGACGTCGGCGACCGCGAACAGTATCCGCTCCCGGCTGGAGCGATGACGTTGCCCGCGACGCTGAAGGCCGCTGGTTACGCGACGGGTGCTTTCGGCAAGTGGGGCATGGGCAGCTTCGAATCCACGGGCAATCCTCTCAAGCAAGGCTTCGACCGCTTCCTCGGCGTGACGAGCCAGTGGGTCGCGCACAGCCACTACCCTCCCTTCATCCAGGACGATGGGAAGAAGATCCCGCTCGACAACGGCCCCGACGGCGCACCCGGCCACGGCATCTTCCCGGCCGACGCCGACCCGCAGGACCCGAAGGCCTACGCTCCCTTCATCGGCAAAGACTTCCTCAGCGAGCGTACCATCGTGGGCGCCGAAGCCTTCATCGCGACCCACAAGGACAAGCCGTTCTTCCTCTACTATGCCTCGCCGCTGCCGCACGTGGCCCTGCAGGTCCCGGCCGAAGAACTGAAACAATATGAAGGCGTCATCACCGAGGCCGCCCCCTACGCCCCGCAAAAAGGCGGGTACAGCCCCAACCGCACCCCGCGCACCACTTACGCCGCGATGATCTCGCGCCTCGACAAGGAAGTCGGCCGCATCCTTGCCGCCCTCGAGAAAGCCGGCGTGGCGGACAACACGATCATCGTCTTCTCCGGCGACAACGGCGCCACGCATGACGCCGGCGGCGTCGACACGAAATACTTCAACTCCGCGGGCGGACTCAGAGGCCTCAAAGGCTCGCTCCACGAAGGCGGCATCCGCGAACCGACCGTCGTCCGCTGGCCCGCCGGCATCAGGGCGGGCACGCGCTCGCACCGCCTCTCGGGTTTCGAAGACTGGTTCGCCACTTTCTCCGAACTGGCTGGCGTGAAACTGGAACGCACCGCGGCTATCGCGAGCGAAAGCCTCGTCCCGGCGCTCAAGGGCACCGATGCCCCGCGGGCAGCCCCGCTCTATCGCGAGTTCCCGGGCTATGGCTCGCAGCAGGCGATCTGGGACGGCAAGTGGAAGGCGATTCGCACGGATATGGCCAAGAAGGCCCAGTCCAAGGCGCCGATCGTCACCCAGCTCTACGACCTCGACGCCGACCCCAACGAGACGACCGACCTGGCCGCGAAATTCCCGGAGGTCGTCAAGGAACTCGAGGCCAAGATGGCCGCCGCGCGTGTGCCGAACCCCGACTTCCCGCTGCCCGGCGTCGACCCGCTCCCTGCCGGCAAGGGCAAGAAGAAGGCGGCGAAGAAGTAAGGCGCATTCTTCCAAGGTAGGGCGGACGGTTCGGAGAACCGTCCCTACCCTTCGCGATCTTCTCCCTCGGGGCCAAGGTCATGCGCGGTTCATCGAACAAGCGGCCCGGTGGTAGGGCGGGCTCTCCGAGCCCGCCGGCGGACGGTTCGGAGAACCGTCCCTACCTTCACAGCTCTTCGATGGATTCGCGTAGCTCCGCGGCCTTCTTCTGCACGGCGGCCTTCTCCGCCGGCGACATATTCGCGGCCTGACGTACGGCCATGCCGATACGCGGGTTGTTGAGGAAGCGGTCCTGATGCCGCAACCAGAAGTCCCAGTAGAGGGCGTTCAAAGGACAGGCCAGCGGTCCGGTGCGATCTTTGGGATCATACGGACAACCGCCGCAGTAATTCGACATCTTGGAGACGTAACTCGCGGCGCAGCAATACGGCTTGCTGGCGAGGAAGCCGCCGTCGGCGTGCTGGCTCATGCCGATGACGTTCGGGAGTTCGACCCACTGGAAGGCGTCGATGTACACGCCGAGATACCAGCGCTCAACCTCCGCGGGATCGACGCCCGCGGTCAGGCAGAAGGATCCGATGACCATCAGGCGCTGGATATGATGCGCGTAAGCGGTATCGAGCGACTGGCCCACGGAGTGGCGCATACAGTTCATCTTCACCTTGCCGGTCCAGAACCAGGACGGCAGCGAGAGCGTGTGGCCGAGCCCGTTGGCGTCGGCGTAGCCCGGCATCTTGGCCCAATAGACGCCACGGATGTATTCGCGCCAGCCGATGATCTGCCGGACGAACCCTTCCGTGGCCGCCAAAGGGTAACGCTTCGGATCACGCGTGTGCGCGTCGGCGGCGGCCTCGGCGACTTCCGCCGGCGTCAGCAGCTTCACGTTCAGGGCGAAAGAGAGCCGGGAGTGGAAGAGCCGATCCGAGGACGTGTGCATGGCGTCCTCGTAGTCACCGAAATCAGGCAGGCCCTGCTCGATGAAGGCGTCCAGCTGCTTGAGCGCCTCCTTACGATCGACAGGCCAAGGGAAGTCCTTCTCTGACGGCTTACCCATGGTCTTCACCCCGGCGGCCTGGATCTCGGCCCAGATGGCCGAATGGTCGTGTGAGACGTCCCAAGTCTTGGGCGGGGGCGGCGTGCCCTTCCACGGCTTCCGGTTCTCCTTGTCGTAATTCCATTCTCCCCCGGCGGGCGTGCCGTCCTCCTCCATCAGCAGGCGCGTCCGGACACGCATCTTGCGATAGTAAGACTCCATCAGCCAGCGCTTGGCGTCCTTCTGGAAATGCGCCGCGACGCCGCCGCGGCCGTCGAGGAAGTGCTCGGAGCTGACGCACGCCGTGACCAGTCCGCAGCCGGCGGCGAAGGCCCGGAGATCCTGATCGAGGCGGTATTCGTCAGGCTCCTGGTATTCGAAACGCGTGGCCTTGGTCTCCTTGAAGACCTGCTGCAGGTTCTCAGCGAAGTTCTGGCGGTTATTCTTATCGCTCAACCGGAAGTAACGGACCTGATGGCCTTGCTTCGTCAGCAGCTCGGCCATCCGACGCATCCCCGCGAAGATCGCGATGACCTTCTGGGCGTGATGCACGACGTAATCCGTCTCGGAACGGACTTCCATGAGCACGTAGGTCACGGACGCATCCTTCTTGCCGAACCAGGAATGCTCCGGGTTCAGCTGGTCGCCGAGGATGAGACGGACGGTGTGGGCCACGCCCGCAAGGGAGGACTAAGCCCGCCCGACGCAAATCGTCGCCGCCGTTATCGTGCCAGTCGGCGGAGTTCGATACGGCGGAACCAGACCGGCTGACCTTCCGCCTGGAGGGCGATGTGGCCGTGGGAGAGCAGCAGTTCGGCGCCGGCGTCCAGCTGGTCGGTCGCGGGGGAGACATGGTTACGCGGGTCGAGCTGCGGACGTTGGTAGCGGAGCACCTCCGCGCCATTGACGCGGTGGACGATTTCTTCGTCCCCGCGCACTTCGACCTCGATGACCACCCATTGCTCGGGCGGAAAGGTCGGCGCCTTCGAGGTCACGATGTGCTGGGTGACCAGCTTGCCGTCCATCTCCAGGTTCGTGCCGGGGGTGCAGACGTTGCCGGTCGGGCGGGCCCCCTTCCCTTCGTCGGCCAGGAATTGGAACTCCAGGCTGGAAGGAAAACCCTGGTCCATCCCCATGCTCTGCGGGGGCTGGGCGTGGAGCATGACGCCGCTGTTGAGGTTCACGTACTTCGGGGCGTCAGCCATCATCTTCCCGGCGAAGCGATACTCCATGCGCAAGACGTAACGCGAATACGCGAGGTTGGTGAAAAGATGCCCATACTGCTGGTCGAACTTCGCATAGCGATCGTAGGCCACCTTGATCATGCCGTCCTCGACCCGGAAGGTGTCGGCATAATTCTCGCCGAGGGGATGCTTGGCGATCTTGGGCGTCCACCCCGACAGGTCCTTGCCGTTGAACAAGGCGTGCCACTTAGGCTCCTCCGCGGAGACCAACGTGACGAGGCAGGAACCGACCAGGGGCAGGAAGCGGCGCATGACCATGACTAAAGGGTCGACGGCCTGATTCCAATCCCGGAACCCGGAATCCGCGCGCCTGTTTGCGCGCAAGGCGAATCCGAACACAAAGTCTGCATGCGTGGTGTCAAAAAAGAGAACCTCCCGGCCAAGACCTGCCCGACCTGCCAGCGCCCCTTCCTCTGGCGCAAGAAGTGGGCCCGCTGCTGGGATGAGGTCCGCTTCTGCAGCGACGCCTGCCGCAAGGGCACCCCGCGCGGTAAGGCGCAAAAAAGCCCGGGGGCACCGGGCTGATACAAACCTCGGACCCTCCGGCCCTCTGGTCCTCGTGTTCTCGATTACTTAGGTCCGCCGCTGCGGCGGGTGCCTGGACGACCAAAGGGGCGGTAGTTGCCCTGGGAAGCGCGGTAGCCGCCGTGACGACCCCCCTGCGGGCGGCCTTCGCGTTCGCTGTGGTGCGCGCCGGCGCGGGGATCCTGGTGACGCTGGAAATCTTCCGGGGTACGGGGCGGAGCCTGCTGGGTGTAATCGAAGCCCTGTAGCTTGCCGCAATGGAGGTGCTTGCCGACGATGCGCTCGAGGCGGCGCAGTTCGCCGAGGTCTTCGCGGGTGACGAAGGTGATGGCGGTGCCGGTCGCGAGCGCGCGGCCGGTACGGCCGATGCGGTGGACGTAGTCTTCGAGCTGGTCAGGGAAGTCGAAGTTGAAGACGTGGGAGATGCCGTCGACGTCGATGCCGCGCGAGGCGATGTCGGTCGCGACGAGCACGCGGATCTCGTTGTTCTTGAAGGCCTGCAGGGCGCGCTGACGCTGGCTCTGCGAGCGGTTGGCGTGGATGGCGGCGCAGCTGATGTCTTCGCCCTGGAGCTTGCGGCAGATGCGGTCGGCGCCGTGCTTGGTACGCGCGAAGACGAGGACCATCTTCAGGGCCTCGTCCTTCAGGAGGTGGTGCAGCATGACCTGCTTGAGCGCGCCCGGGCACTCATAGAGGAGCTGGGTGACGGTCTCGGCGGGGTTGGAGCGGCGGCCGACCTCGATCAGCTTCGGTTCGCGCTGGTACTGCTTCGTGAGGGTCTCGATCTCGCGGGAGAGCGTGGCGGAGAACATCAGGGTCTGGCGCTCCTTCGGGAGGGCGCGGACGATGGTGTTGATCGCGGGCAGGAAGCCCATGTCCAGCATGCGGTCGGCTTCGTCGAGGACGAGGTATTCGACGGCGGAGAAGTCGCCATGGCCCTGGCCACCGAGGTCGAGGAGACGGCCCGGGGTGGCGATGAGGAAGTCACAGCCGCGACGGAGGGCGGCGATCTGGGGGCGTTCGGAGACGCCGCCGTAGCAGGTGGCGACGGTGGCGCCGGAGTAACGGGAATAGGCGGCGACGTTCTCGGCGATCTGGACGACCAGCTCGCGGGTCGGGGCCAGGATCAGGCAGCGGACGCGGCCCTGGTGGGCGCCGGACTTGGTCTGGACCAGCTTGGTCAGCAGCGGGAGGGTGAACGCGGCGGTCTTGCCGGTACCGGTCTGAGCGACGCCGATGACGTCATGCCCCTCGATGATCACCGGGATCGAGGCCTTCTGGATCGGCGTCGGCTCGGTGTAACCCTGGTCGGCTACGGCTTTGAGAATGGAGGCGTCTAGGCCTAGGGAATCAAACGACATTGAGGCAAAGTGAGTAGAGGAAATGGAAAGGGCGAGAAGAATAGGGGGATAACGGGCATAAGGGGTTGGCGGTTAGCGGTTGGCGGTTGGGCGCCCATCACCCGCCAAAAGGCTGTCGTTTCGGTCTAAGCGCGGCCTCATCCCTCATCCAACCGCTAACCGCCATCCGCTGACCGCCGACACCTTCACTGGGACTGCGTCCCAGCATTGCACTCCCCTTCCCCTTTCCTAGATACATCGGCAACCCCTGACGCATGACGACCAAGCAACCCGACGGCTGGAGCTCCAAACTAGGCGTGATCATGGCCGTCGCCGGCAGCGCCGTCGGCTTGGGCAACTTCCTCCGCTTCCCCGGCCTCGTCGCCGACAAGGAGACCGGCGGCGGCGCCTTCCTGATCGCCTACTTCATCTCCCTCCTGATCGTCGGCCTGCCGATCTGCTGGGTCGAATGGACGCTCGGACGCTTCGGCGGCACGCAGGGCTTCAATTCCTCGCCCGGCATCTTCCACGCCATCATCCGCAAGCCGTGGGG
>JBDKIN010000101.1:0-2967 GCA_039797095.1 Verrucomicrobiota bacterium
CCCCATGTCCCAACCTCCTCCCGGCAAAGGCGAGAGCGTCCTCTCGCTCCAGAACATCAGCCGCACCTTCTTTACGGCCCTGCAGCGCCAGCATGACATGCTCGCCTTCAGCATCGCCGGCCTGCACACGGCGGACCCGAAGGCCTACGAGCACTTCTCGTCCGTCTCGCGCGTGATGCCGGTCCCGCAGGCGCACCTGCCCCCGGAACAGATGCTCGCCTACGCCCGCGGCCTGATGCTTCGGACGACCATCAACGACCTGCTGACCCTTTCCTCGGAAAGCATGGCGCAGTGCTACCTGCTCTGCCTTTTCATCCGCGAACAAGGCAAGAACCCTCGCCGTGACCCGCTCATCGAGAAAATCATCGGCGAGAAGCACCAAGCATTCCTCAAGATGAACCTCCAGTCGCGCTTCACGGCGCTGGAAGAAGACTTCGGCATCGTCTGCGAACTCGAAGACGGGATCTTCAGCCTCGCGGCCGCCCTGCGCGTGCTCGCCCGCGGCGGCCTCGTGACCAACGACGACATCACGCCGGACGGCGCGCTGACCCTCGAATTCAAGGCGATGAAGGACATCGAAGTCCTCCCCGAAACCGCGTCCGAAGCCGCCGCGCCGACCCCGCCTCCCGGCGTCACGGTGCATGGCGCCGGTGAAGTGGGTAAGCCGAAGACGGTCGCCCGCCTCAGCGACACGACCCGCACCTTCAAGCCGGGCGAGATGCTCGACCTGACCGACACCGAGCTCCTCGGCCTCAACATCACTGTCACCAAGTTCGTCGACGGACTCCTGCGCTCGGTCGACCACTTCGGTCGCGCCCAACTCGGCGAAGGCGCCTAAGCGATGAAGGAGCCCGCGACGATTCCCCGCCGCGCCTGGCTCTGGGTCTTCGCCGCCTACCTGTTCCAAGCCATCCCCGCCGCGGTCCGCGACGAAGCCCTCCCGGTTGCGCTCAAGGACCTGGGGTATCCCGACGCCCGGAACACCCAGGCCGTCGCGATCTTCGGCCTGATCGTAGGCTTCAAGATCCTCCTGTCGCCGCTGGTCGCGGGCTTCGATCCGCGCCGGTTCATCCTGGCGTCGCAACTCGGTATCGCCGCCGTATTCGGCCTGCTGGCCATGTTCCTCGGCGCCGGTGAGGCCTCGATGAGCGGCATCATCGGCTGCCTCATCATGCTGTCGCTGCTCGCCGCCGCGCATGACTTCGCGCTCGACGGCTATTTCGTCGCCGCGCTCGACGACCGGAGCCGCGCCACGCATGCCGGCGTATTGAACGTCGCCACGAAAGTCGGGGCCGTGCTCGCCGGCCCGGGGCTCATCTGGCTCGTCGGGCGCATCATGGACCAAGGCCCGCAGACCGTGGATGCCTGGTCTTGGGCGATGGTCGCGGCGGCCCTGCTCGCCTTGCTCACCCTCGGGGCGAACGCCTGGGGCCTCGCAGCCGAACCCCGGACCGCTTCGGACCAAAGCACCGTGAAGGAGCGCTTCGCCGTCATGCTGGCCGGCCTCCGCTCGCTCGGGAGCGACCCGAGGCTTTACGCCGTGCTCGGCCTGATCCTGTTCTATCGTGCCAGTGAAGTGCACATGGCCCGAATCATCCCGCTCTTCTCCAAATCCGCCGAAAACGGCGGCCTCGGCCTGGATAACGAGACCTACGCCTTGCTCCGCATGCTTTCCGCGGTCGGCGGCCTGGCGCTCGGTGGCGTCATCGGCTCGCTCGTCGTCGCCCGGCTGGGACTCGGCCGCTCGCTCCTCTCGCTCGGCGTGATGATGCACCTGCCGCTGGCAGCCTTTGCCTGGCTGGCCTACGACGGCTCACACGACCTACGCGTCATCGGTGCCGTCTTCATCGTGGAATACGTGGCCTACGGCGCCGGCCTCTGCGCCCTGATCCTCGCGATGATGAAGCTGGCCGCGGGTCCCGGCGCCGCGGTCCGCTACGCCGCGCTCTCCACCTTCGCCCTGCTCGCCAACTACCTGCCAGGATTATGGGCCGGCGCGCTGGCCGAGCAGCTGGGCTACGCGCACTACTTCCTGTTCGCGCTGAGCCTCGCCATCCCGGGCATCATCTCGGCCGTGGTAGCGAAACGCCACTTCACGGAAGGCTGATCAGGCCTTCGGGAGGACGACGAGCTCCTGCTCGAACTTGCGGTCGAGGAATCGTCGGGCGAAGGCCTGCACGGCGGCTTCGTCGGTGAGCGCCATGCGACGTTCCCACTCGGCGTCGAAGTTGGCCCCGAGTCCGGCCACCTCGCGGACGAGGGCGCCCTGCATGCGGGCACCGGCGGACTGACGGCCCTGCCGGCGGGAGACCCGCATCCGACGCTTGGCGTCGGCGATCTCGTCCGCCCCGAACTTACCGGCCCGGAGACGTTCGAGTTCGAGGCGCATCTCCGCGACGACGGCCGCCGCGGAGGCCGGCGCGGTACCCGCATAAAGATAGAACATGCCCTGGTCGACGACCTCGACGCGCGTGGCGCCGACGAAATATGCCATGCCCTTCTCCTCGCGCACGCGACGGAACAGTCCGCTGGCCATGCCGCTGAGGAGTTCTTCGGTGACGTTCGCCGCGACGACTTCGTCGGGCGCGAAGCCGCAATGCGGGAAAGCCAAGGCCACGACGGCCTGCTCACCGGTGGCATGCTCCTGCAGTCGGGAGGCCGAGGCCGGCACATGCAGCGGCAACGTCCGGCGGGCTAACGCGGCCTGCGGCAAGGCTCCGAAACGACGGTGGATGAAGTCCATGACCGACTTACGGTCGAAGGCGCCGCTCACGCCGACGACGACGTTGTCCGCCACGACCAGCTTGCGATGCAGTTCCGCGAGATCCGTGGGCTCGATCCGCGCCAAGGTCTCCGGCGTGCCGCACGCGTCGACCGCCAAAGGATGGGCGCCGAAATACTGACGCTGGAGACGCAGGCGGGCCTTCTCGACGATGTCGTCTTCGGCTTCGCGGCAGGCGCTGATCA
>JBDKIN010000102.1:0-6879 GCA_039797095.1 Verrucomicrobiota bacterium
AGACGCTGCTGACGCCGTGGCTGAGGTGCAGGCAGAGCAGCAGCATGCTGATGATGTAGAAGACGGCGACCGGCTTGCAGGAGAAGCCCGCCACCACCATCTTGTAGACGTCGTCCCCGTAAGCGACGTCGCCCAGGGCGACCGCCTTCAAGGTGAAGTGGAGGAGGTGGAAGACCACGAAGCCCAGGATCACCACGCCCGAGTAGGGCATCGTGCGGGAAGCGAAGGTCGCGCGACGGGTGGCTTCGGCGGCGGGGCCGCCGGCGCGGGCGGCGCGGTTCTCCAGGGTGAGCTGGATGCCCACCCAGATATGGGCGAAAACGCTGATAATGAGCACCGAACGGGCGGTCCAGAGCAGGGCCACGTTCTCGTGCAGCCACTTCGCGTAGGCGTTGATCGCAGCCGGGCTCTTGAACATCAGCAGGTTGCCCGTCATGTGGCCGAGCACGAAGCCGGCGAGGACGAGGCCGGTGAGGGCCATCACGACCTTCTTCCCGATGGAAGAGGGACGACAGCTAGAACAACAGGAGCTTGCGGACATGGCGGAGCGGGACGGGATGCAAAAAGCATCAAATAGGCAGTTTCCGTTGTTCCCACCCCGGACGCAGGGAAAAGGGGAGGTATTAGCGAGACACCCCCCGATTGTGAAAAACCCTCATAAGGGGTCGAATGACCACCCGCCCCGGGACGCCCTTGGACCCGGGCCAGCCCCCTGGACCGACCGGAAAAACCGCTTGCCATGGTTTTTTTCGGCCATGCAATTCGAAAGTCCAGACCGGCTTCCGTCACAGGACCTGCCGGTCTTATCTTTTTTACCCGCTCCCCAGCCCTCAAGACCACCTTTCCATGAAGTATATTTTCGTCACCGGCGGCGTCATCTCCTCCCTGGGCAAAGGCCTCACCGCCGCCGCCCTGGGAGCCCTGCTCGAATGCCGGGGACTCAAGGTGCGCATCCAGAAGTTCGACCCGTACCTCAACGTCGATCCGGGCACCATGAGCCCCTACCAGCACGGCGAGGTCTACGTCCTCAACGACGGCGCCGAGACCGACCTCGACCTCGGCCACTACGAACGCTTCACCTCCGGCGAGCTGTCCCGCCTCAACAGCCTCAGCTCCGGCCAGGTCTACGAGACCGTCATCCAGAAGGAACGCCGCGGCGACTACCTCGGCAAGACCGTGCAGGTCATCCCTCACGTCACCAACGAGATCAAGGACCGCATCCTCAAGGGCGGCGAAGGCGTCGACGTGCTCATCACCGAGATCGGCGGCACGACCGGCGACATCGAAGGCCTGCCCTTCCTCGAGGCGCTCCGCCAGTTCCAGCATGACGCCGGCCGCGAGAACGTGGCCTTCCTGCACTGCACGCTGGTGCCCTTCATCAAGGCCGCCGGCGAGCTCAAGACGAAGCCCTCGCAGCAGTCCGTCGCCAAGCTCCGCGAGATCGGCATCCAGCCCGACCTGCTCGTCTGCCGCACCGACCGCCCGATCGGCGAAGACAACCGCCAGAAGCTCTCCCTCTACTGCAACGTCGGCCTGGACTGCGTGTTCGAATGCCGCGACGTCGAGCACTCCATCTACGAACTGCCGATGCAGCTCGCCGAACAGCGCATGGACGAAGTCGTCGTCAAGCGCCTCGGCCTGCAGTGCCGGCCGATCGACATCTCCCCGTGGCGCGAGATCGTGCGGCGTCTCCTCGAGCCGAAGCACCGCGTGCGCGTGGGCGTCGTCGGCAAGTACATCGAACTCCAGGACGCCTATAAGTCCGTCTACGAATCCATCACCCACGGCGGCATCGCCAACGAGACCGCCGTCGAAGTCGTGCGCATCGACGCCGAGGACCTCGAGACCAAGGGCACCGCTTCCCTCGAAGGCCTGGACGGCATCCTCGTCCCTGGCGGCTTCGGCAACCGCGGCATCGAAGGCAAGATCATCGCCGCCAAGTTCGCCCGCGAGCGCAAGGTCCCCTACTACGGCCTCTGCCTCGGCATGCAGATCACGGTGATCGAATTCGCCCGGAACGTGCTCGGCCTCAAGGACGCCCATTCGACCGAGTTCGCGCCGGAGACCAAGAACCCGGTGATCCACCTGATGGAATCCCAGAAGAGCGTGGTGACCAAGGGCGGCACGATGCGCCTGGGCTCCTACGACTGCGCCCTGACCCCGGGCAGCCGCTCCCGGGCCGCCTACGGCACGGACAACATCAAGGAACGCCACCGCCACCGCTTCGAATACAACGACGCCTACCGGGCGAAGCTCGAGGCCGCCGGCCTGATCGTCGGGGGCACCAACCCCCAGAGCGGCCTGGTCGAGATCGTCGAGGTCAAGGACCACCCCTGGATGGTCGGGGTCCAGTACCACCCGGAATTCAAGTCCCGCCCGGACCGCGCCCACCCCCTCTTCGCCGCTTTTGTGAAGGCGGCGGTTGAGAAGTCCCGGTTGTCCTGCTAAATCGGAGACAAGTCCGGTCCGACCGGACGCTGACAAGTGGGCGGAGAACCGCCGAACGCGCCACCCCGCGCGCCCCTTCCCCACCCCTATGTCCACCACCATCAACGCCGCCGGCACCTGGGTGCCGCGCCTCCGCGAACAGGTCGCCCGGGTCGTCGTCGGCCAGCAGTACCTCGTCGATCGCCTGCTGATCGGCCTCCTCGCCAACGGCCACGTCCTCCTCGAAGGCGTGCCCGGCCTCGCGAAGACGCTCTCGGTGCGCACGCTCGCCCAGACCGTCCACGCCGACTTCTCGCGCATCCAGTTCACGCCCGACCTCCTGCCGGCCGACATCGTGGGCACGCTCATCTACGACCCGAAGACCGGCGAGTACGCCGTGAAGCGCGGCCCGATCTTCGCGAACTTCGTCCTCGCTGACGAGATCAACCGCGCGCCCGCCAAGGTGCAGTCCGCGCTCCTCGAAGCGATGCAGGAACGCCAGGTGACGCTCGGCGGCGAGACGCACAAGCTCCCCGCGCCCTTCCTCGTCCTCGCGACGCAGAACCCGATCGACCAGGAAGGCACCTATCCGCTGCCCGAAGCCCAGGTCGACCGCTTCATGCTGAAGCTCAACATCGGCTACCCGACCCGCGAGGAGGAACGCAAGATCCTCGACGCGATGGCGACGACCTCGCCGAAGCTCGACGTCGAAGCCGTGATCACGCAGCAGGAGATCCTCGAGGCCCGCAAGGCCGTCGACGCGATCCACGTGGCCGAACCGATCCGCGACTACGTCGTCTCGCTCGTCCTCGCCACCCGCGGCCAGCACCCGGGCGGCCCCGACCTCGCGAAGTTCCTCCAGTTCGGCGCGTCGCCGCGCGCGACCATCAACCTCACCCTCGCCGCCAAGGCCTGGGCCTTCCTGCAGGGCCGCGACCACGTGACCCCGCAGGACGTGAAGGACATCGCGCCTGACGTCCTCCGCCACCGCCTGATCCTCACCTACGAAGCCGACGCCGAAGGGGTCGACGCCGACGCCATCGTGCGCCGCGTCCTCGACGCCGTCAGCGTCCCCTAAGCCCGTCCGGCGACCGTGGCCACGCCCGTCCCGACCCACCCGCAGGAGACCCTCCGCCGCGCGCAGCGCGTCGAGATCGTCGCCCTGCGTCAGGTCAACGACGCGATGGTCGGCGCCTACCTCTCGCGCTTCAAGGGCCGCGGCACCGACTTCGAGGAGCTGCGCGAATACGTCCCCGGCGACGACGTGCGCGCCATGGACTGGAACGTGACCGCGCGCACGGGCAAGCCGTTCGTCCGCCTGCACCGCGAAGAGCGCGAGCTCACGCTGGTGCTCGCCGTCGACGTCTCGGGCTCCGCCGACTTCGGCTCCGGCGAGAAGACGCTGCGCGAACGCGCCGCCGACGTCGCCGCCTGCCTCGCGGTCTCCGCGCTCAAGGCCGGCGACAAGGTCGGGCTCCTCCTCTTCACCGACCGCGAGGAGCTCTGGGTCGCGCCGCGCAAGGGACGCCGCCACGTGCTGCGCATCATCCGCGAGGTCCTCGAATTCCGCCCCGTCTCGCGCCGCACTTCTTTCGTCCAGCCGATGCGCCGCCTCGGCCGCGCGCTGCGCCGTCGTTCGATGGTCTTCGTGGTCTCCGACTTCCTCGCCGGCCCCGAAGGCGGCGACGCGATGGCCGCCGCGCTCGCCGAACTGAACTCCCGCCACGACACCGCGTGCGTGCAGCTCGTCGACGAGCGCGAACGCGTCCTGCCCGACGTCGGCGTGGTCGCCCTCGAGGACGCCGAGACCGGCGAGATCCGCGAAGTCGACACGAGTTCGTTCGCCGTGCGCCAGGCTTTCGCGGCCCAAGCCGAAGCCCGCCTGACCGAGACCGCCGCCCTCCTCGGCCGCGCCGGCACCGACGTCGCCCGCCTCGACCCCGGCGCCGCCGTGGCCCCGACCCTCTCCCGTTTCTTCGAACGCCGCCGGCGCCGCCGCTGATGCCTCCCGCCGAAGACATCCCGTTCACGCTGCTCGGCCCCAAGGCCGAGGTGCCGCCCGGCTTCTGGTCTTCCTACTGGGGAGTCGCCGTGCTCGGCGTCGCGTTCGTCGCCGTCCTCGCGCTCGTCGCGGTCCGCGTCTTCCGGCGCGCCCCGGCCCCGCGGCCGCCCCACGCGCAGCTCGAGGCCGAACTCCTCGCCGCCGAGTCGCTGCCGGCCGCCGAAGCGGTGGTCCGTGTCACGCAGGCTTTCCGTGGCTACCTTTTCGCCGTCGATGCGCGCGCCTTGCCTTCGCTCGCCACCGAAGAACTGCTGACGGTGACGGGCGTCATCCCGGTCTTCCTGCCCGCGCGCCAGCCGCTGGCCGCCGCGCTGCGCAGCGCCGACGCCGCGAAGTTCGCCGGCGCCGGACTGGAGACCTCGTTGCTGATCGCCGGCGTCCGCGAAGCCGCCCGCCGCGTCGAAGACGCCCGCCGGACTTTCGCCCGGCCCACGCCGCCGCCGATCGTGCCTCCCCGCGCGGCGACTTCCGCGGCGTGGGCCGCGCCTGCGCCGCTCCCGAACCCTCCGCCCCTCCCTGTCCCGCCGCCGCTCCCTCGGCGTGACCACGCCTGATGGAAATCTTCGGCTACGATTTCCAATACCCTTGGGCGCTGCTCCTCCTGGCGCTGGTGCCGGTCTACGCCTGGCTGCGGGGTCGTATCGGGCGGGCGGCCGCGCTCCTCTACCCGGACACCACGCTGCTCGGCGCGGTCGGCCGACCCGTCCGCGAACGCGCCGGCCGCCTGCGCGTCTTCCTCCGCCTGCTGACGGCGATCCTACTCGTGATCGCCATCGCCGGCCCGCGCACCGCGAACAAGGAGATCGAACGCGAAGCGGAAGGCGTGGACATCATGCTCGTCGTGGACCTCTCGTGGTCGATGATGGCCTTGGACATGAGCACGGCGCGCGCCGAAGTGACGCGCTGGCAGGCCAGTCAGAACGTGATCTACGACTTCCTCGCGAAGCGGCCTGACGACCGCATCGGCGCCGTGGTCTTCTCGGGCAAGCCGTACCTGCTGAGCCCGCTCACGATCAACAAGATCTGGGTCGAGAAAGGCATCGACCGCATGCACATCGGCAGCATCCAGGAGACCGGCACCGCGATCGGCGAAGGCCTCGCGATGGCCGTCGACCGGATGAAGAACATCAAGGGGCGCCGCTCGAAGGTCATCATCCTGCTGACGGACGGCGACGATAACATGAGCAAGGCGATCCTGCCCGTGCCCGCCGCCGAGCTCGCCGCCGCCCTCGGCATCCGCCTCTATTGCATCGGCCTCGGCAAGGACGAGCCGACCGTCCTGCCGCGCTTCGACACGCGCACGGGCCAGCTCTACCGCGACGCCCTCGGCCGGACGATCCCGATGCAGACCATCAACCCGGCGAACTACGTGATGCTCGCCAAGATGGCCAAGATCGCCGACGGCCGCTTCTACCGCGCGCTCGACCAGGCCCAGCTCGGACGCGTCTACGAGGAGATCGACCGCCTCGAACGCACCGAAGTGCGCCTCCGCGAATCCGTCGTCTACGAAAGCCACCGCCTCATCTGGGTCGGACTCGCCGCCCTCCTCCTCCTCGCCGAGATCGGCTGGGCCGTCCTGCGGCCCCGCGCGCCCTGAGCCATGGACACCACCGACCCGCATTTCGAGGATCCGCGCCTGCTGGCCGTCGCCGCCGCCGCGGGACTGATTCTCTTCGTCGCGTTGCGCTGGACGGAACACCGCCGCCGCAAGGGACTCACCGGCTTCGCCTCCGCGACGCTGCTCGGCCGGCTGGTCTCCGGTTTCTCCGCCGCGCGCCGGCTCACCAAGGACGCCGCCGTCGCCACCGCCTTCGCCCTCCTCGTGGCCTGCTTCGCCGGCCCGCGCTGGGGCGTCGAGGAGTCCAAGCAGAAAGGCGCGACCGAAGACGTGGTCTTCGCCCTCGACGTCTCGAAGTCGATGCTGGTCGCCGACATGAGCCCGACGCGGCTCGCCCGCGCCAAGGTCGCCATCGCCAACTTCGTCCGCCGCAAGGGCACCGGCAACGTCGGCCTGATCGCCTTCGCCGGCCAGGCCTTCCTGCAATGCCCGCTCACGCGCGACTACGACGCCTTCTACCGCACCCTCGAGGAGACCGACACGACCAGCATCCAGGTCTCCGGCACCGACCTCGGCCGCGCGGTCGAGGAAGCCGAGCTGGCCTTCTACTCGAACCGTAACCGCAAACTGCTCATCCTGCTGACCGACGGCGAAGACCTCGAGTCCGGCGGCGTCGAGATGGCGAAGAAGCTCAAACGTAAGGGACTCGTCGTCCACGCCGTGGGCGTCGGCACGCCTTCGGGCGGACCGATCCGCGTCATCGGCGAGACGGGCTCGATCGAGACGCTCAAGGACGCCTCCGGCGAAGAGGTGCTCAGCCGCCTCGACGAGA
>JBDKIN010000103.1:0-4970 GCA_039797095.1 Verrucomicrobiota bacterium
ATTGATGGCCAGGCCGAGGCGGCCGAGGGGCTTGGTAAGGTCCAGCGAGAAGCTCATGGTGCGAAGCGGCAACCTAGGTCCGTCGCCCCGCCCTTCAATTCCAAACTTGGAAACCGCCCGCCGACCCGCCTGATTGGGGTCAGCCATGGCCCGCCCCCTCCCTGAAACCGTCCTTTTCGACCTCGACGGCACGCTGGTCGACAACTTCGAGGCCATCCACCGTTGCTACGACGACGTCATGGGGATGATGGGCCTGCCAGGCGTCACCCTGGAGCAGATCCGGCGCGCAGTCGGCGGCTCTGTCAACGTCACCGTCGTCAAACTGGCCGGCGAAGCCAACGCGCCCACCGCCACCCGGCTGTTCCGCGAACACTTCCCCTCGGTGATGTACCATGGCCTGCGCGCCTACCCCGGCTGCCGCGAGATCCTCGTCGGCCTCCGCGCCAAGGGCGTTCGCGTCGCGGTCTACACCAACAAGGACGACGCCAACTCCAAGAAGATCATGGAGCACCTCGGCCTCGACGACGTCGTCGACCAGGTCTTCGGCACCAACGTCCACCCGTGGCGTAAGCCTCAGCCAGAGTTCACCCACTTCGTGCTCTCGACCCTGAAGGCCGACGCCGCCCGGACGGTCATGGTCGGCGATTCGCCTTTCGACATCTCCACGGCCCGCAACGGCAAGCTCGCCGCCATCCATTGCGTGACGACCGGCAGCCATACCGCCGAGGAACTGGCCCCCTACGCCCCGGACACCGTCCACGCGGGCCTGCCCGAACTGGGCCGGGAGCTCTTCGGGCTGGGTTGATTTTCGTTTCGCTCCCGCCCCGCGGGGCTGATTGGCTCAACGCATGTCGCCGCCACGCGAACCGCCGCGCGGACCCGAAACCACCCTTTCGGGCGTGGTCGAGCGCATCCTGTGGCTCGACGAGGAGACGCATTTCACGATCGCGGAGCTCGCGCCGGAGGCCGGCGAGAAAGTCATCATCCTCGGCAACATGACCGGGCTGCAGTGCGGCGAGACCGTCGACGTCAGCGGCAATTGGGAACGCCATCCGTCCCACGGCCCGCAGCTGCGCGTGCGCACGTTCAGCTCGCGCCTGCCCTCCTCGGTCCACGGCATCCGCAAATACCTCGGGAGCGGACTCATCAAAGGCATCGGCAAGACCTACGCCGACAAGATCGTCGCCCGCTTCGGCGTCCGCACCTTCGACATCATCTCCAACCAGTCGGGACGCCTCCGTGAAGTCGACGGCATCGGCCCGGGTCGCGCGAAAGCCATCAAGGCCGCATGGGACGATCAGAAAGCCCTGCGCGAGGTCATGGTCTTCCTGCAGACCTACGGCGTGACCAACGCCCTCTGCATCCGCATCGTCAAGGCCTACGGGCAGGACGCGAAGAAAGTCCTCACCACCGAACCTTATCGCGTCTGCCGCGAGGTCGAAGGCGTCGGCTTCAAGACCGCCGACAAGATCGCGCGCAACCTCGGCCTGCCTACCGCCGGCCCGCAGCGCGTCGACGCCGGCATCCTGCACACGCTCGAGGAACTCGAGGGCGAAGGCCACAGCGCCTTCCCCGACGAAGGCCTGCTCGAGAAGGCCACCGAACTGCTCGAGGTCGACAAGACGATCGTCCATGACCGCCTGCGCAAGCTGATGGAGGAAGACGCCGTAGGCGTGCTCTCCACGCGGGGCGTGCGCCTCGTGCAGCTGAAGCCCCAGGAGAAGGCCGAGAAGTCCATCGCCGCCTCGATCCAGCGCTTCCTCGCCACGCCGTCGGGCCTGCCGACCATCGTGGCCGACAAGGCCGTCGAATGGGCCCAGACCCGCGCCGGCTTCGCCTTCTCGCCCGCCCAGGCGGCCGGCGTGCTCATGGCCCTGCAGAACAAGGTCACCGTCCTCACCGGCGGGCCCGGCACGGGTAAGACGACCATCCTGAAGGCGCTCTGCGACATCCTCGGCGCCAAACGCGTGCGCATGGCCCTGGGCGCGCCGACGGGCCGCGCGGCGAAGCGCATGACCGAAGCCACGCGCGTGCAGGCCTCGACGATCCACCGCCTGCTCAAGTTCGACCCTGCGGAAGGCGGTTTCACGGCCAACGCCGAGAACCCGCTCGCGACGGACTTCGTCATCATCGACGAATCCTCGATGTTGGACACCAAGCTCGCCGCGGCCCTGCTGCGCGCGGTGCCTGGCAAGGCCCACGTGTTGCTCGTCGGCGACGTCAACCAGCTCCCGTCCGTCGGCGCGGGCAACGTGCTCGGGGACCTCATCGATTCCGGCGCGGCCGCGGTCACGCGCCTCGACACGGTCTTCCGCCAAGGCGCCCGCAGCGGCATCGTCACGGTCGCCCACGGCATCCTGCACGCCGACACTTCGCCGCCGACCCCGGTCGAGGATCCGACCAAGCTCGATTTCACCCAGGACATCCACTTCGTGCGCGTCGACGACCCCGAGGCCTGCGTGGCGATGGTCACGAAGCTCTGCTGCGACATCCTGCCGAAGGCGCTGCGCTTCGATCCGCTGCGCGACATCCAGGTGCTGGCGCCGATGCATAAAGGCACGGGCGGCATCCAGGCCTTCAACCAGGCCCTGCAAGGCCGCCTCCGTGGCGCCGACGCCCGTCCGGGCCGCATCCAGCCGGGCGACAAGGTCATCCAGACGCGCAACAACTACGACAAGAACGTCTTCAACGGCGACTTCGGCGTGGTGCTCGGCCAGAATGAGGAAGGCACGCTGCTGATCGACTTCGACGGCGCGCGCGTCGAACTCGAACGCGGCGAACAGGGCGACCTGCACCTCGCTTACGCGGTGAGCATCCATAAGTCCCAGGGCTCGGAATTCCCGGCCGTGGTCGTGCCCCTGCTCCGCCAGCACAGCATCATGCTCGCGCGCAACCTGGTCTACACCGCCGTCACGCGCGGCCGCAAGCAGGTGATCCTCGTCGGCGACCCGACCGCTTACGCGATGGCGGTGCGCAACGCATCGGATTCACGTCGCATCACCGGACTCCTGCCCCGCCTGCGCGGCGAGGAATGATCAGAGCCTCACGCGCATCGTCCCGCGCGTGACGCCGAGCTGGTTCAGGACCTTGAGGTCGTTCCAGAGGGCGGTGCCGTCGATTTCGCCCCTCAGCAGGGCCTGATACTTCTCGAGCGTACGTGAGACCGTGGCGGCGTCTTCGTCCACGAATTCGACGCGGAAACGGCGGACGCCCAGGGAGAGCAGCTGGGTGACGTATTCGGCGCCGGTCTGGGCGCGCGAGTTGAAGAGCGTGTTCCGGCAGCCGGCATCGGCCTTGAGGATGTGCTCGGCGCCGACGCGGTCGCGCAGCTTGACGCGATGCTTCTCACAGGGACGTCCGCAGTCGCGGTAGTCCTTGCCCTTGGAGAGGAAGGTGCAGAACACGCAGTGCTCCATATGGAACATCGGCATGTGCTGATGGACCGTGACCTCGAACCATTCCGGCGGGGCGGACTGGAAGAGCGCGGTGACCTGCTCGGAATCGAGGTCGTACGAGACCGTGAGGCCTTCGAGGGCATGCTCGCGCATGAGCCACTCGGCGGTCAGGCCGTTGGCGACGTTGAGGGAGAAGTCGGCGCGGAGGCGCTGGCCCTTGAAGGCGCGGAGATCCTCGTGATTGCGGACCAGGTAGCCGTCGGCCCCGCAGGAGAGCACGATCTCGCTGATGCGCCCTTCGCCCTGCTTGTGGATGCGCGGGCCCATGGCCCAGAACTCGACCTTGCGGCCGGCTTCCTGCTCGTAGGCGCGGACGCGCGCCACCGCGGCCCGGAACTTCTTCGGGTCTTCGTATTCGGCGTAGATCACGCGGGCGCCGCTCGCGAGGGCGGGTTCGAGCTGCTCCGGTTCGCGGATGACGACGACGATCTCGGCCTCACCGGGACGCTTCGGTTCGAAGGGGGCGACCTTGGTGGCCTCTTCCTCGTAAGGCAGGAGCGTCCAGCGGAGCGGCTGGCTGCGGAGTTTCGTGATCTGTTCGGCGAGGTCGCGGCGGAGGCGGTTCAGCTCGCTGACCGGGACGATGAGGGCGCCCTCGAGGTCGGCCTGGAGTTCGCCCATTTCGAAACCCGTGTCGCCGAGCCGGCCTAGCTGGTCGCGGAGCGTGGTGACGTCCATCGGACGCTTCTCGGCGGCGGCGCAGGGCATGGAGGTCTCACCGGCGACCACATGGCCGTCGCCGTCGTTGAATTCGACGCGTAGAGGCTGGCCGAGACGGCCGATGACCTTGACGTGGAGCGGTCGGCGGAAGTTGGCCTTCTCGCGGTCCCAGGAATCATGCAGACGTTTGTCGAGCTCCTGGTCCTTGGTCTTCCAGAGAATCGCGCCGGTCTTCACCAGCGACCAGTCGACATCTTCGCGGCCGAAGCGGACGAACGTCAGACCGCCGCGGGCGGGCTCGAGTCCGTGGACGAAGCCGCCCTGTTCGCGTTCGGCCGGCTTGCCTTGGTCGAAGACCACGCCGTCGCCCGGCTTGAGGGGGCCTTCGAGGCGCATCGTCACGCCGTTGGACGCGACGTCGACGACCGTGCCGAGATAGGCGCCGCGCTTCTTGCCGAAGCGGGCGTGGACGAGCTGCTGGTTGTCGATGCCGCGGAGCCAGCCCGTGTGCAGGCCGCGCGAGAAGGTCATCTGCATCGCGTAGTCTTCTTCCTGGCGGACCTGGAGCGCCGCGCGGTCAGCGTCGGCACCCTTGGCGAAAGCGTCCCAGGCGGCGTCCACCGCGCGACGGTAAGCCTTCGTGATCGCGGCCACATATTCGGGGGACTTCAGACGGCCCTCGATCTTCAGGGAACGGATGCCGGCGCGGATCAGGTCGGGTACGACTTCGATGCCGGCGAGGTCCTGCGGGGAGAGGAGATAGGCCTTGTCACCCAGGTCACGGACCACGCCGTCGACCACGAGTTCGTAAGGCAGGCGGCAGGCCTGGGCGCATTCGCCGCGGTTGGCCGAGCG
>JBDKIN010000104.1:0-7214 GCA_039797095.1 Verrucomicrobiota bacterium
AGCGGATTCCCCGCTCAGGCGAAGTGACCGAAGCCGCGGACCTTGATCGGTTCGCCGTCCGCCAGGTCTCGGGCCAGGCCCGTGCCGGCTTCGACCGTGCCTAGGCGCGTCAGCGGGGTGAGCGGGAAGGCCTTGCGGAAAGAAGCTTCGAGCAGGTCGGCGCGATCGGCGCTGACCGCGAAGAGCAGTTCGTAATCCTCGCCGTCTTGCAGGGCGTGTTCGAGGACGGGCTTGCCGTCGGACTTCGCGAGCGATTTCGCGGCGTCGGAGAGAGGCAGCGCCGATAGGTCGATGCGCGCGTCGAGCTTCGGGCCCAGCAGGCCCGGCAGGTCCTTGGCGAGGCCGTCGGAGAGGTCGGTGCAGGCCGTGACTTCGCCGTGTCCGCAGAGCCATTCGCCTTCCGCGAGGCGCGGGGAGAAGTCGAGGTGCTTGCCGTAGAGCGAGCCGCCCAGCTGGCCCGTCACGAAGAGCGCATCGCCGATCGCCGCGGTCTTGCGGGTGAGGATGCGGTGGGCGAAACCTTGGACCGCGAGCGTGCCGATGAAGGAGCCGTGGGCGCCGCGGCAGATGTCGCCGCCGACGATACGCAGCCCCGCCTTGGCGGCGGCGCGTCCGGCGCCGTGGGCGAAGTCCGTGAGCCAGGTCGCATCGACGTCGGGACCTATCACCAGCGAGAGCAGGGCGTCGGAAGGGACGGCGCCGGCCGCGGCGAGGTCGCTCAGGTTGCGGTTCACCAGCTTGGCGCCGGCGCGGATGCCATCGCAGGCCGCGTCGAAGTGGCGGCCGAGGATCACCGAATCGATCGTGCTGGCACGGATGGAACGGCCACCCGTCGTCGGGAGGTGGGCGCAATCACCGCCGGGACCTTCCGGAAAGGCCGGGGCGGCGTCGGCGAGGGACTGCACCACGCGACGGATGATCTCCTCCTCGGTCAGCTTCGCGACCGAGCGGTCCGCCAGAGTCGTGAGGGCGCCCATGGCTTCAGAGCGTGGAGGCGGCGGGCGCCAGTTTCAACCAAGCGAGGTTCCAGCCGTTGAAGCACGCATGGGCCGCCATGCAGGTCAGCAGCCCGTAGCGGTCGCGGACCAGGCACATGAAGGCGCCGAAGCCGAAGAGCGGCAGGGCGGCGGAGGGGCTCTGATGGGCCGCGCTGAAGATCACGCCCGTGAGGCCGGCCGCGATCCAGCGTTCGTGGCGCGTGGAGCCCGTGACGAAGAGGCGCCGCAGGCCGGGATAGAGCATGCCGCGGAAGGCGAGTTCCTCCATGATCGGCGCGCCGATGGTGACGGCAAAGATGATCGTGACGAAGCGCCAGCTATCGACGTCCGTCTTGAGCACCGAGTCGACGATGTCCTGCGGCGCGTCCACCGGCGGTTCGCCGGCCAGGCCGTGCTGGAAGAGTTGCGTCCAACCGACGTGCACGCCTTTCCAGGCCGCCGAAAAGGCCAGGCCGATTCCGAAGAGGATCAGCAGCGACAGCAGGAGTCGGGAGAAGCTGAAGGCGCGGGCCGCGCGACGCAGCGGGCTCTCGGCTGGATCTTCGGCGGTGACGTCCGGAGCCCAGCGCAACGTCTCCGGGACGAGCGCGCCCATCGCTATCATCGTGAGCGCGGCGGCGGACTGGCCGAGGAACGCCGCCGTGAACATGTGGGCCTGGGCGATGCCGAAGTGCGAAGAGAACGCCTGGGCCGCGGCGGCGAGGACGAGACCGAAGACCACGGTGAAGGCCATCACGCCGGTGACCACGCCGAGCGCGGCGTTCGAGGCGGAGACGGGGAGGGGAGGCGGTACGCCGGGCATCCCGCGCCAGCAGCGCAGGCCGAAGAAGCCGAGCACCGCCGCCGTGAGGTTGGCGCCGACGCACGCCCAGTCCCACGGCCCGAAGGTGTCGAGGGCTTGGGTCAATTCGTCCATCGTCACTTAGGCGCCGAAGACCTGACGGCCGCCGACGAACGTGGCGCGGACGCGACCCGTGAGGGCGCGGCCGACGAGCGGGTTGTTGCCCGATTTCGAGACGAGGTCGCTCTTCGCGGGGGTCCAGGCCGCCTTCGCGTCCAGGATGACCAGGTCGGCGAGCGCGCCTACTTTGAGCGTGCCGGCGGCGAGGCCGAGGGCCTTGGCCGGACCGTGCGTGAGGCGGGCGATGAGGACCGAGAGGTCGGCGTGGCCGGCGGTGACGAGCGCCGTGTGGGCGGCCGCGAAGGCCGTCTCGAGGGTCGCGGCTCCGAACGGAGCCAGGTCGAACTCGCAGTCTTTCTCGGTGGCCGTGCAGGGCGAGTGGTCGGAGCAGACCGCGTCGATCGTGCCGTCGATGAGCGCGGCGATGAGCGCGAGACGGTCGGCCTCTTCGCGCAGGGGCGGATTCGTCTTCAGGCTCGTCGGGTAATTCGCCAGCGCGGCGTCGGTGAGGAGCAGGTGGAGGGCGGAGACCTCGGCCGTGACCGAGAGCTGCTTCGCCTTGGCGCGGCGGACGATCTCGGCGGAACCGCCGGAGGAAAGGTGTTGCAGGTGGATGCGGGCCTTGGTGAGTTCGGCGAGCAGGCAGTCGCTCGAGACCACGATCTCTTCGGCCGCGCGGGGCAGGCCGCGGAGGCCGAGGCGGAGGGACCACGCGCCTTCATGCATCTGGCCGCCGTCGGTCATGCTGCTGTCCTGGCAATGGTCGAGGACCACCAGGTCGAACATCGCGGCGTATTCCAGCGCGCGACGCATGATCTCGTTGTTCTGCACGCCCGAGGTCGTGTCGGTGACCGCGACCACGCCGGCCTTCTTCATCGTGCCCAGCGGGGCGAGGGCCTTGCCTTCATGGCCTTTGGTGAGGGTGCCCGTCGGGAGCACGCGCACGGCGGCGTCGCGGGAGCAGATCTCGCGGAGGAGTTGGATCGTGCCGACGTTGTCCGCCGCGGGGAGCGAGTCGGGCATCGTGACCACGGTCGTGAAACCGCCGGCGGCGGCCGCGCGGGTGCCGGTGCGGATCGTCTCGCGGGCCGTACGGCCCGGTTCGCCGAGGCGGCAGTTGAGGTCGACGAAGCCCGGCGCGACCACGAGGCCGGCGCCGTCGATGACGCGGGCCTTGGCCTGGTCGGCGGCGGAGAGCTGGTCGACGAACCGGCCGTCGAGGGCGAAGACGTCGCCCTTGGCTTCGTCGCGCTGGGCGGAGGGATCGATCACGCGGGCGCCGCGGATCCAGAGGGGGGAGTTGTCGGCGGGATTCATCGGCTGATGGCTCCGGTGCAGAGGTGAAGGACGGCCATGCGGACGGCGACGCCGTTGCGGACCTGTTCGAGGATGACCGAGCGGGGGCCGTCGGCGACTTCGCTTTCGACCTCCACGCCTCGGTTGATGGGACCCGGGTGCATGACGATCGCCTCGGGCTTGAGCCAGGCGGCGCGCTCGGCGTTGAGGCCGAACTGCGCGGTGTATTCGCCGAGCGAAGGGAAGTGGGTGGTCGTCTGGCGCTCGTGCTGGATGCGCAGGAGCATCACCGCGTCGCAGTCCTTGAGGGCTTCCTTGAGGTCATGGACGATGCGGACCTGCGGGAAGGCTTCCTTCAGCGCGGCCGGGACGAGGGTCGCGGGCCCGGCGAGGGTGACCTGCGCGCCGAGCTTCGACAGGCAGAGGATGTTGGAGCGCGCGACGCGGCTGAAGAGGATGTCGCCGAGGATCGTGACCTTGAGGCCTTCGACCTTGCCGAAGCGGCGGCGGAGCGTGAAGGCGTCGAGCAGGGCCTGCGTCGGGTGTTCGTGGGCGCCGTCGCCGGCATTGACCACCGAGATGTCGAGGACCGAGCCGAGGTAGCGGGCCGAGCCGGCGGAGGAGTGGCGCATCACGATGGCGTCGACGCCCATCGCGCGGATGTTCTCGGCCGTGTCGCGGAGGGTCTCGCCCTTCACCAGGGAGGAGGCCGTCGTGTTGATCGAGACGACCTCGGCGCCGAGCTTCTTGGCCGAGATCTCGAAGGCCGTGCGGGTGCGGGTGCTCGGCTCGAGGAAGAGGTTCACCACCGTGCGGCCCTTCATCAGGTCGAGGCCCTTGCCCGGCGCGAGGGCGGGCAGGAACTGGTCGGCTTGGCGGAAGAGCAGTTCGATCTCGGAGCGGGAAAGCTCTTCGATGCCGGTCAGGTCTTTTTTCGTCCAGGTGTCTTGTTGGGCCATGCGGTGCGGTTCCGGTGGCCCTAACGAGGTTAGGACCATGGGGAAAGTGAGGAGGGAAGGGGGTTGGTCAAGGGATTAGACGAAGGCGTAGGGGTAGGGGTGGGGGCAGGGGTAGGGGTAGGAGCGGACAAAAGGCAGAGAGCCCCATGTTCTATCTTACTATCCCTACCCCTCGCCCTACCCCCACCCCTTGAATTATTTAGCGAGAAGCTCCCGGACCTTCGCGCCGATGGCGGCGGCGGCCTGGGACTTGTTGTCTTTGTGGGCGGCGACGACGTTCACGAGCGCGCTGCCGACGACCACGCCGTCGGCGACCTTGGCGATGGCCTGGACGTGGGCGGCGGTGGAGACGCCGAAGCCGACGCAGATGGGCAGGGCGGTATGCTTGCGGATCTCGGCGACCGAGGCGGCGAGGTTGGCGGCCAGTTCGGAGCGCTCGCCGGTGACGCCTTCGCGCGAGACGTAGTAGATGAAGCCCGAGGCGTGCTTGGCGATGAGGCCGATGCGCGCGGGCGGCGTGGTCGGGGCCACGATGAAGATGTTGGCGAGGCCGTGCTTCTTCGAGGCCGCGATCAGTTCGTCGGCTTCTTCGGGCGGGCAGTCGAGGACGAGCAGGCCGTCGGCGCCGGCTTCGCGGACCTTGGCGCAGTAGCCGTCGAGGCCGAACGAGAACAGCAGGTTATAATAGCAATAGAGGACGATCGGCTTGTCCGTGCCGGCGCGCACCGCGCGGAGCACGTCGAGCAGGCCGTCGTAGGTCATGCCGCCTTCGAGGGCGCGCTGGGCCGCGAGCTGGTTGGTCAGGCCGTCGGCGAGCGGGTCGGAGAAGGGCACGCCCACTTCGAGCACGTCGGCGCCGTTCCGCGCCAGGGAGAGGAGCACGGCCTTGGACGTCTCGACGTCGGGGTCGCCGGCGCAGACGTAGCTCACGAAGGCCGGGCGGCCTTCGGCTTTGCAGCGGGCGAACGTCTGGGCTAAGCGATCCATGCGCGGAAGGAAGCCGGGTTTGGTCCGGAGGGCAAGGCGAAGGCGAACGCCGGCCGCTTTCCCGGGTTGCCAATCCGGGGCGCGTCCGCACCTTGGAGGCGTCGGCCCAAGTGGTGGAACGGTATACACATCAGACTTAAAATCTGCCGCCGAAAGGCTTACCGGTTCGAGTCCGGTCTTGGGTACGGCAAAACGAAACAGGCCGCACGGGTGGTGCGGCCTGTCTTCCCGTTGCCGGGACAAATAAGTCCAGAGTCCTAGCTACGGGACTCTGGGGTCGGGTACGGAGAGTATTAATCCTGATTCCGTTAGTCGCCCTCGCGACTGATGCGTCCTTTATAAGGGAGGCTCTTACCTGAGTGAAATTGACTGAGTGTGTTGTGCTCACCCCAGGGGGTGTTGTCAACGGCTACCTCGGAAATACCTAGGAATATGACAGAAAAGCCCGTTGGAGGCCGATAATACCGCTCCAGCGGGGGTTGGTCCGGTCAGCGACGCAGGCTGAACGGCGTGAAATCGGTGTCGGTGTCGAAGGCGTCGACGCCTTCGGCGGCCTTCAGCTTCGCGCAGACGACGGTCGTCACGGGGGTCATCACCGCTTCGACGAGCACCTTGAAGAGCCAGTTGGCGCACATGACCGAGAGCAAGGTCGCCGGGCTCCAGATACCGAGGAAGGCAAGCGGGTAGAAGATCAGGCTGTCGACGCCCTGGCCGACGACCGTCGAGCCGATGAAGCGGGCCCACGGGTGCTTGCCGCCCATGCGTACCTTCATCTTCGCGAGCACGTATGAGTTGAGGAAGTCGCCGACGCAGAAGGCGATGATCGAACCGAGCGCGATGCGCCAGCCGCCGCCGAAGCACGTCTCGAGCGCGGGCTGCAGCTGCGCGCTGAACGGTTCGTTCGGGCTGGCCGGCATCGCGAGCACGACCCACGTCATGACGGTGGCGAAGAGCATCGCCGCGAAGCCGGACCAGATCACGCGTCGCGCGAGCGCGTAGCCATAGACTTCGGTGAGGATGTCACCGAAGATATACGACAGCGGGAAGAAGAGGTTGCCCGCGCCGAAGTCGGTCGGTCCGAAGAACGGCAGGTCGAGCTGCACGACCTTGGCCGGGCCGATGAGGTTGGAGCAGAGCAGCACCGCGACGAACGCGCCGAGGATCAGGTCGTAGTAGCGGAAGCTGCGGTTCATCGGCGCTCAGGGTGAAAGGATCGGGCCCGTCCGCCAGCGGGGCGGGCGGAAAATCAGCGGCCGAGGGCGGCCTTGAGGAAGGGCTCGAAGATGTCGGCCTGGCGGAAGAAGCCCAGGTCGCTGGCGTGCGACCCGTCCGTGGCGCCGTCGGCGTCGTCGCCGTACAGGTGGTCGCCGGGCACGTAGGAAAGGCCTTTGACGCCTTCTTTCACGAGTTGTTCGTAGGCGGCCTTGAGCGCGGCATGGTTATCGTCGTGATGCTTCCGCCGCGAGGCGATGATCCAGGAGTCGGTGTTCCGACGGTCTTCGACGAGGATGATGGGGGTCTCGGGGCGGGCGGCGCGGAGCTGCTTCACGAGCGGCCCGCACTTCTGCGAGACTTCCTTGGCGTTCATGTTCGGCAGGCAGTCGATGACGTAGGCGGCGGCGTCGATGCGCACGAGGAAATCGCCGACTTCCTTGTCCATGCGGCCGTTGCCCGAGAAGCCGAGGTTGACCACCGGCACGTCGAAGCGACGGCCGAGGATGCCCGTGTGCACCATGCCCGGACGGCTGGCGCAGGCGCCGTGCGTGATCGAGGTTCCGTAGAACACGACGGGCTTCGCGCGCGGCTTGAGGCCGGCGAACTTCTTTCCTTCCGTCACGCCGACATTCAGGAACTCGACGCCGTTGTAGAGCGGGAGGTAGATCGCGTATTCCCGTTCGCCGGCGTCGAGGCCGTCCGCGAGGCGGATCTTCATCTCCTGCGCGGTCGGGCGGGCGACCTGCACCCAGCGCCACTTGCCATCCTGGTCGCGGGCGTAGAGGTCGAGGCCGCTGACGCCGGTGGCAGGCATGTGCGGCTGGGCGAGCTGCGGCTTGGTGACCTTGTAGTGGGCGT
>JBDKIN010000105.1:0-2533 GCA_039797095.1 Verrucomicrobiota bacterium
GGTGCGGCATATTTCTCGACGTCCTTTTCGGCGATATACGGCTTCGTCACGACCAAGGTCTTCTGGTCCGTGTGGCCGCAGAGTTCGAGGCCTTGATAGACGACTTGGATGTCGCCGTAGACCTGATGGGCTTCCCACATCTTGTCGGCCGAAGGCGCCGTCTGGTAGCGCTGTACGATCGCGACGAGGTCCTGGCCTTGGAGCTCATATTTGCCGTCGGCCGTATTGACGTCGAAGGAGCGCAGATAAGCGAAAGCCTTCGGGAAGAGGTGATGCAGCGACTCGTAGGCGGCGGAAGCGGAGAGTTGGTCGAGGATCATGCTGAAAGGGGTGGGGGTAGGGGTAGGATGATTAGCTTTCGTCGGGGAGCCCTTCGACGTCGTCGAGCGGGAGCTCGACGGGTTGGTCGGAGCCAAGGATCGAGAGCAGGAGGGCGATGCGTTTCTGCGGTGACTCGAGGCGGATGATTTCTCCTTCAGAGCCGGTGAAGATCCCGCGGATCACGCGGGCCTTCGCGCCGACCTTCAGCTCTTCGTCGAGCATCGACAGGATGGCCTCGGGTCCGAGCGCATTGAGCTCGTCGATCACGGCCTGCTCGACGTCGACCGGCCGGCCTTCGCGGCTGACGAGGTGGAGCACGCCGCGGGTACTGCGGATCGTCGACTGGAACTCCATCGGGTCGAAGCGTGCGAACACGTAGCCCGGGAAGAGGGGTTCGACGACGACCTTGTTTTTCTCGTGACCACGTCGCGTGCGACGCAGGCGAGGGAAGACCAGCTCCGCGACGCCGATGGCCCGCAGGTTCTGCACCGCCACCGCCTCTTGGCGAGGCTTGGCCTTGATGCAGAACCAAGTCGGGCCGGCGGCTTCGGTCATGCGCTCTTGAGCACGGACTTCGAGCGGTCCGGGAGCCAGCCGAGCGCGATGAGCGCGAGCTGGGAGGGGACGAAGACGTAATAGAGCCAGAAGGAGCCCTGTTCGGTGAAGCCGTAGCTGTGGAGACCTACGCCGAGGAGGTTGGTGCCGAACCAGGACCAGGCCGTCACGATGTTGCCGAAGACGAGGAGCTGCATGAGCCCTTCGCGGCGGACGAGTCCACCCCAGCGGGCGTGCAGGCAGATCGCGCACCAGAGCACGATCAGGATGGCGCCGTTTTCCTTGGGATCCCAGCCCCAGAAGCGACCCCAGCTCTGGTCTGCCCAGATGCCGCCCAGCATCGTGCCGATGAAGCTCGCTAGAACCGCGAAGGCGAGGATGCCGTAAGCCGCGCGGGCCACGCTGTCGCCCCAGTTGTAGTCGGCCTTGAAGGCGCGGAGCGCGAGGTGGAGGGCGCCGAGCAAGCCCGCGACGAAGGTCGCCGAGTATCCGAGCGTCACGATGGTCACGTGCGTCGCCAGCCAGAAGTTCGAGTCGAGCACCGCACGGACGCTCTCGAGGTTGTCTTCACCGGAGAGGCCGAGGTTATGGGCGACGATCAGCGAGACGAAGCCCGTGATGCCGGTGGCGGCGGCGCCGATGCCGTTCTTCCAGACGCGTTCGAGCATGATGCCGAGGGCGACGGCGCCCCAGGCGACGAAGATGCCGGAGGAGTAGAGGTTGGTCACCGGCGGACGGCCGTGCAGCCACATGCGGTAGCCGAGCGAGAGCGTGTGCAGCACGAAACAGGCGACCAGCAGGCGGTAGGCCCAGGCGCGTAGGTTTTCGGAGGACGTCAGCCAGGAGGCGAAGACCATGAGCACCGTGATGGCGTAGGCGATGAGCAGCCAATAGAAGGGCTGCATGCGGCCGAAGGCGGCTTCGGACTCGGCCTTGGCCGTCCAAGGTCCCTTGAGGGAGGCGGCGATGGCGGAGGCGAGGCGGGCGCATTCGTCGTCCTTGCCTTCGCGCCAAGCCATGGAGAAGTCGGCGTAGCGGGTGATCAGGCCGTCTTCGGCGAGGCCGGCGCGATGGGTCTTCTGGTCCTTGATGATGCCGAGGAGGGAGCCGCCGAGGTTGTCCCAGCGTTCGACGGAATCCGGATCCTTGGGCGGCATCAGGCCGATGGCGCCTTCGCGTTCGAACTCCTGATAACGTTCGACGAACGTGCGGACGGTCTTCTGGAGCTCGGGGTCGAAGGCCTGGCCGGAACCGCCGTTGGCGCGGCTGGCGTTCATCTCCGAGAGGGCGCGGTTGAGGGCGCTGATCCAGGCGCCGTATTCGCGGCGCGGGGTGACGTCGGCCGGGAGGTCGCCGGGGATGAACGTCATGCTCAGCGCCGCATACTGACGGGCGGCGCTTTCGAGGTTGAGCAGGGCGCGGTCTTCGGCGTCGCGGTCAGCCTGGGCGCGCTTGCGGGCCTTCTCGGCGGCCTGGCTGAGTTCGGCGCTGTTCTTCAGGATGCCGTCCCAGCTGACGTAGAGGCTCTTCTCGGGGTCGCCGCCGACGCGCTTGAGCACGTTGGGGTGTTCGACGCGGAAGGTGGGCAAGTGGCGGGCAACCGGCGCACGGAAGGAGACTTCGATGAGCCAGTCGATCGCGGAGACCGAGCCACCGG
>JBDKIN010000106.1:0-10166 GCA_039797095.1 Verrucomicrobiota bacterium
CAGGCGAGCTGGTCGCTCGAAAAGCAGGGCGGCAAAGGACTCTTCACCGCCGAGCTCGAGCAAGCCCTCCTGCGCGGCGAAGCCGACCTGGCGATCCACAGTTCCAAGGACCTCCCGACCGAGATGCCGGCGGGACTCGCCATCGCCGTCTGCCTGCCGCGTCAGGACGCGCGCGACGTGCTCGTGCGCCGCACCGAGATCGCCAGCCCCAAGCTGATCGCCACCGGCAGCCCGCGCCGGCGGGCGCAGGGCGCCCTCGCCTTCCCCCAGGCCCAGTGGACCGAACTGCGCGGCAACGTCGACACGCGCCTGAAGAAGCTCGCCAACGGAGACGCCGAGGCGTCTTACCTCGCCGCCTCCGGACTCAATCGTCTCGGCATCAAGGAATGGCCCGGTCTGAGCCTCGAACCCGTCGCGCTCACCGACATGGTGCCCGCCGCGGGCCAAGGCGCCGTCGCCATCCAGTCCCGCGCCGCCGAAGTGGCGCACTATGTCGCCGCCGGCTGCGCCGCCACGACCTACTCGGTGACGGTCGAGCGCCTGTTCCTCGCCAAGCTCGGCGAAGGCTGCCACACCGCGTTCGCCTGCCATCACGCCGCGGGACGCGTGCATCTCTTCCGCGCCGACTTCGGTCGCCGCGACTTCGCTTTCCCCGTCACCGACCTCGCCGCGGCCTCCGCCCTGGCCGATGACATCCTCCGCCAGATCCTGCCCCGCTGAACATGAGCAAACTCCCCCTGCGCGACCGCTTGGTCGTCCTCACCCGTCCGGAAGGACGCGGCGCCGACTGGAGGGACGCCCTCGTCGAGGCCGGCGCGGCCGTCTCCGAACTCCCGTTGCTCGAGATCAAGTTCGAGCCCGACGACACCGTCCTCAGCGAGGTCCTCGACGCCATGGGCGAATACGACTGGGTCGTCTTCACCAGCGCCAACGGCGTGCGCGGCTTCTTCGACCGCTTCTTTGAGCGCTTCACCGACATCCGTTCCGTCGGCGGCGTGCGCTTCGCGTGCCTCGGCCCCGCGACGGAGAAAGCCCTGCGCCAATACCACCTCGACAGCGACCTCACCGCCACGCAGAACGACGCCCTTTCGCTCGGTCGCGAACTGATGACCAAGCATGACGTCGAGAACCAGAAGCTCCTCGTCGTCACCGGCAACCTCAACACCCCCGAGCTGCCCCGCCTGCTCGCCGACGGCGCTATGGCGATCGTCGACGTGATCAAGGTCTACGCGACCGAAGAGAAGTCCGTCGCCGAATCCCCCGAGGCCGCCGAGTTCCGTCGCCGCGGCGCCGATGCGATCGTGTTCGCGAGTCCTTCGGCGGTGGAATCCTTCCTGCACCAGGCCGCTTCGTTGCGCCCTGACGCCGGTGCGCGCCAGCCCAAGGCCGTCGCCATCGGCGCCACGACCGCCGACGCGCTCCGCAAGGCCGGCATCCCGCTCGCCGGCACCGCCGCGGCGCCGACCGCCAAAGCCATCCGCGACGCCGTGGTCGCGGCGCTCGCATGATCGGCAAGGCGCGCATCAAGGTCTGCGGGATCACCCGCGCCGCCGACGCCGCCACGGCCCTCGCCCAAGGCGCCGACTTTCTCGGCGTGAACTGCTGGCCGGGTTCGGCACGCTGCGTGCCCGCCGCCGCTCGCGCCCAGCTGCTCCGCGAGATTCCGGCGGCCAAGCGAATCGCCGTGACGGTCAATCCGTCCGTCGCCGAAGCGGCCGCGTTGTTGGCCGAAGGCTTCGCCATCGTGCAGGCCCACTTCGATCCGACCAAAGCCGATTGCGATCCCAAGGCGCTCTCCGCGACGGTGGGCCCCGCCCGTCTGTGGCTCGCGCCCAAGCTCGCCGACGGCGCCGAATGGCCCGCGGAACTGATTCCTCTGGCCGTCGGCTTCGTCCACGACGCCCATGCCAAGGATGCCTTCGGGGGTACCGGCAAGACCTCCGACTGGACCCGCTTCGCCCAGCTGCGTAAGCGCTACCCGGACTCCCAGTGGCTGCTGGCCGGCGGACTGGGTCCCGACAATATCCTGGCCGCGGCGGCCTCTGGAGCGGACTTTTTCGACCTGAACAGCGGAATCGAACTGGCGCCAGGCCTCAAATCTGCCGAAAAACTGTCGGCCGTCGCCGACGCCCTGCTCAAAAATACTCAATCGTAAGTCCAACCCCCTCTTACCGGGACTTGGCACGGGGGGTGCATAAGTGGACTTGCTCAACCGAACGCCTAACCCAACCTAACACACCACCATGAAGCTCGTCGTCGCCATCATCAAACCGTTCAAACTTGAAGAAGTTAAGGACGCCCTCGCCGAGATCGGCATCGAGGGTATGACCGTAACCGAAGTCAAGGGCTTCGGTCGCCAGAAGGGTCACACCGAAATCTACCGCGGTTCGGAATACACCGTCGACTTCCTCCCCAAGGTGAAGATCGAAGCCGCCGTGGCTGACGAGCAGGTCGAGAAGGCCATCGCCACCATCTCCAAGGCCGCCCAGACCGGCAAGATCGGCGACGGCAAGATCTTCGTCCTCGGCCTGACCGACGTGATCCGCATCCGCACCGGCGAGCGTGGTCCGGCGGCCATCTGAGCCTCGGTCACACTTAAGCAAAAGGGCGTCCTGCGGGACGCCCTTTTTGTTGGCTCACTTCGCCGCCTTGGCCGCCGCCTTGGCCGCGTCGCGTTTCGCGAGCATCCCGGGCGAATTCCACTTGATCACATGATACGTGGCCGGGACGTCGCCGGCGTTACGGATCGCATGGTCGATATTGGCGGCCTGGAAGATGACCGAGCCCGGGCCGAGCTTGACCCAGTCGCCGGCGACCAAGGCTTCAACCGTACCATCCTTGACGATGAGCAGTTCCTCGTCGGCATGCTGATGGGGCGGGTGCGCCGCCTGTCCGGGGTTCAGCGTCGTGATGTGATATTCGAGTTCATCGAGGGTCGCGGTCGGTGCCTGGCAGACCTTGCGATAGGCCCCGACCTTCGTCGTCTTCACCACCAACTTCTCCCAGTCGAAGGCCATCGACCCCATGATGGGCTTGGCGGCGGGCACGTCGGCGGCGAGCGGGGCGTGGCCGATGAAGCCAGTGAGGCCGAGGCAGACGGCAGCGGTCAGGGCGGCGACGACGAGGTCGCGACGATTCGGGGTAGGCATGGGACTTTCATAGGAAACCCGCCGCCGGGAGTAAAGAGCCCATCCAGACGCCTTGCCCTCGGACCGACCGCGGGCCTAATCTCCGGCATGCTTCGCCCCGCACTCCGATGGACCGCCGCCCTGCTCGGCCTGGCGTCCCTGCTGGTCGGTTGCGGCGACGGCCGGACCACCGCCGAGAAGAAAGCCGCCGAGGGCTACCTGATCATCAACAACATGGCCGAGCCCTCCGGACTGGATCCGCAGACGGTCACCGGACTCAGCGAAAGCCACATCGTCGGCGCCCTCTTCGAGGGCCTGGTCAATTACGACCCTCAGGACCTGCACCCGGTCCCCGGCATCGCCGAGAGCTGGTCGATGTCGGCCGACGGCAAGACCTGGACCTTCCGTCTGCGCCAAGCGGCCAAATGGTCCAACGGCGACCCCATCACGTCGGCGGATTTCCTCTTCAGCTATGAGCGCATGCTGCGGCCGAGCTTCGGAGCCGAATACGCCTCGATGCTGCACGGTATCCGCGGCGCCAAGGATTTCGCCGCCGGCAAGACGAAGGACTTCCGGACCGTCGGCGTGCGCGCGACCGACGCGCACACCCTGGTCATCGAACTCGAGCATCCCATCCCCTATTTCCTCCAGCTCCTCTGCCATCACAGCTGGATCCCGGTGCACCCGCCGACGATCCTCAAGTTCGGCGACATCGACGCCTTGAACACGCCATGGACGCGGCCCGGGTCGATGGTCAGCAGCGGCGCGTTCACGCTCGAGAGCTGGGAAGTCGCGCGCCGCGTGGTCGTGCGCAAGAACCCGCTCTACTGGAACGCCAAGGAAGTCTCGCTCGACGCCGTGGAGTTCCGCGCCATCGCCGACCTCTTCGCCGAAGAACGCGCCTTCCGCGGCGGCGAACTGCACATCACCGGCGCGGTGCCGCCCTACAAGGTGGCCAAGCTGCGCGCGGACAAGGCCCCGCAGCTGCGCATCGACCCCTTCCTCGCGACCGCCTTCGTGTGGGTCAACTGCGACATCAAAGGCGACAAGCCCGCGGACGTCGCCGCGCGCAAGGCGCTGACCGATCCGCGGGTGCGCCGCGCGCTGGGCATGGCCATCGACCGGAACCTGATCGCCGAGAAAGTCCTGCGGGCCGGCGAGAAGCCCGCGCTCCATTTCACGCCGCCCGGCACGGGGGGCTTCCAGCCGACCGCGCGCTGGCGACAGGACGCGGCGGAAGCGCGACGCCTCCTCGCCGAAGCCGGCTACCCCGGCGGCAAAGGCCTCCCGAAGTTCGATTACCTCTACGCGACCTCCGAAGGCCAGCAGATGGTCGCGCAGGCCTATCAGGAGATGTGGCGCCGCGAACTCGGCGTCGAGGTCGAGCTGCGGAACCTGGAGTGGAAGGTCTACCTGACCGCCATGCGGAAAGGCGAATTCCACCTCTGCCGCGGCGCGTGGGTCGGCGATTATAACGACCCCAACACCTTCCTCGAAATGCTCATCACCGGCAACGAGCTCAATAACTGCAACTGGAGCGACGCGGAATACGACCGCCTGCTCGAGCTCGCCGCGCGCGAGACCGACGCCGCCAAGCGCTACGGCTACTTCCAGCTCGCCGAGGCCCGGCTGGTCGAACAGGCGCCCGTGCTGCCCGTGGTCTTCAACACGAACAAGTATCTGATGCGCCCGGAAGTTCGGGGCTGGCACGCCACCTTGCTCGACCAGCACCCGCTCACCGCCGTCCGGCTCGTGCCGACCCCGGCGAAAGGGGATTGAAGCAGCCCGCCCCTCAGCCTAACTTTCCCCCATCCCCATGCGCTCCTTCGCCTTCGCCCTGCTCGCCGCCTTCACTACCCTGACCGCTGTCGCCCAGACCGACCCCCTGCGGCCCGCCCCCCAGGACAAGGCCTTCGCCAAGCTCCGCGGTATCACCCAGTTCTACATCGACGTCACGACCTCGGAGAACCGCCCGGAAGACGCCGACCTGCGCGGCGAGATCCGGGACGGGATGGAGCTCGAACTCCGTCGAGCGAACCTCACTCCCAAGTCCGTCGAAGGCCTGAGCCCGGAAGCCGCCACGCCGCTGCTCCTGGTCGACGTGCGCTATGACCGCGGTCTCGGACGCTACACCGCCGACGTCACGCTTTCCGTACGCGACAACGCGACGATCACCCGCAACAAGGAAGCCGTCCTGGCTCAGTCTTACAGCGAAAGCCGCCGCGCCCTCGGCACGTCGGACACCGCGCTCAACCGCGAGGTCAAGGCACGCAGCCGCGAGCTCGTGCTGGAGATCATCGAGGGCATGAAGCGCCTCAAGTAAGCGGTCCGCCTTGGAGCTGCTGAAGAAGATGTTGGGCGACGGGGCGGAACCGCCGCCGCGTTCCCCATCAAAGGAGACCTTGGCCGTCGCGCTTGTCGCGATCACGGTCATCGGAGGGCTCACGTTGCTGACCTCGACCCTCGAGGTCGCCCTGCTGCTCGGGACGTTCGCCGCCAGCTCCCTGCTCGTGTTCGCCTACCCGGACGTGCCGTTCAGCCAGCCGCGCAGCGTCCTCCTGGGCCACCTCATCGGCAGCGCCTGCGGGCTGACGGCCGCCCATTTCCTCCCCTTCTGGTGGGGTCCGGCCTTGGCCGTCGGCGTCGCCATCGCGCTGATGAAGCTGACCCGCACGGTGCACCCGCCAGCGTGCTCCAATCCGCTGATCCTCTGCGCGCTCCCGCACGCGTCGTGGACCTTCCTGCTCTTCCCCACCCTGACGGGCGCCGGACTCATCATCCTGGTCGCCCTCGGCTATCACAACTTGCGCCGCGACGCCCGCTGGCCCAAGTATTGGTTCTGAACTTATGTCCTCCGTCGAAGCCCGCCTCGCCGAACTCGGCGTCACCCTGCCCACCCCTCCCGTCGCCGCTGGCGCCTACGTCCCTGCCGTCCGCACGGGCAACCTGCTCTACCTCGCGGGCACCCTGCCGATGAAGGACGGCAAGGTCGCCTCGCTGGGCAAGGTCGGCCGCGAGGTCGACCTCGTCCAGGCCGCCGAAGCCGCGAAGCTCTGCACGCTCAACGCCCTCGCCAACGCCAAGGCCGCCCTCGGCTCGCTGGACCGCGTCACCCGCGTCGTGATGGTCAACGGCTTCGTCAACGGCGTGGACGGCTTCAGCGACAGCCCCAAGGTGCTCAACGGCGCCTCGGAATTCCTCCTCCAGGTCTTCGGCGACGCCGGCAAGCACGCGCGGGCCGCGGTCTCCGTCAACGGCCTGCCCCTCGGCGTTTCCGTCGAGGTCCAGCTCGTCCTCGAGATCCGCGACTGAGCGCGCTCAGGCTTCGGACAGGCTGACGCGGGTGAAGTCGATCTTGAACGACTTGCCCTTCGGCGGCTTCCCGCAGTTCCCGATCTGGGCGCAGGCGCGCTTCACCAGCTCGGCCATGCGCGCGTCGCGCGGCGAGTTGATCCAGCCCGAGAAAGAAACGAAGCCCGAGGCGTCGACGCTGACGGTGACGCCGCAAGTGCCGCCGGTGGCAACGGATTCGCCTTCGGCCGCGACGATCTCGCGCCACGCCGTGAGGAGCTTCGCCTGGACGGTACCGGCATAGGCCGCGAGCTCGGAGGCCGAACCGCCTTCGCCGCCGTTGTCGCCCGTGCCGTAGCTCCGGCCTTTCTTGACGGACACGCCGCCGATGCCGCCGGACTTGGCGGACGCACCGGGTCGGCCGGACTTGCCTTGGCTGTTGTTGAATTCGTCGAGCGTCATGCGGCTCGACTTGCTGCCGACGCCGTTCTTCACGACCGCCTTGGTCGAGGTCTTGGTATTCGACGAAGACTGCGCCGCCTGTTCGGCTTGCTCGCGGTCTTGGAGGATCTTCTGGACGTTGAGCTTCGGAATCTTGACGCGCGCGATGCCGTTGTTGGTGCCGGTCTCGGCGCCTTGGGCGACGCCCGGGGCCTTGCCGATTTCGCCGGGACGCTTGCCCGGGATGCCCGCGAGGTCGATGAGGAGCGGGTCGACCGGCTCGACGTTCTCACTATCCACACGGGCGGCGTACCAGGAGAAACCGATGACCGCGCCGAGGAGCCCGAGGTGCACCACCACGGAACCGATCCATCCTCTGCCCTCGGCGGCCATGCTCAGCGCGTCTCGGTGTCGAGCGCCGCCTTCGTCAGGCCCTTGGCCTTGGCGAGGGAAAGCACGTCGATGATCTTCTGGTAGGAGAGCGCGCCGTCACCGCGGATACGGACGATCGGCTGCTCCGCCTCGGGCAGGGCCGCGAGGGTGGCGAACTCGGCTTCGAGCTGGGCGGTGGTGACGGGACGGGCGCCGAGGGAAAGCCCGCCGTTACGGTCGATGCTGACGATGCGATGCTGGGCCTTCGTGTCCGGCGCCTTGCCCGCGCCCTTGTCGGCCTTGGGCAGGTTGACCGCGGTCGTCTGCTCCAGCACCGGCGTCGCGATCATGAAGATGATCAGCAGCACGAAGCAGAGGTCGAGCATCGGCGTCACGTTCAGCTCATTGAGCACGTGCAGACGGTTCGGCTTGGAGAAAGAGCGGGCCATCGGCGCTTATTGGGCGTCTTCCCAGCCGGGCAGAGCGGCGGGCGGCACCTCGGAGACCGGGGCGGCGACGGGCGCGGCGGGCGACGGCTGGGCGGCCTGGGCGGCGCGGCGCAGCTGTTCGCGTTCCTGCGCGGCTTCGAAGTTGCGACGGGCTTCGCCTTCGAGCTCGAGCTCGACGCGGTCGGCGAGCGAGCTCGCGAAGTTCTCGAGTTCGGTCGTCATGATCTTCACCTGGGTGAGCAGGTAGTTGTAACCGAAGGTGGCGGGGATGGCGACGAGCAGGCCGAGCGTGGTCGTGACGAGCGCGCCGCAGACGCCGGGCGCGAGCTGCGCGATGCTGGCCTTCTCGGTCAGCGCGCCGAAGGTGACCATCACGCCCCACACCGTGCCGAGCAGACCGAGGAACGGACCGCCGGAGACGAGCGAGCTGAGCAGCACCATCTTGTCCTCATACTTGACCATCGTGCGCGCGACGCCGCGCTGGACGGCGTTCTCGACGTGGCCCATGCACAGCGTGACGTCCGCCGGACGCACGAGGCGCCCCTTGTGGCGTTGCACGGCGGAGACCGCTTCGGCGACGAGGAACTCGTAAGGCCCGAGATTGGAGCCGCGCGGGAAGTTGAGCGCCACGACAGCGGGCTCGTCGCGAAGGCGACGTTCGAAGGCGTGGTTACGCCGACGGTGCTCATGGATGTCGGACCATTTCTGGATCATCGCGCCCCAGCCGATGAAGGAACAGATGAGGAGCACGACGGCGACGGCCATGCCGGCCGCGTCCATCTGCTTGAAATACCAGAGGGCGCCCTTTTCGGCCTCGGCCAGCACCAGCATGAAGACAGGAGAAAGCATCGGTTTCCTAGGCAATCCGCCGCGGGCAGGGCTTCAACCTGAAAAGGTTCGCCCGCACGCTTGAACCGGCGGCCGTTCTTCCGCATGGTGAGGCCTGCGTGATCCCTCGTCCGCCCACCTGCCAAGGCTGCGTCCAGAACGCGGTCGTCTACTTCACCCTCGTCGCCGGGGGTAAGGCGGAGACCTATGCCTGCTGCCAAGGCTGCCCCTCCCTGGTGTCGGACTCCATCCTCCCCTCCCTCGCGCTGGGCCTGAAGCTGACCGTCCCCACCCCTGTCGGGCGAGGCAAGTGCCCGGCCTGCGGCTTCCGCTGGTCGGACTACGAACGCATCCATCGCCTCGGTTGCGCCACCTGCTACGAAGCCCATGCGCCCCAGGCCATGGCGACCATCGCGCGCATCCAGCCCGGAATGGAGCACCACGGTCGTCGACCGCAGGACAGTCAGGCGGACCGCCTCGCCAAACTGACCAAGGCCCGGGCCGACCTCCAAGCCGCCCTCCGGGTCGAGGACTTCGAAGCCGCGGCCGTGCTTCGGGACCAGATCGCCGAACTCGAGAACGGTCCGACGGAGAGCCGCCCCTGACTTTCCGGATGAGACCCACCGCCCTGCTGACCAACGACGACGGCATCAATGCCGCCTTCCTCCATGCCTTGGTGGCCGCCTGCGTCGCCGAAGGCTTCCGCGTGGTCGTGGCCGCCCCCTCCGGCGAGCGCAGCTGGATCGGCCGGGCCTTCAGCCGTCATCGTGAGGTTACCTTGGCCGAATACCCCGGACTCGGCGAACAGGCCTGGTCCATCGACGGCACCCCCTCCGACTGCGTCAACATCGCCCTCGGCCACCTCCTGCCTGTCCGGCCCGACGTCGTCCTCTCCGGCATCAACATCGGCTTCAACGCCACCATGCCCCTCTGCCTGAGCTCCGGGACTCTCGCCGGCGCGACCGAAGGCACCGCCTGGGGCCTTCCGGCCGTGGCCTGCTCGCTCGACCTCGAGCAATCGCTCTTCGAACAGGTCCACCGGAACTCAGCGGTCTGCCCCCCGGCCCTCCACCCGCACCTCGAGACCGCCTGCCGCCACGCCGCCCGCTTCGCCAAGGGACTCGTCGGCCAGCCAGTGACCGGCCTGCACGTCCACAGCCTCAACTACCCGGCGACCGTCACCGAAAGCACCGCCATGGAGCGCAGCACCCCGGCGCTGGTCCGCCACGGCTCCCTCTTCAAGCGTACGGCCCAGGGTTTCTCGTTCGCCTGGAACGACGGCGAGAACCTCACCCCCGACAAACAATCAGACCTCGCCGTCTTGGAGCGAGGTCTGATCAGTCATACGGTCTTCGACTTCGGCGGCACCGCGCCGCTCTGAACCGGCTCAGTGAGTGTGGCCGTGATCGTGGCCGTCGCCATGATCATGGTCGTGGTCATGGTGACCTTCGCCGGCGAAAAGCACCGGCAGCAGGAGCACCAGACCGGCGATGAAGGCCGGGGCCCAGGCATTGCGCAGGGCGTGAGCCGAGAGGAACGGATAGAAGGCGACGTAACCCGCGAGCGCCCAGGCGCCGAGGTGGTTGGGGAAGATCCACAGGCCCTTGAGGCCGCCGTCATTGGCGCGGCGCTGGACGTAGACCGAAAGGAAACCGGC
>JBDKIN010000107.1:0-8414 GCA_039797095.1 Verrucomicrobiota bacterium
AAGCCCAGGCGATGGCTCCACGACGGGCCGTGTTCGGCCTCGGTGATGCGCGGCACCGAACGGATCTGCCGCCAGACCTGCGCGGGCGACGCCGCGATCTCGATCGAAGTGTGCACCGTGCGGAGCTCGGTCTCGCGCTCGCGGAGGGATTCCAGCGGTCCGGCGAGGAAGGGCAGCAGCGCGACGGCCGCCACGCAGAGACGCTTGGAACCGTCCGACGCGCGCAGGTCGCGGAGGATCCCGGCGAGCAACCCGCCGAGCGAAGACATGAACCAGACCAACGGCAGCCAGAGAATCACGCAGATAAACCCCTCGAGGTGGGTCGCGATCGCCGCCACCATGAAGGCGAGGCCGGCGACCCAAGGCTGGAAGACGCGGCGCACCCAGCTCTTTTCGGACTCCCCGAACCAGATCACCAGGAAGCCGAGCGCCAGCGGCACCAGGAAGATGAAACTCACGCTCATGATGGCCCATAACTCCTTGGCCGTGCCCGGCGCAGAAGTGACAAACGGGCTGAACAGGAGCCGGCAGCCAAGTGCGTAGACGACGCCCAGCACCAGTCCGAGGAGGGCCTGCATGGGCGGCGAGAGGCGCGGGGAGCTCATGCGGTCGAGTCTGGCCCGGCCGTGCCGACGGGCAAGCCCCGGCTGTGCATGAGTCTGCGGACACCCCCCGGATTAAGGTCTTTCCCTGCCCGCCGGCGGTCCATATCTTCCGTCTACCCCAACCTATGCATACCTCCGCCATGGATTTCGGGCGGCGCTTTTTCGCGACCTACGCCAGCGCTCGGCCCGGCCTTCACATCATCGACATCGGCGCCCAAGACGTGAACGGCTCCCTGCGCGCGGTCGCGCCGGCCGACGCCGAATATGTGGGCGTCGATTTCGTCGCGGGCAAAGGCGTCGACGTGATCATCGACGACCCCTACGCGCTCCCGTTCCCTGACGCATCCGCCGACCTCATCGTGTGCTCGTCCTGCATGGAGCACTCGGAGTTCTTCTGGCTGCTTTTCAATGAGATGATCCGGGTGCTGAAACCCGACGGCGTCCTCTACGTCAACGCCCCTTCCAACGGCGCCTTCCACCGTTACCCCGTCGACTGCTGGCGCTTCTACCCGGACAGCGGCATCGCGCTGCGCAACTGGTCGCGGCGGAGCGGATACCAGACGGAGTTACTGGAGTCGTTCATCGGACCTCAGGTCGCCCCCGACACCTGGAACGACTTCGTCGGCGTCTTCATCAAGGATGGCGCCTGCGCCGACCGCTTCCCGCGGCGGATCCTGGACGACTACCCTGAGCACACCAACGGGCGCCGGCTGGGGCAGGAAGGCTTCTCCCGCCTCACCGCTTTGCCTGAGGATCAACGCCGCCTCGCCCGTTCGCCGGTTTCCCTGCGTAAGCGGATCAAGAATTGGCTGCTCGGACGGCGCTCCGCCTGACCCGGATCAATCGCTCTCCTGCTCGAGCACGCGCCGGAGCCAGGCGGAAAAGCTGTGCCGTAACCGGAGATCGGAAGCGACGGGAACGGCGGGCGCCGCCAGGAACCTGGCCAACGTCTCGTCGTCATCGGTCAGCAGGTGAACGTTGTCGGGATGGTAGAAGTCGCAGCGCAGGACCTGCGGGTTGGTGGTGATGAGCTTCTTGCCCGCCCCCAAGGCCTCGAACACGCGCAAGGAAAGGCCTTGGTGCACGTCCAGATGCGGCACGTCCAGGAGGATCCTGGCCGAAGGCAGCAGGTCCAGGTTTTCCGAATAGGTGATGCCATCTGCCGGGAAGGAGACGCCGGCGATGTCCGGACGCGGGCCCGGATTCCGGCCGGCGATGATCGCGCGGACCGTCTGCCCTTGGCGGCGGAGCCTTTCGAAGGTCGTCAGCAGGAAGGGGGCACGGCCATCATAGGTGCCGACAAAATAGACGTCGACGTCCGGCTCCGCCGTAGCGGCATCGCCAGCGATACGGTCGAACCAGAAGTTATCGGCATGGCCGACGCCCGCCGCGGGCCGTACGTCGGCCGGGTCGAACACATAGAACCGGTGGAAATATCGGAGCCGCTCCTCGATGCCCGGGAAGCGGTTGAACCCGTCCCAATGATAACCATAGCACCTGCCCGAATTGCGTCGCGCCTTCTCGAGCTGCGCATGGGTGAAGCAGTCGGCCCGGATCACCAGAGTGAAATCGACCCGGCCCGCCTCGTCGATCGTCCGGTCGACCTGGTGCTGCATCTGCGCCTGGACCAGGCGGCGTTTGTAGCCTCGATCCCCGATCGCCTTATGCAGCAAGTTGCGGAGCCTTTCGCCTAACCCGCGATAACGAAACCGTTCAGGCAGGCCGGTGGCCATCTTCACGCGGAAGCCAAGCTGCTCAAGGCCCCGGCGGACTTCGACATGGATGCCTGCGTCCGCCGGCATCAGCACCATGATGGACTTATCCTTGAAGACGCTCATGTCCTGACTGGAAACCACCGCCGCCAGCGCTCCAGCATGCGCAGCCGGAGCGGAGCCTGCTTCCGGCGGAAAAGTCGCGACCAGGGCGTCGGGGCCGCCAGGTCGCCTGCCGACACGTAACCGAGCGATTCGAAGAAGGTCACCCACTCCGACTGCGGCTTCACGTTGATATGCCCCCATTCGACGTCCCATTCCGTCCGGGCGGAGGTGGAGCTGAACAGCACGTAGTCTGGCCTTATCTGGGAAAACAACGTCCGGAGCTCGTCGTCCGTCATGTGCTCGGCCGTCTCGATGAAGAGCATCAGGTCCGTCGTGACGGGCGCCTCGACCAGGCGGATATGGGGGAACTTCTCACGGATATAGGCGCGATGCGCCTCCCATATCTCGAACGCCTGCACGGCGAAGCCTGCCTGATGGAAAGCGTCGGCGTAGACGCCGGTGCCGGCCCCGAAATCGAGGACGGTCCGGAGGCCTCGGCCGAGCATCTGCGCGGCGGTCGCGCGACCGAGCGCACCAAATTCGGGGTTGTCTGCGCTGATTCCAGATTGCAATTCCACCCGCAGGAATTCTTCGGGGGAGATCAGCTCCTTGCGTCCGCCCGCGGAGGCGCGGACGGCCGCGCCGAAGGCCGAATCCGTAAATTCGTTTCCCTGATCTTTGCCGGCAGATTGGGGCATGGGAGAGGAAATACGGCCAGGCCGGGTCATGGCCAGCCTAACGGAAGCCCAAGGCTCGCTTCACCCAAGCCCTGACGGCCAGGCGGCGGCCACGGAAGCCGCCGGGCGCCCGCCCCGGGCGACCTGCCGCGGACCATGCCAGCTGGGCCAGCGTGCTGGCGGTGAAAAACCGCCGCAAGTCTGAGTCCGTCATCTTACGGGCGAACAAGGCCTCTTCGCGCTCCCCGAGACCGGAATTGGTCTGGACGACGGAGAGCTGGGCGTCGTGCACCCGGAATGCGCTCAGACTTTCGTCGACGAAGCCGACCGTTCCTCCGGGCATCAGCCGTAAATATAGGTCGAGGTCGATGAGCTGACGGAAATCCGGATCGAATCCCCCGGTCGCCAGGAATGCCGAGCGCCGGATCAGCACGGCGGAAGGTTCGCCGATCTTGTTCCAGCCGGCCGCCAGCAAACGCGGATCCGCCAGCAGGTCTTCTCCGCGCTGAAACGCGCGCAGCCGGGTGAATCCGCGGTGCAGTTCGGCGCAGTCGGCCTTCATCCTCCGGGCGACCTCGGACCGGGCGGCATCGGGCATGAAAAGGACGTCCCGGCGCGCGAATACGAAGTTGACCGACGGCGCCGACTCCGCCGCCGCGACCAAGGCGGCGAGATGGCGCGGATAGAGCAAGTCGTCCTGGAAAAGGAATTTCAAGTACTCGCCCCGGGCGGCCTGCGCGGCGAAATTCCAGTTGCCGGCCAAGGTGTCAGGCTGATGCCGGAATATACGGCACGGGAAGCGGGTGCGGGCGGCGAAATCCTCGGCGATCGCCAAGGTCCGGTCGAGCGAGCCATCGTCGGAAATGATGACCTCCGCCGAAGGATAATCCTGCGCCTCGATCGAGGCCAGCGCCTCGGCAAGGTAGGCCTCGCCGTTGAAGGTAGGGACGCAGACCGAGACGAGGGGGTGACTCATCGGACGACCCCGGGCGTTTCCGGCAGCCATCGGGTGAGCGCATCGTCCAGAGCCTCGTCGACCGGCCGGAGGCTTACGCCGGCGCGCAGGAGCTTGCCGGCATCGAGGATGCAGTTGGATCGCAGGGCCGTGGCGCCCGTACGGTAGAACTCGGCATCATCGGTCCAAAAGCGGAATTCACGGGTCAGGCCTAGGCGAAGCCGGAGACGTTCGACGACCTCCCGGGCCGAGACAAAGCCGGGGTTCACGACGTTATAGGTGCCGAACGGAATCCGGAGCTCGATACCGTCCAGGCAGGCCTCGGCGAAATCATCCAGATGGGAAAGCGAGTTGAGGGCGTCGTAGACCCGGTCATAGCGCAGCAGCTTCGAGAGGTAGTTCCGAGAACCGTCGCGATGGTCGAAGGGGATCCGCAACCGCCAGACGTATTGCTCGCCGATGCCGGCGATCGCCTCCTCCCCCAGCGCCTTCGTGCCGCTGTAGAAGCTGCAAGGGCCGTCGCGGAAGGAAAAATTGGGCGGCATCGACTCGTCGAACCCCCGGAGGCGGTGCGGCGACTCGAGGGCGAGCCGCCGCACCTCGGGAAGATTGACGTCCTTCTCCGCCTCCCAGACTCCGGCTCGCTCGACAAGACAACCGGCATAGATGCAGCCGGAAGAGACCTGCCCCAGGGGAATGCCGAGTTCGGCGCAGGCCATCGCCAACTTAAGGGGGAAAAGCGTGTTGCCGGCCAAGGTCTCGGCCGGGCGCGTCTCGCAAGCGTCGACGTTCGGTTTGCCTGTGTAGCCGGCGGCGTTGATCACGAACGTCGGCCGTTCCCGCCGAAGGAAGGCGGCCAGCTCACCGGCGTGGGTGTAATCGACCTCGGCGCGCGCGAGCGAGCGCGCGGGCATCGCGCGGCGGTCCAGCGCGCGTCGAAACGCCTGCCCGACATGCCCGCTGGCCCCGAGGAGTAAGATCATAAGCGGAGCGGACGGGAATTAGCGGGGTCGAGCATGGCGGCCAAGGTGTCGGCCAGCGGGCGACGGTGGGCGCGCCCCGAGAGCCGCACCAGCTTGGTGGGATCGCCGACCAGCACCGGGATTTCCTGGCGTCTGAGCAAGGCGGGGTCCTGGGCTATTTCCGGCCGGCACCCGGTCAGCTCGGAGAAGGCATGGAGAAGCGCCGCGATCGAGGTGCCGACGCCGCCGCAGAGGTTGACCACTTCGAGGGGCCCTTCGTGACGGTCCATGAGGGCGAGGTAATCTTCCACGATATCTCGGACATCGGAAAAGTCCCGCAGCACCTGGAGGTCGCCAAGCGTCAGGCGGGCCTCGCGGCGCCGGAAATGGGCGGCGATCTTCGCGACCAGATATTGTTCGGACTGGCCTGGCCCGGTGTAATTGAAAGGACGGGCGAGCAGGATCGGGAGGCGTCCGGCCCAACGGCGGGCTTCGGCCTCCATGGCCAGCTTGCTCCGCCCATAGTCGCTGACGGGCGCCGTGGCCGCGTCTTCCGTGATGATGCCGGCGTGGATGCCGTAGACGTTGGACGAACTGGCGAGGGCGACGACGGGGGGTGACGGCAAAGCGCCGCAGGCGGCGAGAAGGTTCTCGGTGCCCGCTACGTTCACCAGCTGGAAATCGCCCGACGCGGGATGCGCGACGGAGGCGACCGCGGCCAGATGGACCACCCTGTCCGGCCGTGCCTGCCGGACGGCCGCCGCCAAGCCGGCACGGTCTGTGAGATCGCACCGCACGGAGTTCATGGCCGACCTGCCGAGCGTGATGGCCTCGTCGCCCCGGCCGCGCAGGGCCTCGAGGAGATAGCCGCCGGTGAAGCCCGACGCGCCCGTGACGAGCCACCTCATAGGTCAGGCGTCACCCTCACGGCCCGCTTTCTCGTGGCCGGCCAAGGAGTTCTTTCTGATGATGTTGATGAAGTCCTGCAAGGCGACGTGAGGCAGACAAGCGGGGCTGGACCGGAAACCAACAATAAATTTGCGGAACTGACACGGATGACCGGATGATGAGCCGGCATGACTTGGATCCCGACGCTCGCCTCGCTTACGGTCACCGTGCTGATCATGGCCGGGTTGCGCAAGATCACGCGCAGCTGGCGGCGACGGCTGAGTTATCGCCGCAGAATCAGACGGAACGAAGCCTACTGGGAGTCGCTCCGGGCCGACGGGCCTGGTGCGAGCCAGGCGCCGCGCCTGCGCATCGTCGTCAGCCTCACCACCTCGCCCGCCCGGCTGGCCGAGCTGGAGCCGGTGCTGGCCTCGCTCACCTCGGGCCAGACCCGGCGACCGGACGAAATCCACCTCAACCTTCCGTGGAGATTCCTCCGGACGGGTGAAGGCTATGTTTTGCCGGAGTTCCTCTCCCGCTACGACGTGAAGGTCTTCCGGACGCCGGACATGGGCCCGGCGACCAAGCTGATCCCCACGCTCGAGCGGGTCACCGATCCCGAGACATGGATCATGACGGTGGACGACGACGTCCGTCACCTGCCGCAGGCCGTGGCGACCCTGGAAGATGCCGCGGCGGCCGCCCCGGGCGCGGCCCACGGCTTTTCGGATTATGCGCTCTGGCGTAAATGGAAACCCGGCGAGCCGGTCGACATCTTGGCGGGCTTCGGCGGATGCCTCTACAGACGTGGCTTCTTCGGGCCGGATTTCCCGGCTTACTTCGAAGCACTGAGCGGGAACCGCCCCTGCTTCTTCCAAGACGACGTCGTCCTGAGCAACTACCTGGCCCGACGCGGGATCCCCCGGCACCGCGTCCACGCCGCGGCATGCCACCTTGAGCTGATGAAGGAGAGAGGCTGCCTCCTGGAGCAGGCCGCCGGCGATGATGCGCTCTCCCACGGGGCCGGCAGCGGCCTGAACACGCACGACCGTTCACTGGAGGCGATGGCCTTCCTGCGATCCGTGGGACTGGCCGCCCTCCCCGGCCCGCGGGACTAAGCCTTCAGGCGAGCCACGGCGTTCTCCAGCAGAAGCCGGGTTGATTCATCCCAACTGAGCCAGTTCCATCCCTCGACCCGACGGCGCGGAGCGGCTGCCTTACGCCGCAGCTCGGCGGCCAGGGCGGCAGGATCCTCCAGCGGGAAGAAGTCGACGGCGGCTCCGGCGATCTCGCGGAAGACCGGAATGTCGGAGGCGATCACGGACAGGCCGCGGCCCAGCGCCTCCACCAAGGGCAGGCCGAAGCCTTCGACATAGGATGCGGCGATCAAGGCATGCGCCTGTCCATAGGCATGCGCAAGCGAGGCGTCGTCCATGTCATGGACGACGAAAAGCCTCCGGCCGAGCTCCGCGTGGGTCGAGATACGCCCCAGCAACACATCCGCCTGCCAGCCGACCTTGCCGATGATGAGCAGGCTGGCGTCGACGCCCTCTTCCCAAAGCAGCTCCATGGCGTCCAAGGCCTGGGCGTGGTTCTTATGCGGGGCGAGGGTGCCCACCATCAGGAAACACGGTCGCCGGAAGGCTTCCGCCAGCCCGGACCGGGGGACCCCCGCTGCCACGCCCTTGAAATCCGCCCCGAGATGGAAATGGCCGACCCATGGTCCGGAAGCGGGCAGGCGCAACCGGATCTCCTGCTCGGAGTAGGCGGAGATCGTCATGATGCCCTCGGCGTTCGCGGCGGACCACCGGAAGAGTTCGGCGAAATCCTCGTCGTCCGGGTAGAACTGAGAGTGCGAAAGAGGCACGCAGTCGTAGATGACGGAGACGACGCGCACCCCTTTGGCCTTGGCTTCGGCGACGGAGGGGAAACGGCGGACCGGATAATCAAGGACGAGCAGGACATCGCCGGCGCGCAGCTCGACCGGCTTGGCGGCGCGCAGCAAGGTGCGCATCAGCCTGGCACCGGCCGAGCCGAGGAGCGTGCCGAGAACCCCCCATGCCATTGCTCCGCCATGCCATAGCTGCGAGGGCGCGGCCGCCCACTTCGCCCGGGACAAACGCCGGAAGGAACGACCGCGACCCGCGAGATCCCGGCACCGGGCGAACAGCCGGTAGGCCGGCCCGTCGGCACGGATGGCTTCGCCCCAGCGTCGGCCGTCGAACTGCACCGCCAGGGCCGTCGTCCCGGCCGGCGCCTGTTCGGCGCAACGTCGGCAGACTTCACGCACGACCCTCTGGATTCCCGTGCGGTTCTCCGGCCGCCAAAAAGATTCGGTACCGTCGACGAAGATTCTCATGGGGAACGAGGGCTGATACAGGGGGCGACCCATGCTGAAGCAAGCCGAAGCTTGCGCCCGTGGCGACGGCCGCCCGAGCCGTTGTGCATAAGTCCGCGGATAACCCGCGGGATTATGCCCTTCCCCTGCCCTCCGACGGCTCCCTATTATC